>NZ_JBIUVX010000035.1:0-52735 GCF_044743175.1 Pseudomonas sp. NPDC087690
GAGGCGCTGGAAACTGCACTGGCCACCAAACTGGCGCGTCCATGTGCAAGCCAGGAGTTGACCACCTACGGTTTCGTCGCGCCGTTCGGCAAAGGCGAAGATGCTCCATTGGTGCACGTCAGCGGTGACTTCCTGCTGATTTCCGCGCGTAAAGAAGAACGCATTCTGCCGGGCAGCGTCGTGCGTGACGCGGTCAAGGAAAAGGTCGAAGAGATCGAAGCCGAACAGATGCGCAAGGTCTACAAGAAGGAACGCGATCAGATCAAGGATGAAATCATCCAGGCGTTCCTGCCGCGCGCCTTTATCCGTCGCTCGTCGACCTTCGCCGCGATTGCGCCGAAACAGGGCCTGATCCTGGTCAACTCGGCCAGCCCGAAACGCGCCGAAGACCTGCTGTCGACCCTGCGTGAAGTGATCGGCACCCTGCCCGTCCGTCCGTTGACGGTAAAAATGGCACCGACAGCGGTCATGACCGATTGGGTCACCACGCAGAAAGCCGCCGACGACTTCTATGTACTGGACGAGTGCGAACTGCGCGATACCCACGAAGACGGCGGTATCGTGCGTTGCAAACGTCAGGATCTGACCAGCGAAGAAATCCAGCTGCACCTGAGCACTGGCAAAGTCGTGACCCAGCTGTCGTTGGCCTGGCAGGACAAGCTGTCGTTCATGCTCGACGACAAGATGACCGTCAAACGCCTGAAGTTCGAAGATCTGCTGCAGGATCAGGCGGAACAGGACGGCGGCGATGAAGCGCTGGGGCAACTGGATGCCAGCTTCACCCTGATGATGCTGACGTTTGGTGATTTCTTGCCGGCGCTGGTGGAAGCGTTGGGTGGTGAAGAGACTCCGCAGGGGATCTAACGCCTTGTGATATCCAAACTGTAGGAGTGAGCCTGCTCCGGGCGGCGATCCGACGATGAGGGACTGACATTCAACACCACTGTTGACTGAACAACCGCCATCGTCGGATCGCCGCCCGGAGCAGGCTCACTCCTACATTTGGTTTTATGGTGTTCATTTAATAATAAGGATCAAGCCATGCGCGCACTGGCTGCACTCAGCCGCTTTGTCGGCAATACCTTCGCTTACTGGGTTCTGATTTTCGCCGTCGTGGCGTTCCTGCAACCGGCATGGTTCCTCGGTCTCAAAAGCGCGATCGTGCCGCTGCTCGGCCTGGTGATGTTCGGCATGGGCCTGACCCTCAAACTCGACGACTTCGCTGCTGTTGCCCGCCACCCATGGCGCGTGGCACTGGGCGTGGTTGCACACTTCGTGATCATGCCCGGCGTGGCGTGGTTGCTCTGCCAGGCATTTCATTTGCCGCCAGAAATCGCCGTCGGCGTGATTCTTGTCGGCTGCTGCCCAAGCGGCACGTCGTCCAACGTGATGACCTGGCTGGCTCGCGGCGATCTGGCGTTGTCGGTCGCGATCGCTGCCGTCACCACCCTCCTCGCCCCACTGCTGACCCCGGCGTTGATCTGGCTGCTGGCCTCGGCATGGTTGCCGGTATCGTTCATGGAGTTGTTCTGGTCGATCCTGCAAGTGGTGTTGCTGCCGATCATCCTTGGTGTGGTGGCCCAGCGCCTGCTCGGCGACAAGGTTCGTCACGCCGTAGACGTGTTGCCGCTGGTGTCGGTGGTCAGCATCGTAATCATCGTCACTGCCGTGGTAGCCGCGAGTCAGGCGAAGATTGCCGAATCCGGTCTGTTGATCATGGCCGTGGTGATGCTGCACAACAGCTTCGGTTATCTGCTGGGTTACTTCACCGGGCGTCTGTTCAAGTTGCCACTGGCCCAGCGCAAGTCGCTGGCCCTGGAAGTCGGCATGCAGAACTCCGGCCTGGGTGCCGCGCTGGCCAGTGCGCACTTTTCGCCATTGGCGGCGGTGCCGAGTGCTTTGTTCAGTGTGTGGCACAACATTTCCGGGGCGCTGCTTTCGACCTACTTCCGACGCATGAGCGAGAAGGAAGATCGCGAGGCCTCGGTGCAACAAGCCGCCGACTGAGGCGAAACTTGATCCCCGGATTAATGCTGGTCAAACTATCGCGCAACGCGGGGACGACCCTGCGGCTCGATCGAGTCACTAATCTGGGGACGACCCCGTCAATCGATGGAGGTCTTTCATGTCCTGGATCATTCTGTTTTTCGCCGGCCTGTTCGAAGTCGGCTGGGCCGTTGGCCTGAAATACACCGACGGTTTCTCCCGCCCGCTACCTACCGCTCTGACTGTTGCGGCCATGGCCATCAGCCTTGGTTTGCTCGGCCTTGCGATGAAGGAATTGCCGCTGGGCACGGCTTACGCGATCTGGACCGGTGTCGGCGCCGTGGGCACGGTGATTGCCGGGATCATTCTGTTTGGCGAGTCGATGGCGTTGATTCGGCTGGCCAGTGTGGCGTTGATCATTACCGGGTTGATTGGCCTTAAGGTCAGCGCCTAGGCATCTACCGCAATCGCGAGCAGGCTCACTCCTACAGGGAAACGCATTTCAAATGCAGGAGTGAGCCTGCTCGCGATAAGGCCAACACAATCAGCGACTATCTAACGGCCCCGCGCAACTCCCCCACCAACACCTGCAACTTCGCCGGCTCCGCCGCATCTACGTCCACCGGCGAACCCGCCACCAACGTCACCCGCGACCACAACCGCCGAAACACACCTTTATTCGGATCGCGACTGAAGAAACTTCCCCACAGCCCTTGCAACGCCAGTGGAATCACCGGCACCGGCGTTTCTTCGAGAATCCGCGTCAACCCGCCCCGGAATTCATTCATCTCGCCGTCGGCGGTCAGCTTGCCTTCCGGAAAGATGCATACCAACTCACCGTCCTTCAGATATTGGGCAATCCGCGTGAAGGCCTTTTCGTAGATCTGAATGTCTTCCTGGCGACCGGCGATAGGAATGGTCCCCGCCGTGCGAAAGATAAAGTTCAGCACTGGCAGGTTGTAGATCTTGTAATACATGACAAAGCGAATCGGCCTACGCACTGCGCCACCAATCAGCAAGGCATCGACGAACGACACATGGTTGCACACCAGCAGTGCCGCGCCTTCGTCAGGAATCGCGTCAAGGTTGCGATGTTCGACGCGGTACATGGAATGGCTGAGCAGCCAGATCAAGAAACGCATGCTGAACTCGGGGACGATCTTGAAGATGTAGGCGTTAACGCCGATGTTGAGCAGCGACACCACCAGGAACAACTGCGGAATCGACAATTGCACCACGCTCAACAACACGATCGAAACAATCGCCGAGACCACCATGAACAGTGCGTTGAGAATGTTGTTGGCGGCGATCACCCGAGCCCGCTCGTTCTCGGCGGTGCGTGACTGGATCAGCGCGTACAGCGGCACAATATAGAAACCGCCAAAAATGCCGAGGCCGAGGATGTCGATCAGCACCGCCCAAGTGTGCACAAAGCCCAGCACCTCGATCCAGCTATGGCCGGTGACACTGTCGGGGATTCCACCGGAGTGCCACCACAGCAACAGCCCGAACACGGTCAGGCCGAACGAGCCGAACGGCACCAGACCGATCTCGACCTTGCGCCCGGAGAGCTTCTCGCAAAGCATCGAGCCCAGCGCGATACCGACCGAGAACACCGTGAGAATCAAGGTGACCACGGTCTCATCGCCGTGCATCCATTCCTTGGCATAGGCAGGGATCTGCGTCAGGTAAATCGCCCCGACAAACCAGAACCACGAGTTGCCGACAATCGAGCGCGACACCGCTGGGGTCTGGCCCAGACCGAGTTTCAACGTCGCCCAGGATTGACTGAAGATGTTCCAGTTCAGACGCATCTCTGGCGAAGAGGCCGCCGCGCGGGGAATGCTACGGCTGGCCAGATAACCCAATACGGCGATGCCGACGATGGCGCTCGACACCAACGGCGCGTAATGAGTCGAGGACATGATCACCCCGGCACCAATCGTCCCGGCGAGAATCGCCAGAAACGTGCCCATCTCCACCAGACCGTTGCCGCCGACCAACTCATCCTCACGCAGCGCCTGCGGCAGGATCGAATACTTCACCGGCCCGAACAGCGCCGAGTGCGTGCCCATGGCGAACAGCGCCACCAGCATCAGTGACAGATGATCGAACAGGAAACCGACGGATCCTACGGCCATGATCGCGATTTCCGCGAGTTTGATCAGACGGATCAGCGCGTCCTTGGCGAATTTTTCCCCGAACTGTCCGGCCAGTGCCGAGAACAGGAAAAACGGCAGGATAAACAACAGCGCGCACAGATTGACCCAGATCGAGCGATCACCTTCGATGGTCAATCGATAGAGAATGGCCAGGATCAGTGACTGTTTAAACACGTTGTCGTTAAACGCGCCCAGCGACTGGGTAATAAAGAACGGCAGGAAGCGCCGGGTGCGCAGCAGGTTGAACTGTGAGGGGTGACTCATCTTCCGTGTTTCCCTGATGTTTAAGGTAGAGAGGCCTGGGTACTGCTTATTGGATTCTCGAACCGCGATCCAGGCCACACCTTACCTAAACTTTTCAGGTTATTTCTTCAAACCTGCAATACATGGCGAGACAAACAGCTCACCACGCCACGCACCTTGCACGGTGCGTTTGCCGACAATCAGCCACATCACCGCCAGCAACATCACCAACAGCGTGCCGACGACGCTGAAAAACGTCAGGTTCAGAGTGCTCGCCAGTTTCAGGGTTGCCAGCGAATACACGCCCAACGGGAAGGTGAATCCCCACCAGCCGAGGTTGAACGGAATGCCGTCACGCAAGTAACGCACGGTGATCAGCAGCGCCATCAGCATCCACCACAGACCAAATCCCCACAGGGTGATCCCTGCAATAAGCCCAAGACCCGAGGCGATTTCACCGATGCCCGGCAGGCCATTCGCCGCGAAGATCGCAGGCGCATCTCCGCCGAGCAGCAACATGCCCAGCGCGCCGGTGCCGATCGGGCCGAGGGCCAGCCAGCTCGAAGCGGCCATGTTTTCGTGGGGCAGTTTATGCAGGGCCATGCGCAGCAGCAGGATCGTCAGAATGCTGAACGCTACCGGTAGGGAAAAGGCCCAGAGCACGTAGCTCGTCGTCAGCACCACCAGTTGCGAGTGGGCATCGGTGAGATGCGGCGCGAGTAAACCACCACTGGCCGCCGCCACTTCTGCTGCCACGACCGGCAGCAGCCAAACCGCAGTCATCTGGTCGATGCTGTGTTCCTGACGGGTAAACATCATGTACGGAATCAGCACGCCGCAAGCCAGCGACATGGCCACATCGATCCACCACAGCACTTCGGCGAGATGAATCACACCGTCGCCCCAACGCGGCAGACCAAACAACAGAAAGCCGTTGATGATCGTCGCCAGGCCCATGGGAATGGTGCCGAAGAACATTGATACCGTGGAGTGGCCGAAAATCCGCCGTGCTTCATCGAAGAACAAGATCCAGCGCGCAGCGTAGGCAGCGGTAAACAGGCTGAACAACAGAATGTTGAACAACCACAAACCTTCAGCGATAGCGTGCAGGCCAGGAATGGCCAAGGGCAGTTGCGCCAGCGCCAACGCCAGCACACCAGTACCCATGGTCGCGGCGAACCAGTTCGGGGTGAATTGGCGGATCACTTCACGCGGATGCTGAAGCTGGCTGAACGGCTTGATGCCGGGTTTGGCGCTGTTGGGGCAAATCATCATGAGCTCCTGTCCTCTGGTGAGGTTGAGTCCATGGTAGAACCGAATCGAATATCTATATAACGGGTAATATCTCTAACTGTTATCTGTTTTACCAATAAGCAATCAGACACTGCCCGCGGATTCGATGACCAAAATCCGCGCCACGCCTTGCGGGTGGGCGACATGCTCGGTGCCAACCGAGGCATGGAAAATGTCACCGACGTCGAGCTGCACCTGTTTTTCCTCGCCTTTTTCACGGTAATGCATCAGTACCTGGCCATCGAGCACCACGAACACTTCCTCGCCGTCGTTGACGTGCCATTGGTACGGCTGATCGGTCCAGTGCAGGCGCGTGGTGATGCCGTTCATGTTGGCGATGTCCAGCGCGCCCCAGGCGCGCTCGGCGGTAAAGGTTTTGCTGCGAATAATCTTCATGAGTCGATCCGTGAAAAGAAGGCTGGGCAAGGCTAACCGAAACCGCAGCGATTATGGAGCGCGGCACACTTTGGCCGGCGCAGGACGCAGGCTGAGCAACAACGCGCCGACGGCCAGCACGATCAAAATCGCTCCGTAACCATCGGTGGTCGCCAGCAGACCGTAGCTGCGCGACAAGTGCCCGGCGAGCAACGCCGGCAAGCAGAACGCCAGATAACTGAGCACGTAATACGCCGACATCAAACCCGCCCGTTCATGGGACAGCGCCAGCGGCACCAGGCTGCGCACAGCACCGAGAAACCCGGAACCGAAGCCGCACCCGGCCACCAACGTGCCGAGGAAAAACAGCGACAGACTGGCGCTGTGCACGCCGAGCAGAATCAGCACCAGCCCCATCGGCAACAAGCTTGCGCCCAGCTGCAATGCGCGTTTGGCGCTGCGATTGCGCAAGGTGAAGATCATCAGCGCGCCGGTCACTGTCAGTGCCGCTACCGTCGCGCCGCCGATCAGGTTGGACGTCGACCCAGTGGCAGTGCGCACCAGTGACGGCGCTAGCGAGGCATAGAAACCACCGAGCGCCCACGTTGCGGTATTCAATGGCAGAACTTTCCACAACGTTGAGCGCGCTTGAACCGGCACATGCAACGTTGGCCGTAAAGACGCCCAGGCGCCGGCCTGAGGCGAAGCGCTTTCGGGCAAGCGCCAGACATAAATGCCCTGCAACACAAACAAACCGAGCAACAGCCAATAGGTCAATTGCAGTGGTGCCGGGGCAAATTCGGCGAGCAACCCGCAACCCATGCCACCCAGCGCCATCCCCAGCAGCGGCGCGACGCTATTGATCAACGGGCCTTGCTGGTGATCGGTGTCGAGCAACGTAGCACTCAATACCGCCGTCGCCATACCGGTGGCAAAACCTTGCAGGACGCGAGCACTGATCAGCCACGTTACGCTATCGGCGTAGATGAACAGCAACATCGCCAGCGCATTCAACAGCACGGCGGTGAAGATCACCGGTTTGCGTCCGAGGTGATCGGACAGTGAGCCCACGGTCAATAGAGCCGCCAACAGACTGAGCGCGTAGACGCCGAAGATCAGCGTCAGCACCGCTGCCGAGAAATGCAGCTGATCCTGATACAGGTGATACAGCGGCGTCGGCGCCGTGGACGCGGCGAGAAAACTGAGTAAGGTGATCGCCAGAAACCACAGGCTGGATCGATGGGAAGCAAGGCTGGTCATGGGCACACTCCGCAAAAGCTAATTTTTTGCTTTTGCGGAGTGTGCTACTGCCTCACGCTTAAAGCAAATTCTTTGTGTTAAGGTCTGCCGCATGGCTATTAAAGAAGGTTTACGCCCCGGCGGTCGCAGTGCCCGGGTGCAAGAGTCGATTCACTCGGCAGTCCGCGCACTGCTGCAGGAACAGGAGCGCTCGACGGTGACCGTGCCGCAAATTGCCGCGCGCGCCGGAGTGACGCCGTCGACGATTTATCGGCGCTGGGGCGATCTCGCAGCGTTGCTGGCAGATGTCGCCCTCGCCCGCATGCGTCCGGACAGCGAACCGGCTGAAACCGGCAGTCTGCGCAGCGATATCCGCGCCTGGGCCGAGCAGTATCTCGACGAGATGAGTTCCGAACCCGGCCGCAACATGATGCGTGACGTGCAGGCGAGCGCGACGCCGGGGTATTGCGTGACGATCATTGGCGCGCAGTTGCAGACGATCATTGCGCGGCACCCCGATGAGACGGCGCCGAGTGTTGATCGGTTGATCAATCTGGTGGTGGCGCCGGTGGTGTTCCGGATCCTGTTTTCGGCGGCGGCGCTTGAGGTTGAAGAGTTGCATCGTCTGATCGATATTGCGCTGCGTCAGGACTGACATCGATATTCATGTAGGAGCTGCGGCACGCTGCGATCTTTTGATTTTGATTTTGAAAGATCAAAAGACCGCAGCCTCGTTTCACTCGACAGCTCCTACAGGGTTCGATGCCTGGCAATGTCATCGCACAACGCCTCCATTCAAACCTGCGACACCCCGCCACGCCACGACCTTGGTCGACACTGACTAACCGCCTCGCGCGTGCGAGACTGTCCGCCCGGGCAGGAGTGCCGGGGAGTCTTCTGTCGGGAGTGTTGCATGTCGTTGTCCACCGGGCTGATCGCCGCCGTCGCCCTGGCCTATATGGCCATCATGTTCGCCATCGCCTTCTACGGCGACCGTCGCAGCACGCCGTTGCCGCCGCGCATGCGTGCTTGGGTGTACAGCCTGTCACTGGCGGTTTACTGCACCAGTTGGACGTTCTTCGGTGCGGTCGGCCAGGCAGCAGAACAACTGTGGTCATTCCTGCCGATTTACCTCGGGCCGATCCTGCTGCTGGTGGGGGCGCCGTGGGTCCTGCAAAAAATGGTGATGATCAGCAAACAGGAGAACATCACCTCCATCGCCGACTTCATCGCCGCGCGCTACGGTAAATCGCAATCGCTGGCGGTGGTGGTCGCGCTGATCTGTCTGGTCGGCGTTCTGCCCTACATCGCCCTGCAACTCAAAGGCATCGTCCTCGGTGTGAACCTGTTGATTGGCGCCGGCGCCGACGCCATGGGTACCCGCGCCCAGGACACCGCGCTGATCGTATCGCTGGTGCTGGCGCTGTTCACCATCGTCTTCGGTACACGCAACCTCGATGCCACCGAACACCACCGCGGCATGGTGCTCGCGATTGCCTTCGAATCGCTGGTCAAGCTGTTTGCCTTTCTTGCCGTCGGCGCCTTCGTCACCTATGGCCTGTATGACGGTTTCGACGACCTGTTCAATCAAGCGATGCTCGCGCCGCGCCTTGAGGAATACTGGAAAGAAACCATCAATTGGCCATCAATGGTGGTGCAGACTGGCGTGGCGATGATGGCGATCATCTGCCTGCCACGGCAATTCCACGTCACCGTGGTGGAAAACATCGATCCACAGGATCTGCGTCTGGCCAAATGGGTGTTCCCGGCTTACCTGGCCTTGGCCGCGCTGTTTGTAGTGCCGATCGCTCTGGCCGGTCAGATGATGCTGCCGAGCGACGTCTTGCCCGACTCTTTCGTCATCAGCCTGCCCTTGGCGCAGGCCCATCCAGCGCTGGCGTTGCTGGCGTTTATCGGCGGCGCTTCGGCGGCGACCGGCATGGTGATTGTCGCCAGCGTGGCGTTGTCGACCATGGTTTCCAACGACATGCTGTTGCCGTGGCTGCTGCGGCGCAACAACGCCGAGCGCCCGTTCGAAGTGTTCCGCCAGTGGATGTTGTCGGTGCGCCGGGTGAGCATCGTGGTGATCCTGCTGCTGGCATATGTCAGCTACCGTTTGCTCGGCTCCACCGCCAGCCTCGCCACCATCGGCCAGATCGCTTTTGCTGCCGTGACTCAACTGGCACCGGCCATGCTCGGCGCCCTGTACTGGAAGCAGGCCAACCGCCGTGGCGTTTTCGCAGGTTTGGCCGCGGGCACATTCCTGTGGTTTTACACACTGATTCTGCCGATCGCCGCGCACAGCCTTGGCTGGTCGCTGAGCAGTTTCCCGGGGCTGGCGTGGTTGCACAGCAATCCGCTGAATCTGCCGATCACCCCGCTGACCCAAGGCGTGGTGCTGTCGCTGGCGGGTAATTTCACGCTGTTTGCGTGGGTCTCGGTGCTGTCCCGTACGCGGGTGTCAGAGCATTGGCAGGCCGGGCGTTTCATTGGTCAGGAGATCAGCGCGCGGCCCAGTGCACGCTCGATGCTGGCGGTGCAGATCGACGATTTGCTGCAACTGGCCGCGCGCTTTGTCGGTGAAGAGCGTGCGCGCCAGAGCTTCATCCGCTTTGCCTATCGTCAAGGCAAGGGCTTCAATCCGAACCAGAATGCCGACGGCGAATGGATCGCTCACACCGAGCGCTTGCTGGCCGGTGTACTTGGCGCCTCTTCTACGCGCGCTGTAGTAAAAGCCGCCATCGAAGGTCGGGAAATGCAACTGGAGGACGTCGTCCGGATCGCTGACGAAGCATCGGAGGTGCTGCAATTCAACCGCGCCTTGTTGCAAGGCGCGATCGAGAACATCACCCAAGGCATCAGCGTGGTCGACCAGTCGCTGAAACTGGTGGCGTGGAACCGGCGTTATCTGGAGCTGTTCAATTATCCCGACGGTCTGATCAGCGTCGGGCGGCCGATTGCCGACATCATTCGCTACAACGCCGAGCGCGGTTTGTGTGGCCCAGGCGAAGCGGAGGTACACGTTGCCCGCCGCCTGCACTGGATGCGCCAGGGCCGCGCGCACACCTCGGAACGGCTGTTTCCCAACGGCCGGGTGATCGAGTTGATCGGCAACCCGATGCCGGGCGGTGGTTTTGTCATGAGTTTCACCGATATCACCGCGTTCCGCGAGGCTGAGCAGGCGCTGACCGAGGCCAACGAGGGCCTCGAGCAACGCGTCAGCGAACGCACGCAAGAGTTGTCGCAACTCAACGTCGCGCTGACCGAAGCCAAAGGTACCGCCGAGGCGGCAAACCAATCGAAAACCCGCTTCCTCGCGGCGGTCAGTCATGACTTGATGCAGCCGCTGAACGCTGCACGGCTGTTCTCCGCCGCCCTCTCCCATCAGGACGATGGCTTGAGTAGCGAAGCGCAGAAACTGGTGCAACACCTCGACAGTTCGCTGCGTTCGGCCGAGGACTTGATCAGCGATCTGCTCGACATCTCGCGGCTGGAAAACGGCAAGATCAACCCGGACCGCAAGCCTTTTGCACTCAATGAGTTGTTCGACATTCTCGGCGCCGAATTCAAGGCGCTGGCGCAAGAACAAGGCTTGAGCTTTCGCGTGCGCAGCAGCCATTTGCGCATCGACAGCGACAGCAAATTGTTGCGACGGATTTTGCAGAACTTCCTGACGAACGCCTTCCGCTACGCCAAAGGTCCGGTGCTGCTGGGCGTGCGTCGCTGCGGGGAAGAATTGTCGCTGGAAGTGTGGGATCGCGGACCGGGTATTCCGGAAGACAAGCTGCAGGTAATTTTCGAAGAGTTCAAACGTCTCGACAGTCATCAGACCCGTGCCGAAAAAGGTCTGGGGCTTGGATTGGCGATTGCCGACGGTTTGTGTCGCGTGCTCGGCCATACGCTACGTGTGCGTTCGTGGCCAGGACGCGGCAGTGTATTCAGCGTCAGCGTGCCATTGGCACCGACGCAATCCGTACCGTCGAGCATTTCTGTCGAGTTGAATGGCACATTGCACAGCGGCGCACGGGTGCTGTGCATCGACAATGAAGACAGCATTCTGATCGGTATGCACAGCTTGTTGAGTCGTTGGGGATGCCAGGTGTGGACGGCGCGCAATCGCGAGGAGTGCGCGGCATTGCTGAGCGAAGGCGTGCGCCCGCAACTGGCACTGGTCGACTATCACCTGGATCACGGCGACACCGGCACTGACTTGATGGCCTGGTTGCGCACCACGTTGGGCGAGCCGGTACCGGGTGTGGTGATCAGTGCGGACGGCCGGCCGGAGACGGTCGCGCAGGTGCATGCGGCGGGGCTGGATTATCTGCCGAAACCGGTGAAACCGGCGGCGTTGCGGGCGTTATTGAGTCGGTATTTGCCGCTATAGGTGGTGACTTTACTGACGCCTTCGCGAGCAGGCTCGCTCCCACAGTTTGAATGCATTCCAATGTGGGAGCGAGCCTGCTCCGGGCGGCGATCTGACGAAGCTTTTAGAGTCACTCGGGAAGCTCGACGAGACCATCGACATCGGTCATCGCCCGTTCCAGCAAATCCGCCGGCAAGCTCTTGCTCGCCCGCGCGCCGAGCAGTTTGAGCTGCTCGCTGCGACTGACCAGATTGCCGCGTCCCTCGGTCAGCTTGTTGCGCGCTGAGCTGTAGGCCTTGTCCAGTTGCTGCAGACGATTGCCGACCTCATCCAGATCCTGGATGAACAGCACGAACTTGTCGTACAGCCACCCGGCACGTTCGGCGATTTCCCTGGCGTTCTGGCTCTGGCGCTCCTGTTTCCACAGGCTGTCGATGACCCGCAATGTCGCCAGCAACGTGGTGGGACTGACGATGACAATGTTGCGGTCGAAGGCTTCCTGAAACAGCGTCGGCTCAGCCTGCAAAGCGGCGGAGAATGCCGCTTCGATCGGCACGAACAGCAAGACGAAATCGAGGCTGTGCAGGCCTTCCAGACGCTTGTAGTCCTTGCCGGCCAAACCTTTGACATGAGTGCGCAAGGACAGCACGTGCTGCTTGATCGCGATCTGTCCGAGGGTGTCGTCATCAGCGGCGACGTACTGTTGATACGCGGTGAGGCTGACCTTGGAGTCGACCACGACCTGCTTGTCGCCCGGCAGATAAATGATCACATCCGGCTGGAAGCGCTCGCCATCCGGGCCCTTGAGATTGACCTGCGTCTGGTACTCGCGGCCCTTTTCCAGACCGGCGTGTTCGAGCACGCGCTCAAGAATCAACTCGCCCCAGTTGCCTTGGGTTTTCTGGCCTTTGAGTGCGCGTGTAAGATTGGTTGCTTCGTCGCTCAGACGCAGGTTGAGCGCTTGCAGGCGCTCCAATTCCTTGGCCAGCGAGAAACGCTCACGGGCTTCGGCCTGATAGCTTTCTTCCACACGTTTTTCGAAGGACTGGATGCGTTCTTTCAAAGGATCGAGCAATTGCCCGAGACGCTGCTGACTGGTCTCGGCAAAACGCTGTTCGCGCTCATCGAAAATCTTTCCGGCCAGCTCGGCGAACTGCGCGCGCAATTCATCGCGTGAGCCTTGCAGGTCGTTGAGGCGTTGTTGATGGCTTTCCTGCTGTTCGCGCAATTCGGCGTTCAACGAAGCGGCCTGAGCGTCGAGGCGGCGCAACTCGGCTTCTTTGTTGGCGCGCTCAAGGTTCCAGGCATGGGAGGCGTCACGAGCATCGTCGCGTTCGATCTGCAGCAGTTCTACTTCCCGACGCAGGGCCGCCAGATCCGCCTGTTTCGCGGCGTTGGCCTGACCGAGGTCGGCGACTTCATCGCGACTGGCATCCAGTTGCGCGTTGAGCCCGTCCTGCGCCAGTTGCGCCATGGCCAGCCGCTCTTCGAGCAACGCCACGTCTGCCTGAGCGTTACTCGCCCGGCGTTGCAGTTGCCAGGCCAACGCCAGCAGCGGCAAGCCTGCCCCTGCGAGACCGAGCAATATGCTGGTCAAGTCCATAGCCATAGCGACTCCTGCCGATCCGATAAAGCCTGAAGGTTAACCAAGGCGCCAGAGCTTGGACAGCTCAGTCGTCGATGAGACCGAGTTCCTGTTGCGCACGCCGGTCACCCGCGCGAGCTGCCGAACGCAGCAAGTCCTGGCCGATACGACGGTCGCGGGCATTGCCGCATTCACGGCACATCAGTTGTCCGAGACGGCTTTGTGCCGCCACTACGCCTTCGCGCGCCGGCTGCTTGAGCAGGCGGCCGGCCAAATGCTTGGCGTTGTGGCTGTCACTCAGGCGCGGACTGTCGAGCAGCCATTCGGCAACACGCACGGAAAAGCGCTTGGGCGAGGTAACAGGAAGGGGTTGTGAGGTAACAGAGTCTGATACTGAGCGAAACTTCATAAAGCACTGTGGGACAGATCGGAAGGCGCGCCACTCTACTCTCTTTTTCCTACAGGTAAAGTCGAAAGACAACCCGGCACGCCCGTCCTAGAGCAAGCGCTCGGGACAATCCACAGAAGCTGTGGATAACTCAGTGGACAACCGCGTTGCAACCCTCGCAAAGCCTTGTGGAATGGGGCTCGCAGTTAAACTGACGATTTTTTCACCAACTCAGAAAAGCCTTTTTTTTCATTGACTTAAACTTTTGATGCAGGCAGCCATCAGGGTCAGGATTAAAATGACAGCGTCGTTACAGTGCGCGCAACTAATGTGCACAAGTAGCTGTTACCCGGTTATATCGATGCGCCTTTTCGGGTCATTCAGGCACTCAAGCTGGTGATAAAGCGCTCAGGCGAGGCCTCTGACAGGTTGCTTCACAGCGACCAACGGTCGAGAAGTGAGCCAATCAGGGGCAGTGCTGCGTATCCAAAAGCAGAAAGGCTCCGCGCATGCAATGTTTTTTCACTTCGGGTTTGCATTGCTCAAGCCTATCCGTTAGTATCCGCAGCGTTAGTACCAAGCTGAAAGTCAATTCCGGTCGAACACATCCCCACGGTCAACCTTCTTCCAAGAAGCCTTTACCGAAAAAAGCGGGAACGACCCCTCGATGGTTTCCAGGTAAATCTTGCGACGACACTGCCTTTGAATGATGCAAAGGGTGTTGCCAAGGCCATTTACTCTGACCGAACCAACCTGCAAATTGATCAGGATCTTCACCCCGGGCCCAGAACCTTTGCCCTCGATGTGTTGCCTGCCCTCCTAAGTACCTACCTGCCAGCCCAAGCGCGCCAACTTATCAGCGCTTCAAACTGGCTGCTTTGTTCCAGTCGGGTTCTTCGTTCGACCAATGGTGGTCGACGTTACTGGAACGTTTTAACGTTGCACGGTTCTTATCCGTGTCATTTGTAGGAACACCTAATAACTATGTCTACTCAAATCCATACTCAGGATGCCATTCGCACCCTAACCAATGCTTTTGCTCCAATGAACTGCCTGATCATGGCCGCTCGCAAAGGCTGCTTCAGCTTCACTCTGGTCAACGAGCACGGTATCGCCCGCCACAGCGAGCGTCTGTACCCTGATCAATACTCCAGCGCTGAACCGCTGCAGGCCGTGATCGACCGTACCCGTCAGGCACTGGTTGCCTGAAAGCCGAAAAGGCTGCAAAAGCAAAAGCCCCGCACAAAATGCGGGGCTTTTTATTGCCCGATGTTTCACTTTTAGCGCAAACCGCCTAAGCACCTTCAGATATAACGGTTATAACTCGAAGGCGGAAATATTTTAAAAACAGACCTTTACGCTGCGAATATGACACTACACTTCAACTCAAGCGGCGTGATCCGCTTGTGGCGAGCCTGAACCGATCCACCGCTGCCAAGGCCCCTTCAGGACTCGCCCCTCATTACAAGAATCGAGGGCTTTATGGGTATCGCTGCCAGCGAACTGTGCCGCTACGTGATTCGCCCCACACTGATCTACCTGGGACGTCACTGTGCAACCGCCGAATCCCTGTTGCTGGGCATCGCCGCCAGTCAGTCCGCCCTCGGCTCCGCCCTGCATGACCGCCGCGGCTACGGGCTTTACCGCATTGCCGAGCACCGCCACCAGGCACTCTGGGATGACTATCTGGCACTCGATCCGGAACGCGCCAGCCTCGTTCGCGGCCTGGCCAGCCAGCATGCTTTTCTCAGTGGCCCGCACCTCGAACTGACCGTCAATCTGCGCTATGCCACTGCCATCGCCTGGCTGCTGGTCGAAGAACAAAACCCCACCCTCCCCGACCCGGCCGATTTGCTCGGCATGGCGCGCATCTGGCGCCAGACCTTTCAACCCCAAGGTCGCCTGCGCGATT
This sequence comes from Pseudomonas sp. NPDC087690, assembly GCF_044743175.1. NCBI lineage: Bacteria > Pseudomonadati > Pseudomonadota > Gammaproteobacteria > Pseudomonadales > Pseudomonadaceae > Pseudomonas > Pseudomonas sp. NPDC087690. The sequence goes on from NZ_JBIUVX010000035.1 coordinate 15,547, forward strand.
TCACTTGCGCCTGGCAAACCTGTGTTTCACCGCTGAATCAGGTCGCCTGCTGACTGCCCAGTTTCGGAAGATCTTGCAACAGGTCGCGAATCTGGTCGGATTGTCCTACAAAACCGCTCTAAATCAAGGCATACGGACTATGGCGCTGGGACGAAAATGTTGGTAATTTTCGCCCCGGTGATCACCAGGAGTTCTAATAATGAAAAAAGTCATGCTCAAAACCACCCTTAGCCTCGCCGTTACCCTCGCCTCCACTCAAATTTTCGCGGCCGGCTTTGCCCTCAACGAACAAAGCATCAGTGGGATGGGGACTGGTTTTGCCGGGCGATCTTCTTCTGCCGACGACGCAAGCACTGTTTATGGCAACCCTGCTGGCATGTCGCGCATCAAGCGCGAACAGGTTACCGGTGGCGTAGCCGTTGTCGATGCTCACACCGATATCAGCAATGCCAGTTCCAGCCCCAACGGCGGCAGCAACAAAGGCGACATGGTGCCCTTCACCGCTGTACCTATGGGCTTCTATGTCAAACCAATCGATGAGCATTGGGCATTCGGCCTCGGTGTTTATGTGCCGTTCGGTCTGATCACTGATTACGAAAACGGCTTTGCCGGCCGTTACTTCGGCAGCAAGTCCGAAGTGCAAGTCATCACTTTCCAACCGACCGTCAGCTACGCCTTCAACGACAAAGTGTCGATCGGTTTCGGTCCAACCATCAACCGCATTGACGGTGCGCTGGAATCCAACCTGTCGATCACTCAAGCCCTGCCGGACGGCAAGGTCAAGATCAAGGGTGACGACACCGCGCTGGGCTACAACGTCGGCCTGCTGGTACAAGCCACCGACAGCACGCGCGTCGGTCTGACTTACCACTCGAAAGTCGACTACAAGCTCGAAGGCAACACCAAGGTCAATTACGGCGCACTGGCCGCAGTCGGTCTGGGCGCCAACCAGAAGTACGACGCTTCGCTGAAGATCACCACACCTGAATCGGTCGACCTCTCGGTTACCCAGGCGATCAACGATCGCTGGAACGTGTATGCCGGTACCACCTGGACCCGTTGGAGCCAGCTGGAAAAAATCACCGTGAAAAACTCTGGCGTTCAGCCGCTGCTGGCCGGCCAGTTCGGTTCGATCAACGAAGACCAGAACTGGCACGACTCCTGGGCTTACGCCGTGGGCACCTCGTACCAGTTGAACAAGGAATGGGTACTGCGTACCGGTCTGACGTTCGACCAGTCGCCGACCAACAACGAAGACCGTTCGCCACGCATTCCGACTGGTGACCGCACCATCTTCAGTATCGGTGCCGGCTGGAGCCCGACCGACGACCTGACCATCGACGTCGCTTACTCGTACCTGAAGGAAGAGTCGGTGAAGATCCGCAACGAAAACAATCGTGGCCAGACCTACGACGCCAAGTATGAAAACTCGGCAAACGGTTTCGGTGTCGGCGCGACCTACCGCTTCTGATGCTGCATGGCGAGGCTGCCCCCTCGCCGACAAAAGCCCCGCTCTCTTTGCAGAGGCGGGGCTTTTTTATGCCTGAAGTTTGTGCGACCTGTAGGAGCTGTCGAGTGCAACGAGGCTGCGATCTTTTGATCTGTTTTTTAAAGTCAAAAGATCGCAGCGTGCCGCAGCTCCTACAGATCAGGGCTTCAAGGGTTTCGAGGCGATGGCCTTCTCGATCGCAGCAATGAATTCCGGATCATCAGGCTTGGTCAGGCTGGAGAAGTTGGCGATCACCTTGCCCTGACGATCGACCACATACTTGTAGAAATTCCACTTCGGCGCGCTGCTCTGTGCCGCCAGCACTTGAAACAGATGTGTCGCGTCATCACCACGAACCTTCTGCGGCTCGGTCATGGCGAACGTCACGCCGTAATTGGCGTAACAGACCTTGGCGGTCTCGGCGCTGTCCTTGGACTCCTGCTTGAAGTCATTGGAAGGCACGCCGAGCATTTCCAGCCCTTGACCTTCGTAGCGCTTATGCAGCGCCTCAAGGCCTTCGAACTGCGGCGCGAAACCGCAGAAGCTCGCGGTATTGACCACCACCAACGGCTTGTCGGCGTACTGCTTGCACAAATCGATGGATTCCTTGGCTCGCAACTTCGGCAGCGAGCCTTGCAGCAATTCTGGACAGTCAGCGGCCTGGGCCAGGCCAGTCAACGCCATCAGCAACGCGGGAACAGCACACCAGCGCATCAGCATGTCGAGCATCCTTGAGCAGTCATCAGCCTTCGACGTTACTCGCCATGCCCGCTTCTAGCAAATGCTCATGCCCAATTGCATCAAGGCCAGGCCGCCCTGCTGCCAGCCCCACCACACCAGCGCCAGCAGTGCGGCGCCGAGTGCGCTGATGACCATGCGCGGCCAGAATCGACTCATGCGGCGCTCGCAGCGGTTTGCAGGCGGGCGACCGGACGCTCGCGCACCGGCCAGTTCAACGCAGCCGCCAACACACTCAGAAGGATCGCCACCTGCCAGATCAAGTCATAACTCCCGGTACGGTCATACACCACCCCGCCCAGCCAGCCGCCGAGGAACGAACCGAGCTGATGGAACAGGAACACGATACCGCCGAGCATGGACAGATTGCGCACACCAAACAAGGTCGCCACCGTACCGTTGGTCAACGGCACCGTCGACAGCCACAAAAAGCCCATGGCCATGCCGAACAGATAAGCCGACGTGGTGGTCACCGGCAGCCACAGGAACAGCACGATCACCACTGCACGCAGCAGATACAAACCGGTTAGCAGGCGCGGTTTCGACATGCGCCCGCCGAGCCAGCCAGCGGTGTAAGTGCCGAAGATGTTGAACAGGCCGATCAGCGCCAGCACTGTAGTGCCGACGCTGGCCGGCAAGTGCTGATCGACCAGATAGGCCGGCAGATGCACACCGATGAACACCACTTGAAAACCACAGACAAAAAAGCCGAACGCCAGCAACCAGAACCCCGAATGCGAGCAGGCTTCGCGCAGCGCCTCGGACAGGGTTTGTTCATGACCGAGCACCGGCAGCGGTTTGTCCTTGAGCATGCTCACCAGCGGCACGATCAGCGCCACCAGCAGGCCCAACACCAGCAACGCCGCCGACCAGCCGAGCCAGCCGATCAGCCCGAGCGTGCCCGGCAACATCGCGAACTGACCGAATGAGCCGGCAGCGCTGGCAATGCCCATGCCCATGCTGCGTTTCTCCGGCGGCACGGCACGGCCGACCACGCCGAGAATTACCGAGAACGACGTGCCGGACAGGCCGATACCGATCAGCAGACCGGCGCTCAGCGACAGCGTCACCGCCGAGTCCGATAAACCCATGCACACCAGACCCAAGGCATACAGCACGCCGCCGATCAGCACGACTTTTGCCGCGCCGAAACGGTCGGCCAGCGCGCCGGTAAACGGTTGCGCCAGGCCCCAGATCAGGTTCTGCAGTGCAATGGCGAACGCGAAGACCTCACGTCCCCAGCCGAACTGCGCACTCATCGGCGACAGAAACAGACCGAAGCCATGCCGCACACCCAAAGACAACGCAAGAATCAGCGCACTGCCGACCAACACCCAACCGCACGTACGCCACATCGATGTCATTGTTGTTCTCCGCTTGCGGGTATATACCCGCTTGAGTTTGGAAAAAACCGGCCTCAGGCCAGTTCATCCAGCAATCTGAGCAAGGTTTCACGCTTCTCGGCGCCCAAACGGTCGATCAACCGCTGCTGCGCCGCTTCCCAGGCTGGCAGTGCTGCTGCCAGGCGCTGCACGCCGGTCTCGGTGAGCTTGACGATGCGGTTACGCATGTCTTCGCCCTCGGCCAGCGTCACCAGTCCTTCACCTTCAAGAACGCGCAGATTGCGTCCGAGAGTGCTGCGATCCAGGCCCATGGCTTCGGCCAGTTCCGAGATGCTCGGTTGATCCAGACGCTGCAGGTTGCACAGCAAAGAATACTGGGCAACGTTGATCCCGAAGCCGTCGAGAGCGCCGTCGTAATGCCTGCTGACGCCACGAGCGGCGCGACGCAGGTTGGTGCACAAACACTGAGAAGGAAGCATGATGCGTGTATATACCCGCGACTGTGTTAAATCAAGTTACAGATGAGTTTACCCTGAACATTTGTGGTGCCTGAAAGATTGCTATCGCGAGCAGGCTCACTCCTACAGTTGACCGCGCTCCCCTGTAGGAGTGAGCCTGCTCGCGATGGGGCCGGCTTGAACGATAAAAATCTGTCAGACCAGCGCCAACCCCACCAACACCCCCATCTCCAGCAATTCCAGCAACGCCCCCGCCGTATCACCGGTCGTCCCGCCCAGCCGCCGCATCATCACCCGCCGCAGCCAGACAAACACTGCGAGCGAAATCACCAGCGCCACAAACGCGTGAAACCCGGCAATCACCAAGCAACCCAGCGCACTCGCCCCAAGCACCTGCCAGCCAGCCCTGCGCGGCAAATGATCCGCCAACGCCTGCCCCAACCCGCCCGCGCGCACATACGGCGTGGTCAGAAACAATCCCAGCAACGCTGCCCTTCCAAGCACTGGCACGACAATCAATACCAAACCATGCCCCTGCTCGATCAACGCCAGCAGCGCCGCGAACTTGAGCAGCAACACCAACACCAGCGCCACCACCGCAATCGGCCCGCTGCGCGGATCTTTCATGATCGTCAGCGTGCGCTCGCGATCACCAAAACCGCCGAGCCAGGCATCGGCGCTGTCGGCCAGGCCATCGAGGTGCAACGCGCCGCTGAGCAACACCCACACCGTCAACAGTAATGCGCTATGCAACAACAACGGCGCGCCGGCCAGCGCCAGATTCAGCGCCCAGAGAATCACGCCGAACAGCAAGCCAACCAGCGGATAAAACAGCAGCGAACGCCCTAACTGTTCCGGCTCAGGCATGCCCGGCAAACGAACCGGCAAACTGCTGAGAAATTGCAGAGCGATCCACAGCGGCAACATGTCAGTGACCTTCCTTGAGCGAACCGTCGGCCGCGACCGTCAGCGCAAACAACGCACCGTGAGCGACCTCGACATTGAGCAGTTGTTCACGCGGCAACCCCCGCGCCTGCGCCAGCAACAAACGCATCACACCGCCATGACTGACCAGTAAAACCCGTTCGCCAGCATAGGTGCTGTGTAGCCGCGCAACAGCGCTCAGGACGCGCGAGGAAAAGTCACTGACTGGCTCACCCTGCGGCGGAGTAAACGAATACGGGTCAGCCCAGAACAACCCCAAGGCCTCGGCATCCGTCTCCATCAACGCCGCCGCGCTCTGCCCTTCCCACGCGCCGAAGTGCAGCTCTTGCAGATCCTTGTCCAGATGCACTGACAGGTTCAGTTGCTCACCCAGTTCTGCGGCAAACCGCGCGCAACGTTGCAACGGCGAACTGACGATCCGATCCCACGGCCCGCCCTCGACCACGGCTGCACGCATTTGCGTCCAGCCCTGTTCGGTCAGCGCATCGTCGAGGCTGCCGCGCAAACCACCGCCGAGCTCAGTCTCACCGTGACGCAGCAGATCCAGGCGCAAGGTCATGCCGGGCGATCCGCTACCGCTGCTTCGGCGAACGTCGCCATCTGCCCGTGCAGGTCGCAGGCCAGACGCAACAGCGGCACCGCCAACGCCGCGCCGCTGCCCTCGCCCAGACGCAGACCGAGTTCCAGCAATGGCTCGGCCTGCAGGGTTTCCAGCACATGGCGATGCCCCGGCTCGGCACCACGGTGACCGAACAACAGCCACTCGCGACAGGCCGGATTCAAACGCACCGCGACCAGCGCGGCGACGGTGCAGATAAAGCCGTCGACCAACACCGCAATACCTTCTTGAGCCGCCGCCAGATAGGCACCGACCAGCGCGGCGATTTCAAAACCACCCAGATTGAACAGAGTCTGCAAGACATCGCCACGCTGTGCGGCATGCAACGCCAGCGCGCGCTCGATCACTTGCGCTTTATGGCTGACGCCTTCGGCATTCAACCCGGTGCCGGGACCGGTCAGGTGTACCACCGGGCAGTCGAGCAAGGCGCAGGCCAAGGCACTCGCTGCCGTGGTGTTGCCAATGCCCATTTCGCCGCCGATGAACAACTGCGCGCCCGCCGCTTTCGCTCGCAGCAGACTGTCGCGACCGGCCTGCAACGCCAGTTCGCCCTGAGCCTGGGTCATTGCCGCACCCTGAGCGAAGTTCGCCGTGCCCGCGCCGATGTTCAAGTGGCGCACACCCGGCAGGTTCAGCGCGGGATTCACCGTGCCCAGATCGACCACTTCCAACTGCGCGCCGAGCTGACGCGCCAGCACGCTGATCGCCGCCCCACCGCTGACGAAGTTGAGCAGCATCTGCCCGGTGACTTCCTGCGGGAACGCCGAAACGCCTTCCGCGACCACGCCGTGATCGCCGGCAAAAATCGCGATCCAGACCTCTTTCAGTGTCGGTTTGACCTGGCCTTGCAGACCGGCCAGTTGCACCGCGACCGATTCCAGTCGACCGAGCGAACCGGCCGGTTTGGTCAATTGCTGCTGCCGTGCCGTCGCTTGTTCAACGACGTTGAGATCGACCGGTTTGCACGGATTCAGCCACCAGGTTTGGGTCATAACGCAGGTCCTTTCAAAGTCAGGGGCAGGCCGGCGACCGTCAGGACAACACGCTGACAGCGCTCAGCCAGAGCTTGATGCAGCCAACCGGCTTCATCGACGTAGCGGCGAGTCAATTCGCCCAGCGGCACGACACCCATTCCGGTCTCGTTGCTGACAAAAATGATTTCTCCTGGCAGCGAGGCCAGACATTCGAGCAGGGCTTCACGCTCGGCGGCGAGACGCTCGGCATCGTCGAGCATCAGCAGATTGGTCAGCCACAGGGTCAGGCAATCGACCAGCAGGCAACGCTCGGCGCTGGCGCTTTCGCGCAGGACGCGGGACAGTTCGAGAGGTTCTTCGATAAGCGCCCAATCGGCCGGGCGACGCGCGCGATGATGGGCAACGCGATCGCTCATCTCGCCATCGAGCGGCTGGCTGGTGGCGATGTAGGTGACCGATAGATTGCTGTCGGTGGCGAGTTTTTCCGCGAGGCGGCTTTTGCCGGAGCGGGCGCCGCCGAGGATCAGTTGGAGCATGGGGTCATCCTGAAAATTGTGGGTTGAGGCGAGTGGCGCTATCACGAGCAGGCTCACTCCTACAAGGGATCTGGAGTAGCCATGAATTTTGTGTAAAACACATAACCCTGTAGGCCTTCGCCTGCTCGCGATGAGGCCATTAAATTCACCTCAAATCTCACAGAGCTGACGCAACAGATCAGTATCCAGATGCTTCTCGACCAGATCCGCCAACCGTTCGATATCACGCTCGCGCAAGCCGTGATAATCCACCTCCTGCACATCGCTCAACCCGGCCCAGCGCAGCAACGCCGCACTCGCCGCCGGCGATTCGAACAAGCCATGCAGGTATGTACCGATCACCTGCCCGTCCAGACTCTGCGCACCATCACAACGACCGTCATCCAGATACACCGCTGCACTCTCCAGCGCCGGCCCGCTGGTCACTCCCGCATGAATCTCATAACCGCTGACTACGGCATCTTCCAGCGCCAGCCGCCCCCGCACATTGCGCAATTGCTTCTCGGCTTCAAGCGTCGTTTCAAAGGCCAGCAAGCCCAAACCAGCACTCGAACCGGGAGCGCCTTCGAGGCCGAGCGGGTCGTGCACCTGTTCGCCGAGCATCTGCAGACCACCGCAAATCCCCAGCACTTTGCCGCCGTAACGCAAATGCCGGGCGATCGCAGTGTCCCAGCCGTTGGCGCGCAGATACGCCAGATCGCTGCGCACGCTTTTCGAGCCCGGCAGAATGATCAGATCAGCGGGAGGGATCGCCTGCCCCGGCCCGACAAATTGCAGGTCGACCTGCGGATGCAGGCGCAGCGGATCAAAATCGGTGTGGTTACTGATGCGCGGCAACACCGGCACCAGCACTTTCAGAACCTGCTCAGCCTTGTCAGTCTGGCGCTGGTCGATGCCGTCCTCGGCCTCCAGATGCAGATCCATCACGTACGGCAGCACGCCCACCACCGGTTTGCCGGTGCGCTGTTCCAGCCAGTCGAGGCCCGGTTGCAGCAAGGCGATGTCGCCGCGAAAACGGTTGATGATGAAACCTTTGACCCGCGCCTGTTCGCTCGGCGAAAGCAGTTCCAGCGTGCCGACCAGATGGGCAAAAACCCCGCCGCGATTGATATCGGCAATCAGCAGCACCGGACAATCCACCGCTTCGGCAAAACCCATGTTGGCGATGTCGCCGGCACGCAGATTGATCTCCGCCGGCGAGCCAGCACCTTCGACCATCACCAGTGGATACGCGGCGCTGAGTCGCTCATGAGAAGCCAGAACAGCTTGCATGGCGATGGCTTTGTAGTCGTGATACGCCACGGCATTCATCGACGTCACCGCGCGACCATGAATGATCACTTGGGCGCCGGTGTCGCTGTTCGGTTTGAGCAGAACAGGGTTCATGTCGGTGTGCGGCTCAAGAAACGCCGCTTGCGCCTGCACGGCTTGCGCTCGGCCAATCTCGCCACCGTCGGCTGTCACCGCGCTGTTGAGCGCCATGTTCTGCGGCTTGAACGGCACGACCGCCACACCCTGACGTGTTGCCCAGCGGCACAGCGCCGTGACCAGTGTGCTTTTGCCGGCATCGGAAGTGGTGCCTTGCACCATCAGGGTGGTCATGGGTTGTCCTTGGTGAAAGCGATTAAAGCCTGTTCCAGACGCGCCTCTTCAGCCGCATCAGCCGGCAAGCCGAAGCGCAGGCTGCTGTTGTGCGTGAAGATGCGCAGGAGAATGCCGCGTCGGGCCATGAATTCGTGCAGCGCTGGCGCCTTATCAGTGACCAGCCACTGAAACAACGCGCAGCCGCCCTGCGGTTTGAAGCCGTAGCGTTCAAGCAGTGCGGCCAGCCGCTCGCTCGCTTCTTCGCTGCGAATCCGCTGGCGTGTGTGGCCTTCAGTGTCTTGCAGACACGCTTGCCCGAGCACCCGTGTCGGCCCGCTCACCACCCATGGCCCGACCTGTTCGGCGAGCAACCTGAGCAACTTGCGCTCGGCCAGGACAAACCCCAAACGCACACCGGCGAGGCCAAAAAACTTGCCGAATGAACGCAGCACAATCAGCCCGACCTGATGCGCGTGAGCCGCCAGGCTCAGGTGCGGCGTGTTGTCCATGAACGCTTCATCGACCACCAGCCAGCCACCGCGCTGCGCCAGTCGCGCATGCCAGTCGAGCAGCCGTGCCGGTGTCAGGCTCAGGCCGGTCGGATTGTTCGGATTGACCACGACCAGCACGTCGAGGTTATCGAGAAAGAACTCGACTTCCTGCTCCAGCACTTCGCGCACGATGTAGCCACTGCGGCGCCAGGCCTCGGCATGCTCGGCATAGCACGGCGATAAAACGCCAACCTTGCCAGCGCGACGCAAACGCGGCAGCAACTGAATGGCCATCTGCGAACCGGCCACCGGCAGCACTTGCGTGGCACCGTAGTAATCGCACGCCGCCTGCTCCAGACCGTCATCGGTTTCCGGCAGGCGCGCCCAGGCGCGCAGCGGGATGTCCGGGATCGGGAACGGCCACGGCGCAAGACCGCTGGACAGGTCGAGCCAGTCCGCCTCGGCGATGCCGTAATCGTGCGCCGCCTTGCGCAGCCGGCCACCGTGCTCAAGCATAGAATTCAGCCCCAACGCAAAGAATCAGCAGCCATAACCATACGCCGCGCTGGACCAATTGCCAGCCACGGTCGATGGAGTCGGCATCGGCCGGTTGCCCTTCGCCGAGTTGCGGACGCTCATGCAGTTCACCGTGATAAATCGCCGGCCCACCCAATTCCACGCCCAGCGCACCAGCGCCAGCCGCCATCACGGGACCTGCGTTAGGGCTATCCCACTTCGGTGCCTGTGTGCGCCAGCACTTAAGCGCGAGTCGGGTTTTGCCCAATAGCGCGTAGGTCAACGCCACCAGACGCGCAGGAATGTAGTTCAACACGTCGTCGATTTTTGCCGCTGCCCAACCGAAACGCTCGAAGCGTTCGTTGCGATAGCCCCACATCGCATCGAGCGTGTTGCTCAAGCGATAGAGCACCACGCCCGGGGCTCCGGCGACGACAAACCAGAACAGCGCGGCAAACACCGCGTCACTGCCGTTTTCCAACACTGACTCAGTGGCAGCGCGAGCGACAGCAGTGCTGTCGAGTTCATCGGTCTGACGACTGACCAGATAGCCGACTCGCTTGCGCGCCTCATCCAGATCATCCGCGCGCAAGGCTGCGGCTACCGGCGCGACATGCTCGCCGAGGCTGCGCATGCCGAGGGCGCAATACAACGCCAGAATCTCGACGACCCAACCCACATACGGCGCCCAGGAAAACGCCGTGGCGAGCAAGGTCAGCGGCACCACCGCGATCACCCACGCGGTGACGCCATGGCTGCGCCAGCCCCGCCCACCGGCGTTGAAACGTTGCTCGATGCGCCCGGCAAAATTGCCGAACGCCACCAGCGGATGCCAGCGTTTCGGTTCACCCAGCAGCGCATCCAGCGCGACCGCGGCGACACTCAACAACGCCACACTCATTGACTCACTCCCCAATAATTCTCAAACAGCAACTCATTGAGCGGACGCGCCTGCGCCCACCCTTCGAGTACCAGCATCGGCGCCGGATAGAATTCCTTGACCGGGCCCAGACATAAAACGGCCAGAGGCTTGGCACCTTCGGGCAACTTCAGCAAATCCGCCAACGCCTGCGGCTCGAACAGCGAGACCCAGCCCATGCCCAAGCCTTCGGCACGCGAGGCCAGCCACAGATTCTGGATCGCGCAGGACAGCGAGGCCATGTCCATTTCCGGCAGCGTGCGGCGCCCGAAGATGTGCTTTTCGCGATCATCCATCAGCGCCGCAACCAGCACTTCGGCGCAGTCACTGATGCCTTCGACCTTGAGTTTCATGAACTCGTCACTGCGCTCGCCGAGGGCTTCGGCGGTGCGGATGCGTTCCTCTTCCACAAGATTCTGGATCTCGCCGCGCAGGCTACTGTCGCTGATGCGGATGAAGCGCCAGGGCTGCATCAGGCCAACGCTTGGGGCCTGGTGGGCGGCTTCCAGAAGTCGGCGCAACAACTCCGGTTCGACGCTGCCACCGGTGAAGTGGCGCATGTCGCGGCGTTCGGCGATGGCTTTATAGACGGCTTGGCGCTCGGCTTCGGAGAATGCGTTGTCGGTCATGGCCCTTTCGCGAGCAGGCTCGCTCCCACAGGGGATTGCATTTCGTCAGGCACGACATCGCCCACTGCAGGAGCGAGCCTGCTCGCGATAGCGTCCTCAAGGGACGGTGCAAACAATGCTGCGATAGCCACAGGATTCGACGGAAAATAGAAGTGCACATAAGAAGCCGTCATCCGCCCTTCCCGATAAACCGCCTCAGCACCACGCCCACCATTCGGACTCAAGCCACGCGCAATCGGCGTCAGTTCGGTAGTCGTCAACGAATGATGATAAGTGTGCCCGCGCAACGAACCTTCCGGCAGATCCACCGCTTGCAGCGCCAGTGCCGCCAGACGCTTTTGCATCACCGCGTCGCCCTTGAGCAGTCCGACCAATTCGGTGCGAGTGCCTTCAACGTCCGTCAAAGAGTCGAGCAGATACAACATGCCGCCACACTCAGCGAGCAACGGCTTACCCGCTGCATGATGCGCGCGAATCGCCTCAAGCATCGCGGTGTTCTGCGACAACGCAACATGGTGCAATTCCGGGTAACCGCCGGGCAGATACAGACTGTCTGCCTCAGGCAATTGCGTATCGCGAATCGGTGAGAAGAAGCTCAACTGAGCACCCATCGCGCGCAGCAGATCCAGACTCGCGCCGTAGGTGAAGGCAAACGCCTCATCACGCGCAACGGCAATGCGCACATCCTTCAGCAGCGGCTCGACAGCGATAACATCCGGTGCGGCAAATTCTACGGCCGGTGGCAGCGCTACCTCGCAACTACTGGCCAGTGCGTCGGCAGCGGCGTCGAGACGCACATCAAGGTCATTCAACTCGCTGGCCTGAACCAGACCGAGGTGACGACTCGGCAATTCGATGCCAGTCTCGCGCGACAACGCACCGTACCAACGCAGACCTTCGGTGAGGCTGCCTTCGAGCAATTGCGCATGGCGCAAGGTTCCGACACGATTGGCCAACACACCGGCAAACGGCAGATCCGGCTGATACTTCGCCAAACCTAGCGCCAACGCACCAAAGGTCTGCGCCATCGCCGTGCCGTCGATCACCCCGAGCACCGGTACACCGAAGTGCCGCGCCAGATCGGCACTCGACGGCGTGCCGTCGAACAGGCCCATCACGCCTTCGATCAGAATCAGATCCGCCTCGGCAGCGGCTTCCCACAACAGACGACGACTTTCCTGCTCGCCGACCATCCACATGTCCAGTTGATACACCGGCGCACCGCTGGCGCGCTCGAGAATCATCGGGTCAAGAAAGTCCGGGCCGCATTTGAACACGCGCACTTTGCGCCCCTGATTGCGATGCAAACGGGCGAGCGCAGCGGTGACGGTGGTCTTGCCCTGACCGGAGGCCGGCGCGGCAATGAGCACCGCCGGGCAGTGACGTGGCTGATTCAAAGTTCGACGCCTTTCTGCGCTTTGATGCCGGCCTGGAAGGCATGTTTGAGCATGCCCATTTCGGTGACCGTGTCGCCCATTTCGATCATTTCCGGCTTGGCCGCGCGACCGGTGACGATCACATGCTGCATCGGCGGACGTGCCTGCAGATCGCTGAGCACCTGATCGAGATCGAGGTAGCCGTGCTTGAGGGCGATGTTCAACTCGTCGAGCACCACCAGGCCGATCGACGGATCGCGCAGCAGCTCGCGGGAGACGGCCCAGGCGGCTTCGGCGGCAGCGATGTCACGTTGGCGGTCCTGGGTTTCCCAAGTGAAACCTTCGCCCATCACGTGGAAGCGCACTTGCTCGGGGAAGCGGCGGAAGAACAATTCTTCACCGGTGCTGTTGCGGCCCTTGATGAACTGCACCACGCCGCACTGCATGCCGTGGCCCATGGCGCGGGCGAGCATGCCGAACGCCGAGCTGCTTTTGCCTTTGCCGTTGCCGGTCAGCACCAGCACCAGGCCGCACTCGTCGGGCGAGTTGGCGATGCGTTCGTCGATCACGGCTTTTTTGCGCTGCATACGCGCCAGATGGCGTTCGTCGCGCTCGGGGGAATCAGTCATGGGGGAGCTCTCCGTTGGGGCTGGATAACGGCGGGCAGGCACAAGAATAGACGGCAAAAAGCCTGGCATCGCCCACCGTGATGCCGCTGGATGGATCAGGCCGGTCTCCGGGCTCATGAGCGGCGCTTGGCCTGGCTGCGCGCCTTCCCGCTTGTTTCGAAGCAGTGGCTCAAGGCGCAGCTTTTACTCATTTACCGTTGCGGGGGCAGCGCCGGGATCGTGATCGTTCTTCGCTTGAAGACAACCCTCACCGGCTTCCCTGTTTCACTCTGTCAACCGCAGTCACAGAGCACCTGAAACAAGCCGCGAAGGTTAGAGGGTTGGGGGTGGAGCGTCAATTAAAGAGGGGGCCAGCGGGCGAATAACTGCCGTCGATCAATTATCTGGCGCCAATCTTGTGCCACACTGATACAAATGATATCAAAGAGCCATGCTTTTCTCGAAAAAGCCACCACAACAATAAGGATGATGACGATGCAAGGCATGATCATCAGCAACCCGCGCCTGGAATTCATGCGCCCGGTGCTTGAACGCTGGTTTGACTGTATCGACCGTTACAACGCCGTACGCGGCGACAGCGACACGCCTTACTGGCACGACGAGAAAGCCAATCTCGGCTTGCTGACCGCAGCAGCCTGGATGGCCGAATTGGTCACTCTCAACGACACTGCCACGCGCAAACAGAATGAAGAAGGCGAGCGCAATGCCCGCGCCGACCTGTTCCTCGCCGGCGCCGATGACCGCGCTTACATCCAGGCCACGCAGCGCTGGCCCCGGGTGAATAATCTCAACCTGACCCAAGCTCTCCTCGACATCACCAGCGATGCGAAACGCATCAGCTTTGCCAGCGACCTCAAACTTGGCTGCCTGTTTGTCGCGCCGCAAAAAGCCCAACACAGCGCCAGCCCCGAAGAGCTGCAAGACATGGTCGACGACCTGCAAAAGGAGCACACCTGCGCGGTCGCCTGGTATTTCCCCTACGCCTACCGCAAGTTGCGCAGCGAGGCTGGCAACTATCATCCGGGCATCGCCGTGCTGTTCAAGGAAGCCCGCGGCTGAGCAGTTGAACCATCGGGCTTGCGCCCTCCTCTATGATTAGGAATGCATTCATAGGGAAGATCAGCAATGCGCAAGCCCCAGCTCGTTTTCGTCATCGCTTTCGCCGGAGGGCTCGCCGCCTGCGGTGAGAGCTCCAGCCTGCAAGTCTCCGATGGCACCGGCCCGTCACCGAAGCTGCCCGAACCGAACAAGACCCTGATCCCGACGGTGAACATCGCCCCGGCGATCGGCTGGCCCGAAGGTGCCAAACCGACGGCAGCGGCGGGTACGCAAGTCGCGGCCTTCGCAGAAGGTCTCGACCACCCGCGCTGGCTCTATGTGCTGCCCAATGGTGATGTACTGGTGGCGGAAACCAATGCTCCACCAAAACCCGACGACAGCAAAGGTATCAGGGGCTGGGTCATGAAGACCGTGATGGGCAAGGCTGGCGCCGGCGTGCCGAGCCCGAACCGCATCACCTTGCTGCGAGATGCCGACCACGATGGCGTGGCCGAAACCCGCACGGTGTTTCTGCAAAACCTCAACTCGCCTTTCGGCATGACGCTGGTCGGCAATGACTTGTACGTCGCCGACACCGATCGTCTGTTGCGCTTCCATTACGAACCCGGTGCGACCGAGATCAAGACGCAACCGATCAAGGTCGTCGATCTGCCCGGTGGTACGTTGAATCACCACTGGACCAAAAACGTCATCGCCAGCAAGGACGGCAGCAAGCTGTACGTGACAGTCGGCTCGAACAGCAACGTCGGCGAAAACGGTCTGGATAAAGAAGAAGGTCGTGCAGCGATTTGGGAAGTGGATCGGGCAACCGGCAATCACCGGATCTTTGCTTCCGGTATTCGCAACCCGAACGGCCTGGCGTGGGAGCCTGCCAGCGGTGCGTTGTGGACGGCGGTCAACGAGCGTGACGAGATCGGTAGCGACCTGGTACCGGACTACATCACTTCGGTAAAGGACGGTGGTTTTTATGGCTGGCCGTTCAGTTATTACGGGCAGCACGTCGATGTGCGCGTCGAGCCGCAAAATCTCGACCTGGTGGCCAAGGCCATCGCTCCGGATTATGCCGTCGGCCCGCATACCGCTTCTCTCGGTCTGACGTTCGCCGAAGGCAACACCTTGCCGGCGCAGTTCAAGGAAGGCGCCTTTATCGGCCAGCACGGCTCATGGAATCGCAAACCGCACAGTGGCTACAAAGTGATCTTCGTGCCGTTTACCGGCGGCAAGCCGAGCGGCAAACCGGTGGATGTGCTGACCGGTTTCCTCGACAAGGACGAGAATGCTTTGGGTCGACCGGTGGGTGTGGTGATTGATCAGCAGGGTGGTCTGCTGGTGGCGGATGATGTCGGCAACAAGGTGTGGCGAGTGTCGGCCAGCAAATAATTTTCGCCATGCACAAGCAACTGTAGGAGTGAGCCTGCTCGCGATGGCGGTCGATCAATTCAACATTGATGTTGAATGTGGCACCGTCATCGCGAGCAGGCTCACTCCTACAGGGGATTGTGTGTGTGGCTGGATTACGGGTTATGCGCCAGATGCTCCGGCTGCAACACCCGCTTGGCGCTCAGATACGCCTTCTGCCAATACGCCTTCGACAGGCTGTCCAGCTTCACCGTGCCGCCCGTGGCCGGCGCATGCACAAAGCGCCCTTCTCCGACGTAGATCCCCGCATGACTGACCTGCGAGCCGCCATTGGTAGCGAAGAAGATCAGATCGCCAGTCTGCAAGCCTTCCTTGCCGACATTCGGCGCCTGCATGACGATCAGCTCACGCGTCGAACGCGGCAAAGAGATGCCCGCCGCATCACGGTAGACAAAACCGATCAGCCCGCTGCAATCAAACCCTGAATCCGGCGTGTTGCCGCCCCAGCGATAAGGCGTGCCCACCAACCCGAGCGCGCGAAACAGCACGTCCTCAGCAGCCGGCGAGAAAGCCTGGGAAGGGCCGAACACGACCGGCGCGCGAACCACCGGCGCAGGCGGCGGAGTACGGCTGGCGCAAGCGCTGAGCAGCGCTGCGAAGAACATCAATGCGAGGCGGGCCGACATGGTCATAAGCAGAACATCCTGATCTGGCTGCGGCTTTCTCTGCCGGATGGACAGAAAACAAAACCGCCTGCGGAGCACGCAGGCGGTTTGCCATCAAACTAGTTTCAGGATTCTAGCGGCTATACGACAAACTTCAAGTAAGACTTTAACTTCACCTTGTAAAGTATAGGTCTACTCCGTTGCCGGGAGCCTGATTGTCGCCGCGAATGCAGCGACATCGAGGGAATTACTTGCGAGCGGTGACCACGGTCGGGGCCATGGCGAGTGCACGCTTGGCTTCGATGAAGGTCTTGCTCCAGTAGCTGTCACCCAGGCTGTCGATGCGAACACCGCCGCTACGACGACTGCTGGAATGAATGAACTGATTGTCGCCCAGATAGATACCGGCGTGACTGACACGACCGCGACGACCGTTGGTGGCGAAGAACAGCAGGTCGCCCGGCTCGAGGTTGCTACGCGAGACCAGCGGCGCATCCACGTTGATCATTTCGCGAGTCGAGCGTGGCAGGTTCATGCCGGCTTCTTCGCGGAACAGATAACCGATGAAACCGCTGCAGTCGAAACCGGCTTCAGAGGTACCGCCGAAACGGTAACGGGTACCGATCAGGGACATGCCGCGTTCGAGGATGCTGTCGGCCAGAACAGGAAGCTGATAAGGCTTGCTGCCGTTGAATTCGTTGAGTTCTTTTTCGGTGTCCAGCTCTTCCTGATAAATAACGGAAGACTGGGCCGTGGCGGAATTTTTAACCTGTTGAGACTGCTCTTGAACTGGAGAATGAGCAGCGCAACCGAACAACAGGGTGACGAGTGCGAGAGGCACGAGGGGTGCGAAGCGCTTTAGCATGGGCACGACCGTGGCTGATAGTTGTAAAGAAGCCGAGACTATGCCCGCTATCAGCCTCATTTGCAAATTCAATCGATCTTTTTGTGACTTCCCGGTTTCTCGTTTACATCTAAGCGCTTAAGCCCATTTGAGTCGATACGCGGCCTGCACAACCTGCAGGAAAGCGGATTTTCTGGCGCCTGAAATATGCCGAAATGCGCTGAAAGCCGCGCCGTTACCAGCCTAGCGTTTCCTTGAGGAAGGGAATGGTCAGCTTGCGCTGCGCCTGCAAAGACGCCTGATCAAGTTGTTCAAGCAGGTCGAACAACGCGCTCATGCTGCGAGTGCCGCGGGTCAAAATAAAATGCCCGACTTCATCGGTCAGGTGCAGACCGCGGCGCGATGCACGCAGTTGCAAGGCACGTAATTTGTCTTCATCGGAGAGTGGGCGCATCTGGAAAATCAGCGCCATGGTCAGGCGGGATTTCAAGTCAGCCAGTTTGACCGGCAGCTCACGCGGCGACGTGGCAGCGGCAATCAGCAGGCGCCGACCGCTGTCACGCAGACGGTTGAACAGATGAAACATCGCCTCTTCCCAGTCAGCCTTGCCAGCAATCACCTGCAAATCATCCAGGCAAACCAGTTCGTACTGTTCAAGGTTGTCGAGGATTTCAACACCGCGATCCATCAACTCGGCCAATGGCAGGTAAACCGCCGGCTCGCCCATCTGCTCGAAGCGCAAGCAAGCCGCCTGCAACAGATGCGTGCGCCCTACGCCGTGCTTGCCCCACAGGTAGATCAGGCTTTCGGTCCAGCCGGCGTCGGCTTCGCATAGGCGCTCGACATAGCCGAGTGCAGCGGCATTGGCGCCTGGGTAGTAGTTGATGAAGGTGGCGTCGTCACGCAGACGCACACCTAGGGGCAGCTGAATCGGTTTCATGCTGACTGAACAGTTCTCAAGGAACCGTTAGTGGCCTCTGTGTAAAGTTTGCGAAGTTTATACCCGTGAAGCTGAGCGCACAATGCGACAGAGTCCAAGCAAAATCAAAGGTTTGCGTTAACACACTGGTTTTATGACAGTTTCTTTGGCGCCCGCACCTGCAGGACACGGGCCAACCCGGCTTCCGCCGGGCTGTCCGCCCCGATTACAACTCCGGCTCGTCCACACCACTATAAATGTCGGAATCCTTGTACAAATCGTGAACGTGGCGCACCAGTACCATGATCACCGCAGCCACCGGCAACGCCAGCAAAACACCGGTAAACCCGAACAGCTCACCACCCGCCAGAATCGCAAAGATCACCGCCACCGGATGCAGACCGATCCGGTCGCCCACCAGCAATGGCGTCAGCACCATGCCTTCCAAGGCCTGACCGACCATGAATACCGCGACGATCCCGAACATCGGATAAAGATCGCCACCGAACTGGAACAGACCGGCAATCAACGCCGCGCCAATGCCGATCACAAAGCCCATGTACGGCACGATCGCCGCCAGCCCCGCGATCAAACCGATCAACAGACCGAGTTCGAGACCGACGATCATCAGGCCTGCTGCGTAGATCACCCCAAGTGCGACCATCACCAGCAACTGACCACGAACGAATGCACCCAGCACCTCATGGCATTCGCCGGCCAGCGATACGATGGTTGCCTCACGATCACGCGGCAGCAGGCTGCGGATCTTGGCCATCATCACGTCCCAGTCGCGCAGCAAGTAGAAACTCACCACCGGGATCAGCACCAGATTGGCCAGCCAGCCGATCAACGCCAGACTGGATGCCGTTGCTTGACTCAGCACCACGCTGACAATGTCGGTGGTCTGGCCCATGTGCTCACTGATTGCCGCTTTGACCTTGTCGAACTTCCAGAACCCGTCCGAAAGGCCCAGCTTCGCCTGTGCCCACGGCAACGCGGTGTGCTGCAGCCAGTCGAGCATTTGCGGTGCCAGTTCGTACAAACGCAGCAACTGTTTGGCGAGCATCGGCACCAGCACCAACAGCAGTGCCGTGACGATCAGGGTGAACAAGGCAAACACCGCGATCACGCCCCAGGTTCGCGACAGCCCGAGTTTTTCCAGACGATCAACCAGCGGATCGAACAGATAAGCCAGCAGCAGCGCCACCAGAAACGGCGTGAGGATCGGGTGCAGCAACCATACAAACGCGCAAAGCAGGACTACCCCACCGAGCCAGAACCAACGCCGCGTATCGGCCATGTACCACTCCTGTTGCTTCTATATAAGGAAAGACTTACCAGCGAAACCGCAACGACGGCGCCGCCGGTGTCGGGGCCGGAGCCGCGACCGGTGCTGCACCTGCAACAGCAGGCTGTGGCGCTGAAACCTGCGCCGCAGCTTCCGCCGGCAACTCCTGCAACTTGGCCAGCGACAACTGCGCGCGCATCTGATCGGCGCTGCCATTGACCCGATAAACGATGCGATCGCCATCAACACTTTGCAGACGCACGCCAAACGGCTCGAGTAACCGCAACAGTGCGGCGTAGTGTTCAAGATTCATCCCCTGCACTTCCAGGGTCTGCTGACCTGAAGCACCGGGCCTGGCAACAAAACGCGGGGCCAACCGCTCGGCAACCGCGAGCATGACCGCATCAGCCACCGCCGCCTGATCCGCCCCCTGCACGCTGCCCGCTTCTTTCTGGTCGCCCAGCCACAAATGCCACTTGGCCTGCCACTGCCCGCCTTCTTCACGAGCGTGCACCGCGAGCAAGGCATCGGCGTTGTAACGCTCGGACGCGCCGCGCAATGGGGCTGGATCCGTACCCTCAAGCGCCGGCGCAGTGGCAACCAACTGCTCACTTAGGTCCGCCAGCGGCAAACGCAATGGCAATCCGCGATGCTGCGCAGCGCGACGCAAAGGCGCGGCAGCGGCTTGACCGTCGCCGACCAGACTCGATCCTTCAGCCGAATCATTCAGCCACCAACTCAGAATCGACGGCCGACTGGCACCCCACATCGACAACCCGGCACGACGCAACGCCTGCTCGGTCGACGACGGATCGAAATCGACCTTCAACACTTCCGGCGGCCCGGCATCAAAACCGAACTGGCTGATGATCTGCTGCGGATCCTTGCGAATCGCCGCCAGCCCCGGGTTTTGCGCAGCTTTCGGATCGCCGGTCAGACGCAACACCAGCGTGTCGAGCGCCGCCTGCGTGGCGCGATCACGCTCCTCCGGGGCCTGGCCGTTGACCGGCTCACGCACTTGATAGAGGCCTTTGAGATTTTCGGCGTGACTCGCCAGGCTGAGCAGAGACAAACAACCCACAAACAACAATTTACAAAAACGCATGGAGAATTCCCGTCGACAAGAGCGGCTGGAACAGGCCGCGTGAACCGGTTGAGCAAGGCTGTGACAATCTGCCAGCACCAAACATTCACCCGGCGACAATAAGTTTTTGCACACTGATAACGATAGACGGTTAATTGCCACACCTTATACAGGCACCCGCAGGCCTTAATTGCAAAAAATTTCCCGAGATATGGCCCTGCCCGTCGGTGCGAGGATGGCCGCTGCCCCTCAAGCCTGATAAAATCGCGCGCCTTCGCAGACCGGCAACAGCCGAGACCCTCGAAACTCGCGTGAGGCATTCGCCCCCTCGATTTCGATGTTCCCGCTGAACTCGGTCGTTACCCCTGAATCCCCTCCCCTAAAGGCCTGGATCATGAGCAAGCAACCCTCCCTGAGCTACAAGGACGCCGGTGTAGACATCGACGCCGGTGAAGCATTGGTCGAACGCATCAAGAGCGTCGCCAAGCGCACTGCGCGCCCGGAAGTCATGGGCGGCCTGGGCGGTTTCGGCGCCCTCTGCGAAATCCCGGCCGGCTACAAGCAGCCAGTACTGGTTTCCGGCACCGATGGCGTCGGCACCAAGCTGCGTTTGGCGCTGAACCTGAACAAGCACGACAGCATCGGCATCGACCTGGTTGCCATGTGCGTGAACGACCTCGTCGTTTGCGGCGCTGAGCCACTGTTCTTCCTCGACTACTACGCCACCGGCAAGCTGAATGTCGAGACCGCGACTCAGGTCGTAACCGGCATCGGCGCTGGCTGCGAACTGTCGGGTTGCTCGCTGGTTGGCGGCGAAACCGCTGAAATGCCTGGCATGTACGAAGGCGAAGACTACGACCTGGCCGGTTTCTGCGTTGGCGTCGTGGAAAAAGCGGAAATCATCGACGGCTCGAAAGTCGCCACCGGTGACGCGCTGATCGCTCTGCCATCGTCCGGCCCGCACTCCAACGGCTACTCGCTGATCCGCAAGATCATCGAAGTGTCCGGCGCCGACATCGAAAACATCCAGCTCGACGGCAAACCGCTGACCGACCTGCTGATGGCCCCGACCCGCATCTACGTGAAGCCGCTGCTCAAGCTGATCAAAGACACCGGCGCGGTCAAAGCCATGGCCCACATCACCGGTGGCGGCCTGCTCGACAACATCCCACGCGTTCTGCCAAAAGGCGCTCAGGCTGTTGTTGACGTAGCCAGCTGGACTCGCCCGGCCGTTTTCGACTGGCTGCAAGAGCAAGGCAACGTTGACGAAACCGAGATGCACCGCGTGCTGAACTGCGGCGTCGGCATGGTCATCTGCGTGGCTCAGGAACACGTTGAAGTGGCGCTGAACACCCTGCGTGACGCTGGCGAACAGCCGTGGGTCATCGGCCAGATCGCTGCTGCCGCCGAAGGCGCTGCCCAGGTTGATCTGCAGAACCTTAAGGCTCATTAATGTCCGCAACCTGTGATGTCGTGGTGCTGTTGTCCGGCACCGGCAGTAACTTGCAGGCTCTGATCGACAGCACGCGGACCGGCGACAGCCCGGTCCGCGTCGCTGCAGTGATTTCCAATCGCGCCGACGCTTACGGCCTGCAACGCGCCAGTGACGCGGGTATCGCTACCCGCTCGCTGGATCACAAGGCATTTGAAGGCCGCGAGGCCTTCGATGCTGCTCTGATCGAACTGATCGAAGAATTCCAACCCAAACTCGTGGTGCTGGCTGGTTTCATGCGCATTCTCAGCGCTGATTTCGTTCGCCATTACCAAGGGCGTCTGCTCAACATCCACCCGTCGCTGTTGCCCAAATACAAAGGGTTACACACTCATCAGCGCGCGCTGGAAGCCGGCGACACGGAGCATGGCTGCTCCGTGCACTTCGTCACCGAGGAACTCGACGGCGGACCACTGGTCGTACAGGCAGTATTACCGGTAGAGTTGCACGACACGCCGCAGAGTCTCGCGCAGCGAGTCCACGCTCAGGAACACCTGATCTATCCGATGGCGGTACGCTGGTTTGCCGAGGGCAGACTGACACTCGGTGAACACGGTGCTTTACTGGATGGCCAGTTACTCGCGGCCAGCGGCCACTTGATTCGACACTAGGAGATTTTATGCGTCGCGCCCTGCTCTTCGCTTGTGCTCTGCTCACCCTGCCCTTCGCGCAGGCAGCGGACCTTCAACCGTTCTCCGCCAGCTACACCGCCGACTGGAAGCAGTTGCCCATGAGCGGCACTGCCGAGCGCAGCCTGGTCAAGGAAGCCAACGGCGTCTGGAAGCTCAGCTTCAAGGCCTCGATGATGATCGCCAGCCTGAGTGAAGAAAGCACCCTGACCCTGGACAAGGACACCTTGCTGCCGCAGTCCTACCACTTTGAACGTGGCGGTCTGGGCAAAGCGAAAAAGGCTGATCTGGACTTCGACTGGAACAGCAAAATGGTCACCGGCACCGACCGTGGCGACGCGGTGAAGATCCCGCTGAACCGTGGCATGGTCGACAAGTCCACCTATCAACTGGCACTGCAGCATGATGTCGCTGCCGGCAAGAAGACCATGAGCTATCAAGTGGTCGATGACGGCGAAGTCGATACTTATGACTTCCGCGTGCTGGGTTCGGAGAAAGTCGAAACCAAGGCTGGCAAGATCGATGCAATCAAGGTCGAGCGCGTACGCGACCCGACACAAAGCAAGCGCATCACCGTCCTGTGGTTCGCCAAGGATTGGGATTACCTGCTGGTTCGTCTGCAACAGGTTGAAACCGACGGCAAGGAGTACAACATCATGCTCCAGGACGGCACGGTCAACGGCAAAACCGTTAAAGGCAGCTGAACCGCCGCTACATCAAAGAGCCTCGCGAAAGCGGGGCTTTTTTTCGCCTGCGCTTTAGCCCAATGTTTTGTGCAAATCTCGCCCCTCACCCCAGCCCTCTCCCGAGGGAGAGGGAGCTGACCGAGATGTCTGGCGCTATGCATCGACCTGAAAAATTGAGTCGATTATGGATTCACCAAAGCAAGATCAGGTCGGTGTAATTCGCCAATCTCCCACGGTCAGTCCCCTCTCCCCCTGGGAGAGGGCTAGGGTGAGGGGCTTTTGAAGGCAAAACTCAAACCGAAAACTTCGCCACCATGTTGTTCAGGTCTACCGCCAACCGCGACAGCTCCTGACTCGCTGCACTGGTCTGATTAGCTCCCGCCGACGTCTGCATCGCCAGATCGCGAATGTTCATCAGATTGCGATCCACTTCCCGCGCCACCGCTGCCTGCTCTTCCGATGCGCTGGCGATCACCAGATTGCGCTCGTTGATCAGAGTAAACGCCGAAGCAATCTCTTCAAGTGCAGTCCCGGCCGCCTTGGCCAACTCGAGCGTCGAACGCGCCCGCACATTGCTCTGCTGCATCGAGCTCACCGCCGAATCGGTGCCCTGCTGAATCCCGCCGATCATCTGCTCGATCTCTTGCGTCGACTGCTGCGTGCGATGCGCCAGCGCTCGCACCTCATCCGCTACCACCGCAAACCCGCGCCCGGCATCACCGGCCCGCGCCGCCTCAATGGCAGCGTTCAGCGCCAGCAGATTGGTCTGCTCGGCAATCGAGCGAATCACATCCAGCACCTTGCTGATGCCATGAACCTTCTGCGCCAGATCTTCCACTTGCGTGGCATTGGACGTGACATCGTCGGCCAGGAATTCGATTGACGTCACAGTCTGCTGAACCTGCTCGCGCCCATGCTGGGCAATGCGGTCAGACTCGCGCGACGCTTCAGAGGTTGCCACCGCATTGCTCGCCACCTCTTCAACGGCAGCGGTCATCTGATTCACCGCTGTGGCCGCCTGCTCGATTTCCAGGCTCTGCTGATGCAGCCCGCGAGTGGCGTCTTCAGTGACACAACTGAGCTCCTCGGAGGCCGACGCCAACTGGCTGGACGATTCAGAGATCTGGCGGATGGTGTCGCGCAGGTTGTGCTGCATGCTCTTGAGCGCCTGCAGCAGTCGCGCCGGCTCGTCCTTGCCAGAGATGCTGATATCGCCCGTCAGATCGCCACCGGCCACCACCTCAGCCACACCCAACGATTGCGCCAGCGGCAGCACGATGCTGCGCGTGAGCAACAGCGCCAGGCCAATGGTGATCAGCGCCGTGATGCCGATCATCACCCCGACCCACACCCGCGAATTGATAAACACCAGGCGCGCCGCTTCGGTGGCGAGATTGGCGTTGTGTTTATTCATCTCAACCAGCTCGCGCAGGATGACGGCGATTTCATCGGCCAACGGACTCATCTGGCCATTGAGAATGCTCGCCGCCGCCTCCACCTGGTTCTGCGCAGACAGCTGCATGACCTGCGCCTGAAGCTCCAGATACTGATGCTCGGCGACCTTGAAGCGGTCGAACAGTTTGCGCTCTTCGGGCAACACGATCAGCACGTCATAGCGCTGCTGCGCCTCACTGAGCACACCACGCAACTCATTGAGCTTGGCAACGTTCTGTTCAAGGGCCTGCGGATCACGGTTGAGCAACAGACGCATGGTCAACGCGCGCAGGCGCAGCATGTCCTGGCTCATTTCACCGACCGCCATCACGCTCGGCAGCCAGTTGTTGTCGACCTCGTCGGACTGCGCGCGCATGTTCGACATTTGCAGTAAAGCGAACGCCCCCAAGGCAAACACCATCAGCGCCAACAAGCCAAAACCGAGGCCGGCGCGCGGGGCAATATTGAGACTACGGATGCTCATTGCTCTGGTTCCTTCCAAAAGCGCTGCATCAACCCTGCAGCTGGTTGCTTAAGAAGGTATCGGCCCGGCGAAAAATTGCGTAAGACGAAAAGGCGATATCAAAAGGCCTTGATCCTTCGAACCCACCACATTAACGATTCAGCGTGGTTTCTCGGACTTGACTACTGTTCGCGGCAAGATCGCCAGAAAGTTATCCCGCGCGACTTTACGCGCAACGTCTTCAGGTAGCGCATCAAGGAACGGTTTGAAGCTGCGCATTTCCTGACCGAGCTTGTTGAAACGCCCTACCACGTCCGAGCCAAGCATGAAGCGCTGCGGGTATTTCTCGACCAGTGCCAGCCATTCCGGGCGCGGCTTGCCCTGCTCATCCAGCAGGTACGGCGCGAGCATGCTCCACGACAAATCAATAAACAGATTGGGGTAAGCCTCGAGCATGCGCGTCAGGGTCGGCAGCAGGAACGGCAGCTGGGTCTGATGCCGATGGATTTCTGCGCTGGTGCCCGCGTGCGCCCAGATAAACCGCGTGTGCGGGTGATTGCGCAGCGGCTCCTCGACTTCCTGCAGGTACAAAGGATTTTTCTCACGCTTGGAGGTGATGTTGGAATGCAGCATCACCGGCAGATCGTTCTCGGCGGCCAAGTGATAGATCTTGGTCATCGCTTCGTTATTGGCGCGCGGCGTGTCGCCAGAGGTCAGCGCTGTCAGGTCGTCATGGCGGGTGAACACCTCACCAATGCCCTGCCACAACCCCGGATACAGATCGAGCATGCGCTGAATGTGTGCGGCGGAGTTCTTGTCGTTGGGGTTGAAGCCCGACAGGAAGGGATGAAAGTAAGGGCGTTTTTCGGCTGGCAGTTTCTGCACTGCATCGGCAACGATCACGTCGGTCGCGCTGTACCAATAGGCATCGGCATCATCGCCTGCGTAATAGCGCGGACGCTTGGGCTCGTCTTCGTGCCACTTCTTCGCCACCGGGATTCCGGAAATCATCACATGCTCGATGGAATTGTCCTGCATGGCCGTCAGCAATTTCGCCATGCCTGCAGTTTCCTGGAAAAAATCCACGTAATGCAGGTGCGCATCGCTGTAGGTGTATTCGCGGGCACTGACACTGCCGGCAAACAGCATGAGACAGGCAAGACTCAAACGATACAGGGACACAAGTAATCTCCGGCAAGTAGGCATAGCCTAGACCGCGCCCTGACAACAAGGGTTCATCCCCGCAGGAAAGTGGAACGCGTACCGGTGGGAATGCTCTATAACTGCAAGGTCTTGTTTGACTGAACGACTTTTCCTACTGCCAGTGAGGTTCCCATGACCGTTACCGTCAATACCGTCTCCGCTGAAGGTTTTCGTCACACCGTACAGATCGATGACCACGAATTATTTGCCGACGTGCCGAAATCCGCCGGCGGCGAAGGCTCCGCACCTGAGCCACACGACTACTTCGACGCCGCCCTTGGTGCCTGCAAAGCACTGACGTTGAAGATGTACGCGAAGAAGAAAGACATCCCGCTGACCGGCGTTGGTGTCGACGTCAAACGTGACAACAGCGAAGAACAAAAAGGCAAATACGTCCTGCACGTCACCCTCACCCTCAAAGGCGTGCTCACTGACGCTCAGCGCGAGGAGTTGCTGCGCGTCGCTGACCGCTGCCCGATTCACAAGCTGATGACCACCACTGACGTGACCATCGAAACCCATGCACCGCAGGGCTTCGACAGCCAGTAACCCTCCTCATGCCAGCGGCGGGTTATGCTTCTGGCATCACCCGCTCAGCCTGGAATGCACCATGGACACGCAACCTCTGATCATCCGCCCACGCGCCGAAGACGTCGAAGGCCAGCCGATTCTGCGCCCCTTGCCGTCAGCCAAATGCCGCAGCGTTGGGCCGTTCGTGTTTTTTGATCACATGCTCGAGACGGTTTATCCGACGGGCAAAGGCATGAACATCCGACAGCATCCACACATCGGTCTGTCGACGCTGACATATCTGTTCCAAGGACAAATCCAGCACAAGGACAGCTTGGGCTCCGATCAGGTGGTCGGCGCCGGTGATGTCAGCTGGATGACCGCTGGCAGCGCGATTGCGCACGTTGAGCGCACGCCGGAACCGCTGTGGGATCAGAGTTTCACCATGCATGGCTTACAGATCTGGCTGGCCTCGCCCAAGGATCACGAGCAGGGTCCGGGACATTACAGCCATCACCCGTCGGCAACCTTACCGGTCAGCGATAACCTTGGCGTACAGATTCGCATGATTGCCGGGTCAGGCTTTTGCCTGGAATCGCCGGTGCCAGTACTTTCTCCTACGCTGTATGCAGAAGTGAAGATGCAAACGGCGACCACGCTGCTGATTCCGAACGAGCATGAAGAGCGGGCGGTGTATGTGTTGAGTGGGGATGCGCAGTTGAATGGTGAAGCGATTGAGCCGCACGCGCTGGTGGTGTTGCCGGCCGGGGAAGAGATGAGTCTGTTTGCCGAAAGTGATGTGCACGCGGTGGTGTTCGGCGGCGCGCCGCTGGACGGGCCTCGGCGGATCAACTGGAATTTTGTCGCGAGCGATCCGGCGGCGATCGATGAAGCGCGGCGCAAGTGGGCGGCTAGGGATTGGCCGACGGTGCCGGGGGAAATTGAGCGGATCGAGTTGCCGCGCTGAAAAGCTACCCTCACCCCAGCCCTCTCCCGGAGGGAGAGGGGGCCGACCGAGCTGTCTCAGGTTATACGCCGACCTGAAAGACCTTATCGATTATGGATTCGGTAATGCCCTATCAGGTCGGCGCATTGATTGAGCGTCCACCATCAGCACCCTCACCCCAGCCCTCCCGAAACGTCGGACCGCCCGGAGGGAGAGGGGGCCGACCGAGGTGTCTTGAGTCATACATCGACCTGAAAAATCTTGGCGATTATAGATTCACCAAGACACTGTCAGGTCGGTGTAACTCATCAGCCTCCCCCAATCAGTCCCCTCTCCCTTTGGGAGAGGGTTAGGGTGAGGGGCTCTTCGCTTTTCAGCCCTTGAACACTTCATCCAGCAAATCATGCATCGACTTGAACGCGCGCTTGGCGGTCTTCGCGTCGTACATCATCTTGCCCGGCACATTCGCATGCGGATCGGTAAAAGAGTGCACCGCACCGCCATAGCTCAACAGCTGCCAATCCACGTTCGCCGCATTCATCTCGTCTTCAAACGCCGGCAATTGCTCCTTCGGCACCAATGGATCAGAAGCACCGTGCAGCACCAGCACCGAGCCCTTGATGTTTTGTGCATCCGCCGGGTTTGGCGAATCCAGCGTGCCATGGAACGACACCGCCGCTTTCACCGGCGCGCCAGTGCGGGCCAGATCCAGCGCACAGCAACCGCCAAAGCAGAAACCGAACACCGCCAGCTTCGACGTATCAACCGCCGCCTCGCCCTGCTTCTGCAATTGCTCGAACGCCGCCTGCATACGCGTGCGCAGCAACGCACGATCATCCTTCAACGGCATCATCGCCGCGCCAGCCTGATCGGCGTTTTGCGGACGAACCGCCTGACCGTAAACATCCGCAATCAACACCACGTAGCCCTCGGCCGCCACCGACTTGGCGATTTCTTCGGCACCGGCGCTGACGCCCATCCAGTTCGGCGCCATCAACAAACCCGGACGCGCGCCCTTGTGCTCGGCGTCGAACGCCAGACGACCTTCATAAGGCTTGCCGTCGATCTGATAGACCACGGAACGTACAGTGACTTGGCTCATTTCTGACTCCTGATTGGTTAAACACCAGAATGAAAAAACCCGCCGAAGCGGGTTTTTCTACGACTTGGTTAAACCGACAGTTCAACCAGCAGCTTGTTCAGACGGCGCACATACGCGGCCGGATCCTTCAGGCTGTCGCCAGCAGCCAGGGCTGCCTGATCGAAGAGGATGTGCGACAGGTCGCCAAAACGCTCTTCGCTCTGCTCGCCATCGAGTTTCTCGATCAGCGGGTGGCTTGGGTTGAATTCGAAAATCGGTTTCGAATCCGGAACCTTCTGACCGCTGGCTTCGAGGATCTGACGCATTTGCAGACCCAGATCCTGCTCGCCGATGGCCAGAATGGCCGGCGAATCGGTCAGACGATGCGATACGCGGACTTCCGCCACGGAATCGCCCAGCGCGGTTTTCAGACGCTCAACCAGACCTTCTTTGGACTTGGCGACTTCTTCTGCGGCTTTCTTGTCCTCTTCCGAGTCCAGGTTGCCCAGATCGAGATCACCACGAGCCACGTCAACGAAAGTCTTGCCGTCGAACTCGCTGAGGTAACTCATCAGCCACTCGTCGATGCGGTCGGTCAGCAGCAGCACTTCGATGCCTTTTTTGCGGAAGACTTCCAGGTGCGGGCTGTTCTTGACCTGCGCGTAGGTTTCGCCGGTGAGGTAGTAGATCTTGTCCTGACCTTCCTTGGCGCGGGCCAGGTAGTCAGCCAGACCAACGATCTGCTCGCCGTCATCGCCGTTGGTCGATGCGAAACGCAGCAGACCGGCAATTTTTTCTTTGTTGGCGAAGTCTTCAGCCGGGCCTTCTTTCATGACCTGACCGAAATTCTTCCAGAAGCCTTTGTATTGCTCAGGCTCGTTTTTCGCCAGTTTTTCCAGCATGTCGAGCACGCGCTTGGTCAGCGCGGTTTTCATCGAATCGATGATCGGGTCTTTCTGCAGAATTTCCCGCGACACGTTCAGCGACAGGTCGTTGGAATCGACCACGCCCTTGATGAAGCGCAGGTACAGGGGCAGGAACGACTCGGCCTGATCCATGACGAACACGCGCTGCACGTACAGCTTCAGGCCTTTCGGCGCTTCACGCTGGTACAGGTCGAACGGTGCGCGGGCCGGCACGTACAGCAGCGAGCTATATTCGAGCTTGCCTTCGACTTTGTTGTGGCTCCAGGCCAGCGGGTTCTCAAAGTCGTGAGCGATATGCTTGTAGAACTCCTGGTATTCCTCGTCCTTCACTTCAGTGCGCGGACGGGTCCACAGGGCGCTGGCGCGGTTGACGGTTTCCCATTCAACGGCTGGAGCTTCTTCGCCTTCGGCAGCAGCCGCTTCTTTCGGCAACTCGATCGGCAAAGCGATGTGGTCGGAGTACTTCTTGATGATGTTGCGCAGGCGCCAGCCATCGGCGAATTCGTCTTCAGCGGCTTTCAGGTGCAGGACGATGCGGGTGCCGCGCTCTGGCTTGTCGATGGTGGCGACTTCGAACTCGCCCTCGCCTTTCGACGACCAGTGCACGCCTTCGCTGGCCGGAGTGCCGGCGCGACGGCTGTACACGTCAACCTGGTCGGCCACGATGAACGCCGAGTAGAAACCTACGCCGAACTGGCCGATCAAGTGCGAATCTTTCTTCTGATCGCCCGAGAGGTTTTTCATGAAATCGGCGGTGCCCGATTTGGCGATGGTACCCAGGTGGGTGATCACATCGTCACGGTTCATGCCGATACCGTTGTCTTCGAGGGTGACGGTCTTGGCGTCTTTGTCGAAGCTCACACGGATTTTCAGATCAGCGCCGCCCTCAAGCAATTCCGGCTTGGCCAGGGCTTCGAAGCGCAGCTTGTCGACAGCGTCAGAGGCGTTCGAGATCAATTCGCGAAGGAAAATTTCCTTGTTGGAATACAGCGAATGGATCATGAGGTGCAGCAGCTGCTTTACCTCGGTCTGGAAGCCCAGGGTTTCCTTTTGAGTTTCCACACTCATGGTCATCAAACTCCAATCAGATGGCAGTGGCCGCGACCCGAAATGGTCGGCGGCGGGTTGTCTTGTGAGTTTGGGGCGCTGTTCAGGATTTCAAGGGCTCATCGATTTTGAAATGCGCACGGGCGGTGGCAATCGGTTCGCTTTCGGTGCTTTGCCAGGCCGTGATGGCGACGTTGGCAACGCGGCGCCCCTGACGGCAGACCTGACATCTGGCCCAGGTATCGCGGAACTGGCCGGCGCGCAGGTAATCGAGGGAAAAGTCGATAATCTTCGGCACACCCGGCGTTTCGGTGAAGATCAGCAGGTGAAGGGCTGCGGCCAACTCCATGAACCCGGCAATTACCCCTCCGTGAATTGCCGGCAATAAAGGGTTACCAATGTTGTCCTTGTTTGCGGGCAGCTTGAACAGCAAGTCGTCGCCGACCCGTGAACATTCGATGCCGATCAGCCCGGCATACGGGATCAACCTCAGCAATGGCGCATAGTCGCCCAGCGCGTGGGCCTGATGCAGTTGCTGCTTGAGGTTATCGCTCATTCGGCTGCTCCCTTGATCACGCCGCCAAACCCCCTGGTGCCTTTGAGGCCCTTGCCCATGCGCATGAAAGTGCCGACCACATGGGCGATCGGCTGTTCAGGATCGTCCTGATAAGCGAAACCGCGCGCGAAGATCACATCAGTGGTCACCCGATAGCACTGAGCGAAGCCATAGACATCTTTGTTCGGTTCAGCGGCGTGCATATAGTCGATGCGTAGATCGAGGGTCGGGCAGACCTCGAATTCCGGCAACACGCACAGGGTCGACATCCCGCAGGCGGTGTCCATCAATGAAGTAATCGCCCCGCCATGAATGACTCCGGTCTGTGGGTTGCCGACGATTTTTTCGCTGTACGGCAAGATCACCGTTAGCCCTTCGGCAGAGGCGCTGTGCACCTCTAAGCCGAGCACCTGACAATGACGCAGTGCCGATAAAAATCGCGTCGCACGCTCAAAAACGGGGTTTTCGGACATTTGATAATTACTCTCATTAGAGCCAATTGCCAGTAGTAAGCAATACAGCAAAAGTTCCCTGTAAAAACAAACTTATATATCTGAAAGAAATGAGGAACTTAACCCTCGGCGCCAAGCTCTTAAAGCCAGTAGTTATTTTCCATAAGGAGAAACACCCCATGCGTAAGACTTTAGCTATTGCCTTGATGTTGACCGCTTCCCTCGGTCTCGCTGCCTGCGATAAAAAATCCGAGGACAAAGCTCAAGATGCCAACCAACATGCTGAACAAGCTCAGCAAGACATGAACAAAGCTCAGGATAAAGTGAACGACGCTGCGAAAGAAAACGCCGAAGCTGCCAAAGCTCAGGCTGAATCGAACGCTGCTGCGCAAGACGAAGCTGCCAAGAAGCAATAATTCGCTTTTTGCTGCCGAAAAAAGAAAACCCGCCAAGTGCGGGTTTTCTTTTGCCTGTGATTTATTGCCAGGTCAGCGTTACCCGCCACTAGTTGGCGGCGGCTGAAAGGCACAGTCCCCAGGATACCCCGGTCGTCCATCACACACTTTCAAACAACCCATGTCGTTATTGAACTTGGCACTGACGGAGAGTGCATAACCGTACTGCGGCGTTGTCACGTTCAAAGACGTTGCACAGGACGTTTTGTCGTCAAAGCGAAACGTGATCGTTTCATGCCGCTTGCGACGCTCAAACAACAACGCGAAGGTATGGCCACTGTTCCACATTGATTTCGTCGGCACGACAAAACGATAGCGTTGTTCATTCAGACGCTGGCCGAATACCTTGAAATCGCTGCGGCCATTTTCGATCTCGGCTTTCGGGTAGGGAATGGGCAGGATGTAGGGCAGCCCGGTCAGACCCTGTTTGACGTTCAGGCCTTTCTGAAAATAAGGCACTTCGATGTACGGGATACCGCCGTAAGTGATGCGCTCATCGCCGTGAAATTTATTCTGCGATGGCTGGTAATCCGGGGCCAGCGCGAACTCGACGTCAAACGTCAGCAGCGCCTTGCTGGCATCCAGATTCTCCGAGAGAAACTCTCTGTCGGTTGCGCCATTGTTACTCACGCAACCTCCCAGAGATGCCGCCATTGCCATCAACAGCAAGAGTCCGTGACCCGACCGTGAATTGTTCATCAGGCTCAGCGCTCGGAAAGGGGTAATGCGGGACCGAGGCCGCGGCCAATCAGTTCCCACGTGTCGTTTTTGGCCTGCCAATGGAAGCGCTGTGCAAACCAGGCAATCTGCATGTCCCGAGCCTGTCGGTGATTATTAACGTGGGGCACGCCATCCTTGATCGCCTGGGCCGCTTGCGCGTAAGCGCTTTTGAAGATGTCGGCCAATTCACCGACATTGGCGTCGGCCGGCAATTTGTAAGCGGCTACCAGGCCGTCCTCGCGCCCGGCCACCAGTATTTCCTTGAAGCGCAGATACGCGGCCACTTTATTGTCGGGAGACACCGACATCAGCGTCCCGACAACCCGGTAACCGCTGCCTTTGACGGCGGTGTCGAACCACAGCACCTCACCGGTTCGAGTATCCAGCGCAAGACCGGATTCGGCGAACAGCAACAGGTCCTCACGGCCGGGCTGCGGCACGCCCCAGTCGGGAAAATTTTCATCCTGGAGCGGGCTGAGGAGGCGTGACAGCGGCGTGCCGTTTTGCACACTGATCAGCAGTGTGCCGACGCTGTCGGCGCGTGAAGTGATCGCCAGAAGCATCGGCTGGCCTTCGTGTTGCGCCTTGATCGGCCGCACACCCTTGACGACGTTCACGCCGAAAGGCCAGTACTCCTGCGAGCGAAACATGATGGTGTAGTGCGGCCCCGGACCATACAGACTGTTTTGCGTCGGACGAATGAGGAAATCGCCCAGGCGCTTTGCCCCGGGCACCTCTGGCTGGGCGGATGGCGCGGCCTGCGCTAGCGCAGTCCCCAGCATTAGCGCCCCTATCCACCGGCCGAATCGGCGCAAGGGTGATTTACGCGGTTGAAATCCGTTCAAGAACTGCCTTCCATGAAAAACCGACGCCGGCTCGGCTGATGCCCAATAGTCTGCCTGGCCGGCAGATCTTCGTTCAGAGCAATACCGTTCTGAACGTCGGACTGACCATCAGCAACAACGAACACACCAGACCGACCAGCCACACCAGACTGCGCAGTTTGGGCAGGTCGGCCAGATAGAGCCACAAGTAGATGATTCGCGCGATGACAAAAATGATCGCCAGCGCATCAATCAGCCATCCCGCCGTCTGCGTGGTGTGCGCCATCAACACACCGACCGCAAACAACATGAACGCTTCGATCGTATTCTGATGCGCCGCCAGCGCCCGCGCGCCGTAACCGGTCAGTTGCGCCTGTTGCTGACGTGGCAGGTGATTGTTGTAACCACCCTGCTCTTTCATGGCCTTGCCCACCGGCATGCGCGCGATGTAGATCAACAGCGCTGTGATAAACACACACCAGAACGGAATACTCATCAAGCGACCTCCTTGGTTGTCTCGGGAATGGGTGCTTCTGTAGGGGTATAGACCATGACATCGAGAACGTCGGAATGAAACTCGCGACGGTACAGGACCAGTACCACACCGGCGCTCATCAACATGAACAGCCACGGACTGACGAACCACGCCAGCATGGTCATGCCGAAGTAGTAGGAGCGCAAACCGAAGTTGAACTGGTTGGCCGCCATCGAAATCACGCGCGCCGCCCGCGCCGCGAACGCTTTGCGTTCCTGCTCGGAGACATGCCGCTCACCGATCATCGGTGCCGAACCGACCAACACCGCCGCAAAATTGTACTGACGCATGCACCAACTGAACGTGAAGAAGGCGTAGACAAACACCATCGCCAGACACAGCAGCTTGATCTCCGACATGCCTTGCGATGCCTGCTGCACCATCGGGATGTCCGCGAGCAATGACACCGCGCGCTCCGACGCGCCAAGCACGGTGAGAATGCCGGCGAGGATGATCAGTGTGCTGGAGGCGAAGAACGAGGCGTTACGCTCCAGATTGCCGATTACGCTGGCGTCGGCGATGCGGTTGTCACGCAGCAGCATGCGGCGCATCCAGTCTTCGCGGTACAGGTGCAGCACGCTGGCCAGGCACGCGGTGTCGCGCCCCTTCCACGAAGCATAACGGGTATAACCGCCCCAGCAGATGACAAACCAGCACGCGGCGAGCAGGTGAATCAGATTGGCTTGGATGAACGACATGCAATTCCCTGTGAATATAGATGCTGTACCTGTAGGCCTTCGCCTGCTCGCGATAACGGTGTGTCAGTCACCATTGAAGTTGCCTGACACACCGCTATCGCGAGCAGGCGAAGGCCTACTTGAAAGCGATGCAGTGCTTCGACGTTAGCGTAAGGAAAAAGACACTGCCTGACGCCCATAAAAAATGCCCCGTATCGATTGATACGGGGCATTTCTGTTCAAGCGCTGAAGACCCGCTTGTGGCGGGTCAGCCAACGTCAGGCAACCGCTTCGCTGCGCTTGCCCAGCAGGCGATCGCAGACCACTGCAACTACCAGAGTCATCACACACGGCACCAGCCACGCCAGGCCCTGCTCGCTAAGAGGAAGGTGCGACAGCTGCGTTGGCATCCAGTCGGCCAGACCAGCACCTTTCAGCGCGTCGATGCTGCCGAAGACGAACGACACCAGCATCACCGGGCCAAGAATGCGGCCATGTTCATGCCAGAAGTCTTTGCAGAAGCTCAGCGCGACCAGAACGATGCATGGCGGGTAGATCGCGGTCAGCACAGGGATCGAGAAAGCGATCAGCTTGGTCAGGCCCAGGTTCGACACCAGCAGCGAGAATGCTGCGAGGATGATCACCAATGTCTTGTAGGACAGTGGCAGTACACGACTGAAATATTCAGCACAGGCACAGGTCAGACCCACCGCCGTTACCAGACACGCCAGCGAGATCAGCACCGCAAGGAAACCGCTGCCCAGCGAACCGAAGGTGTGCTGAACGTAAGCATGCAGTACCGCTGCGCCGTTGGTTGCGCCGACCGCGACTTCATGGCTGCCGGAACCGAGGCGGAACAGGCTGACATACACCAGCGCCAGACCGACACCGGCGATCAAACCAGCGATGATCGCGTAACGGGTGATCAACTTCGGCGACTCGACCCCGCGCGAGCGGATCGCGTTGACGATGACGATACCGAACACCAGTGCGCCCAAGGTATCCATGGTCAGGTAACCATTGATGAAACCCTGGGAAAACGGCGCCGCGACGTATTCCGGCGTGCCGTGGCCAATGTCACCGGCCGGCAAGGCGAACGCGGCAATGCCGAGCACTGCCAGCGCGATGATCTTCAGCGGCGCGAGGAAACGGCCGACAGTGTCCAGCAAACGCCCAGGGTAGAGCGAGATGAAGAACACCAGCAGGAAGTACACAGAGCTGTAGAGGAACAAAGCCAGCGGGCTCTCGCCGGTCAGCGGCGCCAAGCCTACTTCGAAGGATACGGTCGCGGTACGCGGGGTGGCGAACAACGGGCCGACGGCCAGGTAGCACGCAGCCGCGAGAATGCCGCCGGCAACTTTGCCGATCGGGCTGCTCAGCGCGTCCATCGCCCCACCGACCTTGGCCAGTGCGACGACGGTGATCACCGGCAGACCGACGGCGGTGATCAGGAAGCCCAGCGCGGCCATCCAGACGTGAGGCCCGGCCTGCAAGCCAACGATCGGCGGGAAGATGATGTTGCCGGCCCCAACGAACAGGGCAAATGTCATAAAGCCAAGTGCCAGGATGTCCTGACCTTTCAAAACTTTCATTAAGGTAATACCACACTACTGAAATCGGAATTTAGAGGGGGATTGCCCTGTGTAATTAGGGAAATGCTGTCGATCCGTATGGGACTGACCCTTAAAGCGCGTTGCATGCCTTGTGGGCGGCAGACGCAAAAATGGCTGCTAGCCTAACGAATTTGTCTTGTAAACGCACTGTTAGAGGGCGAACTATCCGATACGCGACGTCTTCGTGTCGCGTTTACGTATCTATTTTTCGTTGGCAGGGCAAAGATCAAAAGATCGCAGCCTGCGGCAGCTCCTACATGAGGATGGAAGTATTCCCATGTAGGAGCTGCCGAAGGCTCGGGCCGCGATCGGACGATCTTTTGATCTTCCAAATTGCAGAAACGACAAAGGCCACCCGAAGGTGGCCTTTGTTTGGTGAAGCGTCAGCTAAGCGCGAGGCTTACTTGACAGCCCAACCGGTCAGCTCGGCCAGGGCCTTGCCGATGTCTGCCAGCGAACGCACGGTTTTAACGCCT
>NZ_JBIUVX010000036.1:0-52203 GCF_044743175.1 Pseudomonas sp. NPDC087690
CGGCAGGTGTGTCAAATCTTCCCGACCGTTCGACGCGTTCATGCCTCGAACCGGCAGCCTACTCATAGACTATTGCGTTGTGGTGAAAGTCACAGCACCAAGGACATGAATGTACACTTGTGCACTGAAATTTTTATTCAAGCCCCTTTTGAGGCTTGTTCGGGTGCCTAAGACTGCCGCACTTTCGCTTTTCACGCCAGTCGCAGATGGTCGAAAGGCCCACACTACGACACCCAGCGCTGCAGAATCTGCTGCAGATCATTACGTTTGAACGGCTTCGCCAGATAATCGTTCATGCCTGCCTCCAGGCAGGTTTCGCGGTCACCCTGCAACGCGTTGGCGGTCAGTGCGATGATCGGCACGTCGCTGCGTCCCGGCAGTTGGCGGATCTGTCGCGTCGCCTCATAGCCATCGATGATCGGTAAGCGGCAATCCATCAGAATCACTTCGAAATCACTTTCTTCAGCGCTGCGTACGGCCTGCGCGCCATCGACGGCGACGCTGACAGTAAAGCCCAGACTGCGCAGCATCGCTTCGATAACCGTCTGGTTCACCGGATTGTCTTCCACCAGCAAGACATTGCGCCCTTCACCCTGTCCTTTGCCGTTCAGCGCGCGCGGCGCGGCCAATGGCGGTAGCGCTTGCTTATAAAGCGCCAGCGGGATCTCCAGAGTAAAGACCGAACCGCGACCTTCCTCGCTCTGCGCGCGCAAAGTGCCGCCCATGCGTTCTGCCAGGGTGCGGGCGATTGGCAAGCCGAGGCCGGTGCCGCCATAGCGCCGCGAGATCGAACTGTCGGCCTGCTGGAAAGCGTTGAACATCAATTCCAG
This sequence comes from Pseudomonas sp. NPDC087690, assembly GCF_044743175.1. NCBI lineage: Bacteria > Pseudomonadati > Pseudomonadota > Gammaproteobacteria > Pseudomonadales > Pseudomonadaceae > Pseudomonas > Pseudomonas sp. NPDC087690. The sequence goes on from NZ_JBIUVX010000036.1 coordinate 831, forward strand.
ACTTTCGGAAGAAATGCCGATGCCGCTGTCGCGTACCGAGCAGGTGAACCACAGCAATTCGTGATCCAGCGATTGCCACTGCGCCTCGATGCTGACCCGACCCTGTTCGGTGAACTTCAGTGCGTTGCCGACCAGGTTGACCAGAATCTGCCGGATCCGCGTCGGATCGCCCTGCACCTGCAAACTGCGCATGTCGTCCGGGATCCGCAGATTCAGCGCCAGGCCGCGTTGCACCGCGCTGTGCTGGAACGACTGCGCGCAGGCACCGATCAGCTCGGTGAGGTTGAACGGAATGTGCTCCAGCTCAAGTTCTGATCGCTCGATGCGCGAGAAGTCGAGAATGTCATTGATGACTTTCAGCAAGTGCTCGGTGGACTCCGACGCGAGGGCTGCATACTCGATCTGCTCCTCAGTCATCTCGGTGGTTTCGAGCAACTGCAACATACCCAGCACACCGTTCATGGGGGTGCGCAGTTCATGGCTCATCATCGCCAGGAAGTCGGATTTTGCGTTGTTGGCCTTTTCCGCTTCTTCGCGGGTCTGGATCAGTTGCGCCATGGCTTGATGCTGCTCGCGGCTGGCCTGTTCCAGCGCCTGTGCGAGGTTGTTGATGTGCTGCGACAAAGCCCCCAACTCAGTGTCGTCGACAATCGGCAACGGGGTCTTGTAGTCGCCGTCCTGAATCGCCTTGACCGCATCGCCGATGTCGCGAATCGGCTGCGACAGGCTACCGGCCAGACGCCGAGCCAGGACAAAAGTGAAGAGCAGGGCGAACAACGCGAGAATCCCGGCCTTGAGCAGAATTTCCTGCTGGCGCTGACTGAAGGCATCGTTGGACAGACCGACGATCACGCGTCCCAGATAATCCTCGGCGGCCGCACCATTACTGACTTTGCCGTCCTGGAAGAAATCATTGTGCAGAGAGATCCGCTGCAGTCGCACCGGGGCCTGAAACACTTCGACCTGATGCGGGCGATTGTGGGTGTCAGCCGGTTGTTCGACGTACACCAGAATCCGGTTGGCGCTGTCCTGCACTTCAAGAAAACGCACATTGGGCGTAGCCAGTGTGGCTTTGAGCAGGCTCTCCAGCACTTCATTGTTGCCGGAAATCACTCCGTACTCGGTGGCAGGGGCCAGTTGGTTGGCGATCAGTTGGCCGGTGTGGTTCAGCTCCTGGCGCAAATCCTGGAGGCGCACAAACGTGAAGAAGCTGATCAACAGCAAGGTCAGCAACAGCGCCGGGCCCAGGCTGATCAGCTGGGTGCGGGTGTTGATGTCCCAGCGGCGACGGAAACTCATGGGCGGCGTTCTCCTTCGGCCAGCGCTCTGGCGACAGACGCATCATTCAGCGGTTCGATACCTAATGAACGAGCCACCTGTGCATTACTTGAAACATTAAAACGTGCGGGATAGAGCGCTCGCGGCCAAGCAGCCGAGGGTTGGTCAAGCAATTGATCAAGGATTGCCAGCCAATCGTTCTGATCGCTGTAGCTGCTGGCCAGGCTGCCGGCACGGACGAAAGCGACGTTGGGTCCGACCAGCGCGACTTGCCGCGAGTAGCTGCTGAGCAACAGGTTCTTCGCGGTCTTCGGGTTGTAGAGATCGGGATCGTCGAGGCCCAACAGCACGTCGCTGTTTTTCAGCACGGCTTGCAGTGGGCGACTGTCAAGGGTGTTGTCCCAGCGCTGGCTGACGATTTGCAGATTCAGCGGTTGTGCAGCCAGATTCAGTTCTTTCAGCAAAAACTCGCTGTGTTGATCGAACAGCACGCCGACCCGCCGTGCCTGCGGCAAGATTCGCCGGATCAATTGCAGTTGCCGACTCAGTGGCGGATCGCTCCACAGCAGGCTCAGGTGTGCAGGTTCTGCGTCACCAAAACGCTGGCGCGCTTGCAAGCGGCTGATGCGCAGCACCAGCGTTGCCGGACCTTGGGGTTCTTGCAGGCGCCAATCCAGGCTTGGCAGATCGAGGAGGATCAGGCGCAGGCTGGCCGGCAGTTTGCCCGGTGCCGGGAGACTGTCCAGCGGCTGGAAACGCACGTTGTCGGTCGGGCGCAATTCGCTCAGAGCCTGAACGAACGCTTGTACGCCGGGGCTTTCCTCGGCCCCCGTGAGCAGAATGTCCGCGGCCTGGACCGCGACACCGTGCAGCCACGCAGTCAAAAACAGACAGACCCCGGCCAGCCAGTGGCCAAGGGTTGGCGTCTTCCGTGACAGGCCGTGACGCATCCTAGAACTCCAGTTCGGCGCTGAAGTACATCACCCGGCGCTCGTCGTAGTTGTTTTCGACGAAGGTAGTCGGCTCATGGTCGAGACGTTGTTGCAACACGCCGGCCAATTGCAGCTGAGCCTTGCCCAGCGGGATGCGTTTGGCGATGCGCGTGTCGACCCGTTCGAAGCGGTAGCCATTGAGCGCGTTGTCACCATAATAGAAGAGGGCGCTGTTCCAGCCATGCCCCCAGTCGCGCAGCCAGCCGGCGGAACCGCTGTTGCGCGAAGTGAATTGCTGATCGAGCGGATTGCTCGCCTCGGCATCGACAAAAGCGTAAGTGAAACGCAAGCGGTCGGCCCTGCTCACACGCCAGTCGAGCTGGGTTTCGGTACCGCGAAAACGTGAGCTGTTGGCGTTGCTGGCGATGTACTGATTGTTGCGTAATGGCTCGCTGATCATCCCGGTGATTTCGTCGTAGAACAGCTTTACGTCGAGTGCCAGACCCAGTTCGGCGAAATAGCCGTTGTAGCCCAGTTCACGCGAGCGCATGTGTTCCTGATCGAGATCGCCCGGACCGCGCGTCTTGACGAAGTAGCGCGCCGAAGACTGTCCGTAGGCCGAGGGCCGCAGGTTGTTGACCTGATAGCTCCAGTTCACATTGTTCTCGAACATGTCCGGCGAGCGGATTGCTTCCGAGTACACCGCGCGCAAGCCGTGGCGCGGATTGATCAGATAATTGACGGCAAAGCGCGGCGTCAGCGAACTGCCGATCAGTTGCGTGTCTTCGAACATCGCGCCGCCCTGCAACAACCAGTGCTCAGTGGCGCGCCATTCCAGTTGGCCGAACGCACGCCAGGTGGTGTCGTCCAGCGTGCCATTGAAATAGGTTTCGGAATCGGCGCGGTCGTAACGATAGTTCATGCCACTGACCAGACGCAGGCTGTCGGACAGGCTGAGGGTGTCCTGCAATTCGAGGTCGTAGCGCGATTCGCGGGCGCTCTGGTCGATGTCGCCGCACAAGGTCTGGCTGGCGCCATTGCGCCATTGATCCAGCACCCGATTGGCCAGAGCCATTTCCTGCGGTGTGCCCGGTGCTGCGCCGGGGCCGGTGAAACGGGTGATGTTGCGCGCCAGGCGTTCGGTGTAATTGGGGTTGAGTTGCCACAGTTGCGTCAACTCGGGGCTGAATGACACCTCGGCATCGCAGGCGCGCCAGGTTTGCTGGCGATCCCAGTGTTGCGCCGAGCCTTGTATATAAAGGCTGTGTTCGGGATTGATGTCGAGGTTCCAGCGCACCGAACCGGCGTAATCCTTGGCGACTACGTCAGAATTGTTCCCGGCGGCGGTAATCCCGGAGAACACCGGCCGATAGGTGTAGGGCCGCTGATTGGTGCCGTCTTTGGCGTTGACCTGCCAGTCGAGACTCTGGTTATCACTGAGGGTGTGGCTGACCGCAAGACTGAAACGGTTCAAGCGGCGGCTGTCACGGTAATCGGCGCCACTGCGATCGCTGTCGAAGCCGTCATCTTCCTGACCGGACAGCGACAGGCGCAGATCGCCGCCATTCCAGCCGGTGCCCTGGCTGGCATAGAAATCATTGATGCCACGCTGGCCGCGGGTATATTTCAGACGCGTTCCATGGCTATCCGCCGGGTTGCGCGTGATGATATTGACCACCGCCATCAGCGCGTTGGCGCCATAACTGACGGTGTTCGGGCCGCGAAAGACTTCGATGCGCTCGATGTCCTCCATGGCCACGGGGATGTCACTCCAGTCCACCGTGGCCAGACCTGCGCGGTACACCGAACGGCCGTCGATCAGCACCTGCATGCGCCGCGCTTCGGTGGCATTGGTGCCGTGGTAATTGACCGCCGCCTGATTGCCGCTGATGTTGCCGACCATCATCCCAGGCACCAGGCGCAGCAGTTCGCTGATGTCACGGGCACCGCTGGCGTTGATCAATTCGCTGTCGAGTACGGTCATGCTCCCCGGCACTTCTGCCGGTGTCTGTTTCAGGCGCGTGGCCGTCAGCACCTGCGGCAGTGCCTGGTTGTCCATGAACAGGTCGTCCGCCAGCACTAGCGGGCTGAACAACAGCGCCAGCAACAGGGGCGAACGGGGAGGGCGAGGAGCGAAAAACACGACGCAGCCTTGATCGTAAAGATTTGGCGCGCATGTTAACCGAGCACCGTGACTTTTCCATTCACGTTAGTAGCATTTTCCTAGGTTTTATTGGTCTTCTTCCTACAAGTGTCGGTAATTGTTGCTGGGGCTGGCCGCGACCGGGCTGCCCCGTATAATGCCGCCATCGCCACTGGTATGGATTAACGGATTGCATATGACTGAACAGCGCCCGATTGCGGTCCTGGGAGGCGGAAGTTTCGGTACCGCCGTGGCCAACCTTTTGGCCGAGAACGGCCATCAAGTCCGGCAGTGGATGCGTGACCCCGAGCAGGCCGAGGCCATCCGGGTCAATCGCGAAAACCCGCGTTACCTCAAAGGCATCAAGATTCTGCCGGGCGTGACCGCCGTCACCGACCTGCAGGAAACCCTCGACGCCTGTGATTTGTGCTTTGTCGCACTGCCGTCCAGCGCGCTGCGCACGGTGCTCGCGGCCCACGCCGAGCGCTTGAGCGGCAAGATGCTGGTCAGCCTGACCAAAGGCATCGAAGCGCAGACCTTCAAATTGATGAGCCAGATTCTTGAAGAGATCGCCCCGCAAGCGCGCATTGGCGTGCTGTCCGGGCCGAACCTGGCGCGGGAAATCGCCGAACATGCGCTGACCGCCACGGTGGTCGCCAGTGAGGACGAAGAACTCTGCAAGCAGGTGCAAGCCGCGTTGCATGGTCGTACTTTCCGCGTCTACGCCAGTGCTGATCGCTTCGGCGTCGAGCTGGGCGGGGCGTTGAAAAACGTTTACGCGATCATTGCCGGCATGGCGGTCGCGCTGGAAATGGGTGAGAACACCAAGAGCATGCTGATCACCCGCGCACTGGCGGAGATGACCCGCTTTGCGGTGAATCAGGGCGCCAACCCGATGACCTTCCTCGGTCTGGCCGGTGTCGGCGATCTGATCGTCACCTGTTCGTCGCCGAAGAGTCGTAACTATCAGGTCGGTTTCGCGCTGGGTCAGGGCTTGAGCCTCGACGAAGCGGTGTCGCGCCTCGGAGAAGTCGCCGAAGGCGTCAACACCCTGAAAGTGCTCAAGGCCAAATCCCAGGAGGTCGGCGTGTACATGCCGCTGGTCGCCGGGCTGCATGCGATCCTGTTCGAAGGACGCACGCTGGAGCAGGTGATCGGTCTATTGATGCGAGCCGAGCCAAAAACCGACGTCGACTTTATTTCCACCAGTGGTTTCAACTGAGTGAGCCGGGAGCAGCAAGCCATGAACGATCCGAAAACCGAAGCCAAGTACGAATCCATCCTCCTGCGGGTGCTGTGGATGATCGTCTACGTGCTGGTCTGGCAAGTGGCGCAGTTCATCCTCGGCGCGGTGGTGCTGGTGCAACTGATCTATCGTTTGATCTATGGCGCACCGAGCGCCAGCCTGATGAACTTCGGCGACAGCCTGAGCCAGTTTCTGGCGCAGATCGGCCGCTTCGGCAGTTTCCACAGCGACCAGAAACCCTGGCCGTTCGCCGACTGGCCAGCGCCGCGTACCCCGGAAGGTGAAGCGCCGCACACCGTGCCGCCGACACCGCATCCGGTTCGAGATGAGGAACCCAAGCTATGAAACTCTGGGTATTGCGTCACGGTGAGGCCGTGCCTTACGGCTCGTGCCCCGATTCCGAACGGGAGTTGACCGAGCACGGTCGCAAAGAAGCCTTGAGCAGCGCTGCCCATTTGATTGGCCAGCCGCTTACTGCGATCTACGCCAGCCCTTATCTGCGGGCGCAGCAGACTGCACAGATTGTGCGCGAAGCGCTCGGGTTCGAACCGGAGATTCGCACGGTGGAGTGGCTGACGCCGGAAGTTGATCCGGACAAGGTTACCGATCAACTGGTGTCGGTAAGCAACGTGCTGCTGGTCAGCCACAACCCGCTGGTGGGCAATTTGCTGAGCTATCTGCAGCATGGCGCCGGACATCCTCCGGAGCGGGTCAGCACCGCCGATCTGGCTGAGCTGGAAAGCCCGGAGTTGCTGATCGGCTCGATGACCCTTAACAGCCTTAAACACCCGTGAAGTTGTAAACACCGACCCCTGTAGGAGTGAGCCTGCTCGCGATAGCGGTCTATCAGTCGCTATTTATGTCGACCGACAGACCGCTATCGCGAGCAGGCTCACTCCTACAGGTACCGCGTACACCATGAAATTATTTGTTTGAATTTTCCAACCAAGCACTTGCTTGGTTGACTACGCTTGCTCCAGACCAAAATCACAGGAGCGAGTCGCATGTCTGCCGCATTCCGATTGCCGCTGGACGTGTTTTACGAACGTGAAGCCCGGCATCCGCGCCAGCGCTTTCTGGTGCAGCCCACTGGCGGCGGGCAGGTCGAGACCCTGACCTGGGCCGACGTCGGCCATCAGGCCCGCTGCGCCGCGCACTGGTTGCGTGCCCGTGAGTTGCCGCACGGCAGCCACATCGCCCTGATCTCGAAAAACTGCGCACACTGGATCATCGCTGACCTCGCTATCTGGATGGCCGGGCACGTTTCTGTTCCGCTCTATCCCAATCTCACCGCCGACTCCGTAGCGCAGGTGCTCAATCATTCGGAAAGCGTCCTGGCGTTCATCGGCAAACTCGATGACTGGCCGGGCATGGCCAAAGGCGTGCCGGCCGATTTGCCGACCATCAGCCTGCCGCTGCATCCGCCTGGCGAATTCGATTTCAACTGGGCAGACCTGCAACGCAGTTCGCCGATCCAGGACGATCCGCGTCCTGCCGCCGAGCAACTGGCAACCATCATCTACACCTCCGGCACCACCGGCCTGCCCAAAGGCGTGATGCACAGTTTCGCCAATCTCGGTTTCGCCACCACGCGCGGCACGCAGCTGTTCGGTCTCAACGAGAACGACCGGTTGCTGTCGTACCTGCCGCTGTGCCACGTCGCTGAACGCATGTTTGTAGAACTGGCCTCGATCTATACCGGGCAGACGGTTTTCTTCGCCGAGAGCCTCGATACGTTCATCACCGATTTGCAGCGCGCGCGGCCGACCGCGATGTTTGGCGTGCCGCGAATCTGGACCAAATTCCAGATGGGCGTGTACAGCAGGATCCCGGCAAAACGTCTGGATTTTCTTCTTGGTCTGCCTTTCATCGGTAAACGGGTCGGGCACAAAGTCCTCGCCGGGCTGGGGCTGGACGCCCTGCGCGTGGCGTTGTCCGGTGCGGCGCCGGTACCGCAGACCTTGCTCGCCTGGTATCAGAAACTCGGTCTCGACGTGCTTGAGGTCTATGGCATGACCGAGGGTTGCGGTTACTCGCACATCTGTCTGCCAGGGCAATACAAACAAGGCTGGATCGGTAAACCGTGCCCGGATGTCGAAGTGCGCATCGATGAGTTGGGTGAAGTGCAGGTGCGCAGTCAGGCGAACATGCTCGGCTATTTCAAGGAACCGCAGAAAACCGCCGAAACGATCACCGAGGACGGCTTCCTGCGTACCGGTGACAAGGGCGAGCAGGATGCCGAAGGGCGTCTGCGCCTGACCGGGCGACTCAAGGAAATCTTCAAGACCAGCAAGGGCAAATACGTCGCTCCAGCGCCGATCGAAAACCGTTTGGCCGTGCATTCACGGATCGAGCAAGTGTGCGTGGTCGGCGATGGCCTGAGCGCGCCACTGGGGTTGTGCGTGCTGTCGACGGTCAATCAGGAAGAGGCCCGGGCCAGCCTGCATTCGAGTCTGGAAAAACTCCTGGAAGAGGTCAATGCGGTGCTCGACAAGCACGAACGCCTGCGCCGCCTGGTGGTGGTCAAGGACAGCTGGGCGGTGGAGAACGGCTTTCTTACGCCGACGCTGAAGATCAAGCGCAACGTCATCGAAGACACCTATGGCGCGCGTTTCGAAGAATGGAGCGAGCGCAGCGAGGCGGTGCTGTGGCAGGATTGAGCGACCACTACAACAACAAAGGAAGTCTGCGATGAGCTTGTGGCGTACTACTCCCGACATCGAGCAGTTGAACGCGATCCAGAAAAATACCATCGGCGAAGTGCTCGACATCCGCTTCGAAGCGTTCGACGAAGAATCGCTGACTGCAAGCATGGTCATCGACCATCGCACGCACCAGCCTTACGGCTTGCTGCATGGCGGCGCGTCGGTGGTGCTGGCGGAGTCCGTGGGTTCGATGGCCAGCTACCTGTGCATCGACGCCAGCAAGTTCTATTGCGTGGGGCTGGAAATCAACGCCAACCATTTGCGCGGCTTGCGCAGTGGCCGGGTGACGGCGGTGGCCAAGCCGATTCACATTGGCCGCACCACCCATGTGTGGGATATCCGTTTGACCAGTGACGAAGGCAAGGCCAGTTGTGTGTCACGGCTGACCATGGCGGTTGTGCCGTTGGGTGAGCAGCCACCCTCACCCTAACCCTCTCCCAGAGGGAGAGGGGACTGACCGAGTGGGTTGTTCGAAGTACATCGACCTGAGATATCGAGTCGAATACAGATTCGCAATAGCATGGAGATCGGCTCCCTTTCCCCTCGCCCCCCCTGGGGGAGAGGGGACTGACCGAGTGGGTTGTTCGAAGTACATCGACCTGAGATACCGAGTCGAATACAAATTCGCAATAGCATGGAGATCGGCTCCCTTTCCCCTCGCCCCCCTGGGGGAGAGGGGACTGACCGAGTGGGTTGTTCGAAGTACATCGACCTGAGATACCGAGTCGAATACAAATTCGCAATAGCATGCAGATCGGCTCCCTTTCCCCCTCGCCCCCCCTGGGGGAGAGGGGACTGACCGAGTGGGTTGTTCGAAGTACATCGACCTGAGATATCGAGTCGAATACAAATTCGCAATAGCATGGAGATCGGCTCCCTTTCCCCCTCGCCCCCCTGGGGGAGAGGGTTGGGGTGAGGGGGTAGCGATCCGGCTGACTCACCATAGCCCTGACCGGACTGTCATCATTCCTGGCAGTTACGGTCATTGCTGTAAGGCACGGTCTTACGGACAATCAACACCACGTTTCCCGCTCATGGATTTTCCGGTATGTCGCAACCGATCTTTTTCGCCCACGCCAACGGGTTTCCCTCGGGCACCTATGGCAAGTTGTTCGCGGCGCTGGCGCCCGAGTACCGGGTCGCGCATCTGGAGCAGCACGCCCATGACCCGCGTTTCCCGGCGGATGACAACTGGTACAACCTGGTTGACGAGCTGATCCACCATTTGCAGCAGCAGGATCAACCGGTATGGGGTGTCGGCCATTCTTTCGGCGGTGTTTTGCACCTGCACGCGGCGCTGCGTTGCCCTGAGCTGTATCGCGGCGTGGTGATGCTCGACTCGCCAGTGCTGACCCGCACCGATCAGTGGGTGATCCGTGCCGCCAAGCGCTTGGGTTTCATCGACAAACTGACACCGGCGGGGCGCACATTGGGCCGACGTGAAGAGTTCGCCGATCTCGACAGTGCGCGCAGCTATTTCGCCGGTAAAACGCTGTTCCGGGGCTTCGACCCGGAATGCTTCGATGCCTATCTGCAATACGGCTTGCACCAGGTCGGCGACAAGCTGCGCCTGCGTTTCGACCCCGCCACTGAAATCAGCATCTATCGTGGTGTGCCGCACACCAGCCCCGGTCGCACCCGGCAGTTGCAGGTGCCACTGGCGGTGGTGCGCGGGCACAAGAGCCGCGTGGTCATGCGTCATCACACCCGCTTCGTTTCGCGCCTGGCACAAGGCGAGGCGCTGAGCATGCCAGGCGGGCACATGTTCCCGCTGGAGCGTCCGCAAGACACTGCGCGGTTGTTGAAGAACCTGTTTACCCGTTGGGAAAACCGTCAGGACAAGGATTGCGCATGAGCCCGACCTTCGAAGAAGTGCGCCTGAGCCTGCCGCATATCGAGCTGGCGGCGCATTTGTTCGGTCCCGAGGACGGTTTGCCGATCATTGCGCTGCACGGCTGGCTCGACAACGCCAACAGCTTCGCGCGGCTGGCGCCGAAGCTCAAAGGTTTACGCATCATTGCCCTGGATATGGCCGGGCATGGGCATTCCGGGCATCGACCGAACGGCGCCGGTTATGCGCTGTGGGACTACGCCCATGACGTGCTGCAAGTCGCCGAACAACTGGGCTGGAAGCGTTTCGGCCTGCTCGGGCATTCGATGGGCGCAATTGTTTCCATGGTGCTGGCCGGCTCGATGCCGGAGCGCATCAGCCATCTGGCGTTGATCGACGGCGTCATTCCTCCTACAGACAAAGGCGAAAACGCAGCCGAGCGCATGGGCATGGCCCTACAGGCGCAACTGGATCTGCGCGAGAAACGCAAACCGGTCTACAACACCCTCGACCGCGCCATCGAAGCGCGCATGAAGGGGCTGGTCGCGGTCAGTCGTGAGGCGGCTGAACTGTTGGCGCAGCGCGGATTGATGCCGGTGCCGGGCGGCTACACCTGGCGCACGGATAATCGCCTGACTTTGCCGTCGCCGCTGCGCCTGACCCAGGAGCAGGCAATGGCTTTCGCCCTGCGCGTCAGTTGCCCGGCGCATTTGGTGGTTGCCGCTGATGGCATGCTGGCCAAACACTCCGAACTGCTGGAGCGGCTACCCTTTAGCCAGGAACAGCTGCCGGGCGGGCACCATCTGCACTTGAACGACGAGCCAGGCGCGGGTCTTGTCGCAGACTGTTTCAATCGGTTCTTCGCCATTCCTTGACTTGCCGTGGGCAACTGTCGAGGCTGGGCGGGTTGAAATGGGAGACAACCACGATGGATCTTTATACCGCTGCGACCCCGAATCACACAGTCACTCCGATCCGATGAGCCTGACTATGCGGTCACTCAGTCTGTTGGCACTGTGCTGTTTCAGTTCCGTTTCTTTCGCTGCCGACGTGCCGGGCAGTCACGATCTGCAGATCGTGCCACGGCTGGCCGATGCGCAAATCGTCGACTATCGCCCGCCGGCCGAGCTGGAGCGCATCTATCCGTTGGGCTCTATCCGCAAGATCAGCGGCCAGTTACGTTTCGACGGCCAGGTCACCGCCCGTGGCCAAATCACTTCGGTGACCTACGAGTTACCGCCCGAACATTCCGCCACCGAAGCCTTTACCGCTGCCCGCGAAGCCTTGCAGGAGCAGGACGCCGAGTTGCTGTTCTGGTGCCAGGCCCGTGATTGTGGTGAAAGCAGCCTGTGGGCCAACGAGGTATTCGGCAACTCCAAGTTGTACGGTGCTGACGAGCAGCAAGCGTATCTGCTGTTGCGACTGGCAGCGCCGCGAGACAACACGCTGGTGGCGCTGTACAGCATCACTCGCGGCAATCGCAAAGCCTATCTGCATGTTGAACAGTTCGAAGCAATTGCGCCGCTGGGCGAGTTGCTGCCGACCTCGGCGACCCTGTTGCGTCAACTCAAAAGCACCGGCGAACTGGATTTCCCCGATCGAGTCGATGATCCGGATGACACCTGGCTGCGCCTGATCTCCCGTGGCCTGAACCTCGACACGACATTGCGCGTCACGGTATCCGGGCCCAAGGCCGAGGCCTGGCGTCAGGCCCTGATCAATCAGGGCGTGCGCGCTGCGCGGATGGAAACCGGCACTGTCGAGGGTAAAGGCCTGCGCATCGACCTGTTGCGATAAGCTGTGGCGAGCGAGCACGCACGGCGTGTTCGCCTACTCTTGGCCTGACTGACTTTTTCGAGACCTTACATGCTCAATAACGATCGCCTGCTGGTGCAGATCCTGCTGCTGGTGTTGTTTGGTGCCAGCTTCTGGGTGATGGCGCCGTTCTGGTCGGCGCTGTTCTGGGGCGCGGTGCTGGCGTTCGCCAGTTGGCCACTGATGCGCCTGCTGACCCGTTTGCTCAATGGGCGCGAGGCGTTGGCCGCGGCGATTTTGACCCTCGGCTGGATGTTGCTGGTGGCGGCGCCGCTGGTCTGGCTGGGGTTCAACCTGGCCGATCATGTGCGCGATGCCACGGCGTTTATCAAGGACGTGCAGGTTGATGGCCTGCCGGAGGCGCCGGTATGGCTGGCTACTGTGCCGTTTGTGGGTGAACGGCTCGTCGGCCTCTGGAACAGCATCGATCAGCAGGGCGCGGCATTGATGGTGTCGATCAAGCCGTATCTGGGTCAGGTCGGCAACTGGTTGCTGGCGCGCAGTGCGCAGATTGGCGGCGGGATTCTCGAGCTGACGCTGAGCATTGTCTTTGTGTTCTTTTTCTACCGCGACGGCCCGCGACTGGCGGCGTTTGTGCACAGTCTGCTGGAGCGCCTGATCGGTGATCGCGCCGGCTATTACATCGAACTGGTCGCCGGTACGGTGCAGCGGGTGGTTAACGGCGTAATCGGGACGGCGGCGGCGCAGGCGATTCTGGCGTTGATCGGGTTTTTGATTGCCGGCGTTCCCGGGGCTCTGGTGCTCGGGATTGTGACGTTTTTGCTGAGTCTGATTCCGATGGGGCCGCCGTTGGTGTGGGTGCCGGCGACGGCTTGGCTGGCGTGGAAGGGTGAGTACGGGATGGCGGTGTTTCTCGGGATCTGGGGAACGTTCATCATCAGTGGCGTGGACAACGTGCTCAAGCCGTATCTGATCAGCCGAGGCGGCAATTTGCCGTTGGTGATTGTGTTGCTTGGGGTGTTTGGCGGGTTGATTGCGTTTGGGTTTATCGGGTTGTTTATCGGGCCTACGTTGTTGGCGGTGGCTTACAGTTTGTTGACGGATTGGAGCAAGAGTCAGTCTCGGGTTGAGGATCGGCGGTAGCTGTTTTGGGTTTTGGGTTTTGGGTTTTGGGTTTGGGTTTGGGTGTATATCCATTGCTGCGGTAACGGCGGCTTAGGGTTCCGCCCTTCACGGCGGGTCACCTTTTCCAAACGCCGAAAAGGTAACCCAAAAGGCTTGCTCCTGCGTGCGGCCCGCTCGCTGGGGCTCGGGGTTCCTTCGCTCCGGGATCAATCCGGGCGCAGCGCCTACGGTTTGCTGCGCTGCACCTCCTCTCGCTGTGTTTGGCTTCGCCAAACGGTCGCTGCGCTCCCACCCCCGGATCAATCCCTCCGCTCAGCCTTCCGACGTCGCCCGTGGATCAAGATCAAGATCAAGAGCAGGCGAGCTGACACTCGGCCTATTGAGTGGTGAAGAGCGTGGGGTGTTCGGCGTTTGATTTGCGTTCAACGCGGTATCGCACGTCGGTGTACCTCTCCCAAACACCTCGATCAGTCCCCTCTCCCTCTGGGAGAGGGCTAGGGTGAGGGGCTTTTGATCTGTTTCAGAATCTGAGTTCGACTCGGTGTTTCACGTCGGTGTACCTCTCCCAAACACCCCGATCAGTCCCCTCTCCCTTTGGGAGAGGGCTAGGGTGAGGGGCGTCGACTCAAGTCGCCACATTCAAATACTTGCCCACCGACGCAGTGTTTTCCAGCGAGTACTGCTTGCTCAAATTGGCAATCATGCGATTCAGCGCTTCTGCCGTGCTCTGGGTCGATGCCGTCTGTTCTTCGTCCGGTCGTTCATGCCCGGCCTGTAAAGCCGCTTTCAGCTCATCACTGCTCACGCCACCACTGCTGTCGCTATCGAGAACCTTAAGCAGCGCGGCACTGGTGTCAGTGCTGGTGGTTGAAGTCGCGCTGTCGCTGGTTTGCAGTGCGCTGCTGAGTTCGGTCGCGGTCACGCTGCCATCGCCATCCGCGTCGAGCTGGCTGAACAGTTCGTCGCTGTTGATTTGTGGTGGCGGTGGCGGTGGGGTCAGGCTGGCGGTGAGTTCGTCCTGGCTGACGGTGCCGTCCTTGTTCTTGTCGAGGGCGGAGAAGAGTTCGTTGCTGTCGGCGGTACTGCCGGCGCTGGTCAGGCCGCTGCTCAGTTCGTCGCTGCTGATGGCGCCGTCGCCGTCGATGTCGAGGGCGCTGATCAGGGCGTCGGCGAGGTCGGTGTTCGGTGCTTGATCCTGTGGCGGCGGGGGCGGCGCCGTGGCCGTCATTTCTTCGGCGCTGAGGCTACCGCTGTCGTCGCTGTCGAGATCACCGAACTGCTTGCTCAGGTTGACCAGCAGGCCGTCGTCGGACTTCTGTGACAAGGCACTTTTCAGTTCGTCCTGATCCACTGCGCCGTCGCCGTTACTGTCGAGCTTGGCGAACAGTTCTTTTTGCAGTTGCTGGCTGCGCGAATTTTGTGTGGCGGTGCTGCTGGTGCTGGTATAGCTCGTGTAGTTGCTGACGCTACCGATCATCGGGCTCACTCCCTGGAATGGCAAACCGGCGGGTGTACCGGCTTATGCAGGGTCAGGGTGCGAGTTGTCCGGGGTATGTGGGGTTTGTACCGGACGGTACACACGGCAGAATGAACACCGCCAAACCCTGTGGGAGCGAGCCTGCTCGCGAAGAGGCCAGTACATCCAAAAAAGATGTTGGATCAGATGACGCCTTCGCGAGCGGGTTCGCTCCCACAGTGAGTCGGTGGCGTTCTCAGGGGCGTGGCAGGCGAATGATGGCGGTAAGGCCGCCGCCCGGGGTTTCTTCAAGATTGAGCTGGCCGCCCAGACGCTGCGCCGCCTCGCGGGCAATGGTCATCCCTAGCCCCACACCGCCGGAATTGCGATTGCGCGAACCTTCCAGCCGATAGAACGGTTCAAACACGGCTTCGCGTTTGTCGGCGGCGATTCCCGGGCCGTGGTCGATCACGCGAATCAGCAATTGCTCGCGCTGATCCTGCAATTCGATTTGCGCCTGCCCGGCATAGCGCAAGGCGTTATCCATCAGATTGTTGATGCACGAGCGCAGTGCCATCGGCTGCACGGGCAAGGGCGTGCAATGGCCGCTGACCTGCACGTCGGCGCCCTGATCCTGCGCATTCTCCGCCAGCGATTCGACCAGTGCCTGCACATCCATCATTTGCAGCGCTTCGCTGGTGCGCTGTTCATGCAGGTAGGTGAGCGTGGCGTCGAGCATGCCGATCATGTCGTCGAGGTCCTGACGCATCTGGCCCTGCAGTCGTTCATCGCTGATGTTTTCCAGGCGCAGTTTCAGACGTGACAGCGGTGTGCGCAGGTCGTGGGAAACCGCGCCGAGCATGCGCGCGCGTTGCTGCACCTGCTCGCGAATGCGTTGCTGCATCAGGTTGAAGGTGTGCGCCGCTTGCCGTGCTTCGCGCGGGCCGGACTCGTCCAGTGGCGGACTGTCAAGGTCTTCGCTGAGGCGCTCAGCGGCGTCGCTCAGACGCTGGATCGGCCGACTGAGCAGTTTGGCGCCGTACCACGCCGCGATCATCAGCGTGATGAATTGAAAGGTCAGTGGCACCACCGGGCCACCGAACCAGGGGCGCGGTGGCCGCTGCGCATAGCGTGGATCCGGCATGGGCCGTTGCCCTTCGACACCCTGGGAAAACTCTGGCGGCGGTGGTGGCGGTGGCGGGCCGTAGAGGCGGAACCAGGTGAACGCCAGCAAGTGCGCCAGGACAATCGCCACGAACAGCACGCCAAACAGGCGTCCGAACAGCGTGTCGAAGCGCGCTCGCATCAGCCGATGTCCCGTGCGTCGAACAGGTATCCCTCACCGCGTACGGTTTTGATCAACTGCGGGGCTTTCGGGTCGTCGCCGAGCTTCTGGCGCAGGCGCGAGACCAGCAGATCGATGCTGCGGTCAAATGCTTCGATTGAACGGCCGCGCGCGGCATCGAGCAGTTGTTCGCGACTGAGCACTCGGCGCGGGCGTTCGATAAAGACCCAGAGCAGGCGGAATTCGGCGTTGGACAGCGGCACCACCAGGCCGTTGTCGGCGATCAACTGGCGCAGAACGCTGTTCAGGCGCCAGTTGTCGAAACGAATGTTGGCCCGTTGCTCGGTACGATCATCGCGCACCCGACGCAGAATGGTCTGAATGCGCGCCACCAGTTCGCGCGGCTCGAAGGGTTTGGCCATGTAGTCATCGGCGCCCAGTTCCAGGCCGATGATGCGGTCGGTCGGTTCGCAACGGGCGGTGAGCATCAGGATCGGGATGTCCGATTCGGCGCGCAGCCAGCGGCACAGCGACAAGCCGTCTTCGCCGGGCAGCATCAGGTCCAGCACGACAACATCGAAATGCTCGGCGAGCAGCGCCTGACGCATCGCCGCGCCGTCGGTGACGCCGCTGGCGTGGATGTTGAAGCGGGCGAGGTAATCGATCATCAGCTCGCGAATCGGCACGTCGTCGTCGACGATCAGCGCGCGAATGCTCCAGCGCTTGTCGTCTTTTGGCTCATCCGTCGCGGTCGTTTGGGTGTTGTGCATGGGGCTGTTCATCTGCCAGTAGGCCGCCAACCACAAAGATGGGCTGCGAGGTTGTGGTTTCAGCATAGGCGTCCTGCCGTGAGGCGGGAAGTGCTGATGTAAGGGCGTGTTGCGGCTGGCGAGGCTAGCGCGGGCGCGTGTTGGCGGCATGTCGGTTGTGTATCGGAGTCGACACAATAGCAGCGGACGCTATGCTGATCACGGTCAGCGCGACGATTTACCGATCATCGGGTGCCGCGCCGCCGCCGGTTCCGCTACAATGCGCGCCGATTTCGACCTGCCTGAGAGCCCATTCATGTCCGCCTGCCAGACTCCTATCATCGTCGCCCTGGATTTCCCCACCCGTGACGCCGCACTGAAGCTGGCCGACCAGTTGGACCCGAAACTGTGCCGGGTCAAAGTGGGCAAGGAACTCTTCACCAGTTGCGCCGCGGAAATCGTCGGCACCCTGCGTGACAAGGGTTTCGAAGTATTCCTCGACCTGAAATTCCACGACATTCCCAACACCACCGCGATGGCCGTGAAAGCCGCTGCCGAGATGGGCGTGTGGATGGTCAACGTGCATTGCTCGGGTGGTATGCGCATGATGGCCGCCTGCCGTGAAGTGCTGGACAAGCGCAGTGGCCCGCAGCCATTGCTGATCGGCGTCACCGTACTGACCTCGATGGAGCGTGAAGACCTCGCCGGTATCGGTCTGGACATCGAACCGCAAGAGCAAGTGCTGCGTCTGGCCGCATTGGCCGAGAAGGCTGGCATGGACGGCCTGGTGTGCTCGGCGCTGGAAGCCACTGCACTGAAAACCGCACACCCATCACTGCAACTGGTGACCCCGGGGATTCGTCCGGCGGGCAGTGCGCAGGACGATCAGCGCCGCATTCTGACCCCGCGTCAGGCACTGGATGCCGGTTCCGATTATCTGGTGATCGGCCGTCCGATCAGCCAGGCGACGGATCCGGCCAAGGCATTGGCTTCGGTTGTAGCCGAAATCGCCTGATCAGACACCGCGAAACCCTGTAGGAGTGAGCCTGCTCGCGATAGCGGTGTGTCAAACAACGTTAATGTTGACTGACACACCGCTATCGCGAGCAGGGCTCACTCCTACATTTGTTTTCTGGTGATTTTAGATTTTCAACACCAACTTGCCGAAATTCTCGCCGCTGAACAGTTTCATCAGCGTCTCTGGAAAGGTCTCCAGGCCTTCGACAATGTCTTCCTTGCTCTTGAGTTGCCCCTTGGCCATCCATCCGGCCATTTCCTGCGCGGCGCTGGCGTATTGCGCGGCATAGTCCATCACTACAAAGCCTTCCATCCGCGCACGATTGACCAGCAGCGACAGGTAGTTGGCGGGGCCTTTGACCGCTTCCTTGTTGTTGTACTGGCTGATCGCTCCGCAGATCACCACCCGCGCCTTCATGTTCAAGCGACTCAGCACTGCGTCGAGAATGTCACCGCCGACGTTATCGAAATACACGTCGACGCCTTTCGGGCATTCGCGCTTGAGGCCGGCAATCACATCTTCGTTCTTGTAGTCGATGGCGCCGTCGAAGCCCAGTTCATCAATGAGAAATTTGCACTTGTCGGCACCGCCGGCGATTCCCACCACGCGGCAACCTTTGATCTTGGCGATCTGCCCGGCAATGCTGCCTACCGCACCTGCCGCGCCTGAAAGCACAACGGTATCGCCAGCCTTCGGCGCGCCGACATCCAGCAGGGCGAAGTAAGCGGTCATGCCGGTCATGCCCAGCGCGGACAGATACACCGGCAGCGGCGCCAGTTTCGGATCGACTTTGTAGAAACCTCTGGGTTCGCCGAGGAAATAATCCTGCACGCCAATGGCACCGTTGACGTAGTCCCCGACGGCAAACCCTGGGTTATTCGAGGCGACGACTTTGCCTACGCCCAATGCGCGCATGACTTCGCCGATTCCAACCGGCGGGATATAGGATTTGCCCTCGTTCATCCAGCCACGCATGGCCGGGTCGAGCGACAGGTATTCGTTCTTGACCAGAATCTGTCCCGCCGCCGGTTCGCCGACCGGTATTTCCTGATAGGTGAAGGTCTCGCGGGTCGCGGCGCCCACCGGGCGTTTGGCGAGCAGGAACTGGCGATTGGTCTGGGAGGTCATGGCAGGCACTCGAATTGAATGAAGCCTTGTTGATAGACCTTCAGCGCCGATCTCGCAAGGTTGGCTGACGCGGCGAATGCACGCCGATCCAGTGCAGTGATGATCACCCGCACAGTTTTATCACTGCGATGCATGGCCACATAAACAGCCATTGGATAGTGCTGACGCGTGGCCGGCCTCAATGGCTATGCTGCGATGCCACACATCCCCTGCATCTATCCCTTCGAGGACACAACAATGAGCATGACGTTTTCCGGTCAGGTTGCCGTAGTCACCGGCGCGGCCAACGGTATCGGTCGTGCGACCGCGCAGGCGTTCGCTGCCGAAGGCCTGAAAGTGGTGGTCGCCGACCTGGACGCGGCAGGGGGGGAGGGCACGGTCGCGTTGATTCGTACAGCCGGTGGCGAAGCGAACTTTGTGCGTTGCAACGTGACCATCGAAAGCGAAGTGAAAAATCTGATGGACGAGGTCATCAATACCTACGGCCGTCTGGACTATGCCTTCAACAATGCCGGCATCGAAATTGAAAAAGGCAAACTGGCCGACGGCTCGATGGATGAGTTCGACGCAATCATGGGGGTCAACGTCAAAGGCGTCTGGTTGTGCATGAAGTATCAACTACCGCTGTTGCTGGCGCAGGGCGGCGGAGCGATCGTCAACACCGCCTCGGTGGCAGGGCTGGGCGCGGCGCCGAAGATGAGCATCTATGCGGCGTCGAAGCATGCGGTGATTGGTCTGACCAAATCGGCCGCCATCGAATACGCGAAGAAGAAAATCCGCGTCAACGCGGTGTGTCCGGCGGTGATCGATACCGACATGTTTCGTCGCGCTTATGAGGCCGATCCGAAAAAGGCTGAGTTCGCCAACGCCATGCACCCGGTCGGCCGCATCGGCAAAGTCGAGGAAATCGCCAGTGCCGTGTTGTACCTGTGCAGCGACGGTGCGGCATTCACCACTGGCCACTCGCTGGCTGTGGATGGCGGTGTCACCGCATTCTGAACAGAGCGCAGGAAAGACAGCCCGCATTCGTTGCGGGCTTTTTTGTGGATCACGTTCAGTTCCGTGAAGCCCCTTAAACAATGTGTATCAAATGGTTAGAACGGTCGCTTTTGGCGGCGTTGTCGCACAGCCTGTCCGGCGCGGCTGTGATTTACTGCCGCCAGCAAAACGGACAGGAGTTTGCGTGCTCATGGAATTGAGAATTGACCGACAGGCAATGGTGCCAGTCGTACAGCAGATTGTTGACGGAGTGATCGACTGGATCGTGCGAAGTGATGTGCCACCTGCCACACGGTTGCCTTCAGTACAGCAAATCGCACGCAGCAATTTGCTCAGTCAGTCATGCGTGGTTCAGGCTTGTGATCGACTCGTGGCACAAGGCGTTCTGGCGCCGCGCCAAGGTTCGGGATTCATGGTGGCAGCAGCGCCTCGCCGTGCGATAAATGCGCCTGTACCGGCGAGTATCGATCGGCTTCGGCCAGAGGCGGGAAGTGTTTGCGGTTTACCGGGCACGTTGAATCTCGGCGATGGCGGGTTACCTGAAAACTGGCGTGAGTCTGATGACTTGAGCTATGCGATAGGTCAGGTCGCTCGCACCGACATGAGCAGTCTGTTCAACTACAGCACGCCACTGGGGCTGCCGGCGCTGCGCGAACAGATCGTCAAACGCCTCAAAATGATCAATGTTCAGGCTGGCGCCGCGCAGATAATGACCACCTGCGGTGCGACTCAAGCCCTTGACCTGATTGTGCGCGCCCTGCTGAAGGCTGGCGATTACGTGGTGGTCGAGAACCCGGGACATGTGCAGCTGTTCGATCTTTTGCGATTGCACGGCGTGCACTTGCTCGAAGTTCGCCGCACCCCGAACGGGCCTGACATCGACGCGCTGGCGCGCGTGCTGGAGCAGTTCCGGCCAGTGGCAATGTTTATCAACAGTCATCATCACAATCCCACCGGCTCCTGTTTGAGTCCGACCGTAGCCCGGCAGGTCCTGCAGCTGTGCAATGCCGGTGATGTGCGCGTGATCGAAGATGATGTCTACGCCGATTTGCATAATGGCAATGGCACACGGTTGGCGGCACTTGATCAACGAGTGATTTACGTCGGCAGTTTCTCAAAAACCCTGAGCAGCTCATTGCGGGTGGGCTTCGTTTTCGCCGATCTTGAGCTGATCGCACGGCTTGCGCGGATCAAGATGATCAGCAGTGCGGGGTCTTCAGGCTTTAATGAGGCGGTACTGGCTCGTCTCCTGGCCAGTGGCGCCTATCGCAAGCTGGTGCATCGTCAGCGTCAGCGCTTGAGTGTCGACCGTGCAGCCGCGTTGCAAGTACTGGAAGACGCCGAGTGGGAAGTGTTCGGAAAACCGTGCGGTGGCTTGTTCATCTGGGCGCGTTCGCCATCTGCCGATCCTGCCCGATTGCGTCGACAGGCGCTGGGCAGTGGTGTATCGCTTGCCGCGTCGGGAGCATTCAGTCCCGGTGGCGAGGTGTGCGAGTGGCAGCGTATCAACGTCGCATACGCCTGCGACCCCCGTGCACGGCAGTTTTTCCGCAGCACCCGCGTGGATCGACCTCAAGCGTTCTGAAAACGACGCGGGCGTAGCTTTTTGCCATTATTCCGACGCCAGAGACTTGTGCCGGTCCATGGCCATTGCGAATCTTCGTCCACACACTTTGGCAAGGGGCTTCGCGCAATGATTTCGGCCGTGCAAGGACGTTTTGCCAACCTCGGTATGGCGAAAAAACTGGGTGTCGGGTTTGTGCTCGTACTGCTGTTGACCGCGCTGGTGGCAGCAATGGGTGTCTGGTCCCTGCAAACCATCAGTCAGCGTTTCAATGGGCTCAAGCAGATGTCTTCGCTCAACAGTGGCCTGCTCAACGTACGCCTGCTGGAGCAGGAATACGCCTTGCGCAACAATCCGAAAACCGCCGATGCCTTGCGCGAAGGTGTTGTTGCTCTTATTGCCCTGGCCAACCAGCTCAAGGCGCAGTCGCCGGCGAATGTACCGGTGATGAGTGATGTCGAACAGTCGCTTGATGCCTATCGCAAGGCGTTCGACGAGTTTGTCTCGTTGACACAGGCCAAGGATCTCGCGCTGGAAATGGCCAGTTGGTCGGTGTCCAGCGTGGCCAACAACCTCGATGTGTTGCAGGCCGGACTGGCCGATGATGGCGCCTATACCTTGAAAGACACCGAGGGCAAGGACGGTGCGCAGTTTATCGAGCAGGCCAGTCAGGTCAGTCAGGTATCACGCTTGATGTTGCAGGCCATGAACGAAGCACGGATTCGTCTCGATCAGAGTCGCAAGGGCGATGCCGACAGTGCCGGCAAGGGCAATATCGAGCAGGCCGCGCAGGCGCAGGCGCAAGCCGAGGAGCTGAAGTCCACGGTCAAGGATGAGGGGTATCTGACGGTGCTCAATGAGGTGTCCGGGCACATCGCCGGGTTCAACGACAAACTGGCCGAATACACCGGGTTGCTGGCGCAGGAAAAAACCGTTTACGAACAATTGCACCAGCGTGCCGCGCAAGTGATGGAGCGGGTGGATCAGGCGTATGTCGCTGAAGATGGCGCGATGCAGGCGGAACTGAAGAAGAATTCATTGCTGATTATCGGCTCTTCGGCATTGGCACTGGTGGTCGGGTTGATCGCAGCCTGGGTGATAACCCGGCTGATTGTTTCGCCGTTGCGCAGCGTGATTCAGGTGGCCCAGCAGATTGCCGCCGGTGATTTGAGCGCGACGATTGGCGTGACGCGCCGGGATGAAATCGGCCAGTTGATGTTGGCGATGCAGCAGATGGGCGCAGGACTGAGCACGATTGTCAGCGGCTTGCAGGCCGGCATCGAGCAATTGGCCAGTTCTGCGCAGTCGCTGTCGACGGTGACCGAGCAGACCAATCTTGAAGTCAGCAGTCAGAAGGAGGAAACCGAACAGGTTGCCACCGCTATGAACCAGATGACGGCGACTGTTCACGATGTCGCGCGTAATGCCGAAGAGGCCGCGTTGGCGGCGCAGACGGCGGATGACAAAGTCGAGACGGGTCAGCAGGTAGTGCGTCAGAGCATGGCGCGCATTGAGCAGTTGGCGGACTCGGCGTCTTCTGCGAGTACCAGCATCGAGAGTCTCAGTGCCGAGATTCAGAATATCGGCACGGTGCTCGAGGTGATCAAGAGTGTTGCCGAGCAGACCAATCTGCTGGCGCTCAACGCGGCAATCGAAGCGGCGCGCGCCGGTGAGCAGGGCAGGGGCTTTGCGGTGGTGGCCGATGAGGTTCGCGCGCTTGCACGGCGTACACAGCAATCGACCGAGGAGATCGAGCGGTTGGTCAGCGCCTTGCGGGCGGCGGCGCATGCTTCGGTGCAGCAGATTCAGAGCAGTGGTGAGTTGGTGAAGCTGGCGGTCAGTGATGCACTGCAGACGGAAAGTGCATTGGGGAGTATTGCGGCAGCGGTTTCATTGATACAGCAGATGAATCAACAGATTGCGGCGGCAGCGGAGGAACAGAGTTCGGTGGCAGAGGAGATCAATCGCAGTGTGACGAGCATTCGTGCCAGTGCGGATCAGTCATCGATGGCGATGCGCGGGAATGCGGCTTCCAGTGTTGAGCTGGCGCAGTTGGGGAGTGAGTTGCGCGGGATGGTTGGGCATTTTCGGCTTTGACGCTTTGACGCTTTGACGCTTTGACGCTTTGGGCTGGCGGCCTTTGGGCCGACCATGCTCTTGGGGTTTTGGGTGAGTGTCCGGTTCTGCGGTTGTTGCGGCTGGCGGTTTCGCCCTTACGGCGAGTCACCCTGCTGGCGATGGCAGTCGTCCATTCACCCGATCCCCATCGGTCACCCACAAAAAAGCCACCTCGGCGGTGGCTTCTTTTCCTGCATCGACGATCAGTCGTAGATCACTTTTTTCTTCCAGTCTGCATCCGCTTCGACGTCTTTGAGGCCGGCGGTGAGTTGGTTTTCTTCGCCTTCGACCGGGGCGATTTTGTCCATGACCTGGGCGTTGGCGCGAGCGAGCAGTTTTTCCAGGTATTGCAGTTGTTCTGCATACATCTGTGGATCCTGCTGTTTGCGCAGGTATTGCACGCCGCGTTCGAAGGCGAGGCGAGCCTGGCCGGGCTGGTTTTGTTGCAGGGACTGTTGGCCGAGGTTGTTGAAGAACTCGATGTGCAGCAACACCAGGATGTGGCGCACTTCACGAACCCAGTGTTTGGCTTCGTTTGGTGGCAGAAAGCCGTCGTGGGCGGCGCGGGTGATTTGGCCGTGGAGGGCTTCGAGGAGGAAGCGTACGTCCTTGGCCTTGGCTTCGGTCATGATCGGTGCTGGTGGGTTGTTGACCGGGATCGACTCGCCCTGGGCGACCAGTCCACTCAGTTCGGTGATGCGTGCCTTGGTAGTGGCGCTGGTTTTTTCCAGGCTCAACAGGCGCTGGCAAACGTTGAGTTCCAGGCGCGTCAGCAGCAGCTTCAAAGCCGGGGTCATGAATTGACCGGGGAAAGTTTCGGTCAGTTCGCCGCAACGACGCAGGCGGTCGTTGAGTTCGACTTTGGTGCGGGCCTTCTCCAGTTTGTTGTTTTCCACCACATGGTTCATGTAGCCAATGGCGATCAGAATTGCGATCCCGGCTACGACTAGCAGGGTGATCATGAGTGGTGTCACCGGTAAGACCTCTTTATAGGGTTCGCATGCGAGTGTAGTGGCTGGGCATTTAACCGCCTAGCGCCGCTCGACTGGTTGGTTCGGCAGGTTCAATCTGTATCGGCCGCGCGCTGCTTATATGAATGCTGGCGCTACGGGTTCAGATTGCCATCACTGTGCGGTGGACTATAACGTCTTGGCGAGTGGCGGAATATAGGCGTCAATCGTCGGACGACGGAAAAGCCGGATTGCAGCTGCAAAGCAGGTCGAAGTCATTGATTTAAATAAATTTATATCAAGGGGTTGACGACCTCTCAATCCATCCATAGAATGCGCGCCACTTGCAGCGTAAAGCACACAGCGAAGCGCGGCAGGAAGTGAATGTTGTAGTGTGTCCCCTTCGTCTAGTGGCCTAGGACACCGCCCTTTCACGGCGGTAACAGGGGTTCGAGTCCCCTAGGGGACGCCATTTGCGGGAATAGCTCAGTTGGTAGAGCACGACCTTGCCAAGGTCGGGGTCGCGAGTTCGAGTCTCGTTTCCCGCTCCAAATTCTAAAGACGCCGCTCAGTGAGCGGCGTTTTTATTAGTGAAAGTTGTAGCCTGTGTCCCCTTCGTCTAGTGGCCTAGGACACCGCCCTTTCACGGCGGTAACAGGGGTTCGAGTCCCCTAGGGGACGCCATTGCGGGAATAGCTCAGTTGGTAGAGCACGACCTTGCCAAGGTCGGGGTCGCGAGTTCGAGTCTCGTTTCCCGCTCCATATTCACAAAAACGCCGATCAGTGATGATCGGCGTTTTTGTTTGTGCGCGATTTGTCGTCGCCAATAAAAAAGGACCTTCGCGGTCCTTTTTTGCGTCTGCCAGAACCCGGCCATGCGCTGACCGGGTTCGAAGGATCGATCACAGCTTCGGCAATTGCCCGATGCGCCCCATCATTTCGGTGACGATTTGCAGGTCCAGCAAGAACTGGTCAATGGTCTTGAACTCGCCATCGGTGTGCCCGGTGTATTTCACCTCGGGACGCGCCAAGCCAAATTGCACGCCGTTAGGCAGTTCATGCACCGACGTCGCACCGGCAGAGGTACCGAACTCGTGCTTCATGCCGAGATTTTCTGTCGACACTGCCAGCAATGCCTTGACCCATTCCCCTTCCGGGTTGCGGTACATCGGTTCGGCGACCGAGTAATCGAAGTCCACGGCTACGTGAGTTTTCTTTGTCCAGGCGTTGAGCTTGTCGGCGATTTCAGCCTTGAGCTTCTCTGGTGATTTGCCCTTTGGTACACGCAGATTGACCGCCAGTTTGAAGGCTTTGTCATCCTCGCCGACATAGGTCAGGGAGGTGGTCAGCGGCCCCATGAACGAATCGGAGAAATCCACGGCGAGTTTTTTGCCCAGATAATCCAGTCCCCAGTTATCCGCAGCGTAATGTGCAGCGTCGGTGAACTGGTTGTGCTTGAGCGGCACTTTGCCGTCCAGTCCATTGATGAAGCTCAGCATCCGGGCGACCGGGTTAACACCTGACTCGGGCTCGGAGGAGTGCGCGGAAACACCGGTGACCGTCAGTTTGACGTCTTTGCCATCAACCTTGGCGGTGACCTGGAAGTCGCTACCGTTGTGCTTGGCGTATTCAGTCCCGGCTTTTTGCAGGCTTGCTGCCAGTTCGCCAGGCTTGTCGGTCACCAGGGTCACGACCGAGGCTGACGGTATCTGGTTGGTGGCCAGGCCACCTGTCATCGAGGTGATCTCTGCGCCTTTGCCTTCAGCTGTGCGCTTGGCAAATTTGGCCATCACGGTGCCGTAGCCTTTTTCGGCAATCACCACCGGGTAACCACCGTCGAGCGCCATGTTGTAGGCCGGCGTGGGGTTTTTTTCGAAGTAATAGGGAATGGCGTCGCCGGTGGTTTCTTCGGTGGTATCGACCAGCAGCTTGAAGTTGCGCGCCAATGGCAGTTTTTCTTCTTTGATCACTTTCATTGCGTACATCGCAACGACGATGCCGTTCTTGTCATCTTCGGTACCGCGACCGTACATGCGATCGCCAATCAGGGTGACTTTGAACGGATCAAGCTTGGTACCGTCCTTGAGCACCCAGTTTTCCGGGGTCACTGGCACCACGTCAGCGTGTGCGTGGATGCCGACGACTTCGTCACCTTTGCCTTCCAGGGAAATTTCGTAGACGCGGTTGTCGATGTTGCGGAAGTTCAGATTGAACGACTCGGCAAGGCTCTGGATCTTGCCGGCAATCTTGATGAACTCAGGGTTGTCGTGCTGTGCGACGCCTTCCTTTTGGAAGGTTGGAATTTCGACCAGTTCGCGCAGGGTTTGCAGCGCGGCCTTGCCGTATTTGACGCGCGTGTAGATGCCCAGCAGACGATGGATTTCGTTCTGCTGCTCAGCGGTCAGGGTTTTATTGTCGAGGAAAGCGCTGATGGCCGGACCGAGATTATCGCTTTTGGCGATGTCGCTCTTGGCCAGGCTGCCCAGAAACTCGCGGAAATCCGTGACGTTTTTGTCGTCGAAGGATTTGAGGATGACCGCGCTCTGCTGCGGGGTGATGTTGGCTTGAGCGGCGGTGGTGAATGACGCGAGGCTGGCCAGCATCAGGGTAGCGGCGGCCAGTTGCTTGAGGGAGAAATCCATTACGGAGGCTTTCCTTGCGGGCAATTGATGAGAGATGTTTCTGTCGGCTGTGTCAGAAACATTTTGCAAACTAACACTGTGGGCGAGTAACCAGGGAGTCCTGAAACTTGATCTGTCGCACAGAAACGCAAAAGAGGCGCAGAAATGAAAAAGTCCCGGCAAGCGATTGCCGGGACTTTTTTGTCGCTTACATCGACAGCATCAAGCGCCCGGCGAACAGAATCAGGATCACTCCCATGCTGCGTTCGAACCAATGGCCCATGCGCATGAACAGCAAGCGCACTTTATTGCTGGAGAAAAACAGCGCGACGATCACGAACCACAACGCGTTCACAAAACACATCCACAAACCATAGAACGCCTGGACTTGCAGGGGGGTGCTGGCACTGATGATCGTGGTGAAAATCGCCAGAAAGAACAGCGTTGCCTTGGGGTTGGTAGCGTTGGTCAGGAAACCTGTGCTGAACGCCTTGAACAACGACTGTTCCACCAACGGTTCATCGGCGGCTTTTTCGCCTTCAAGGGTGGTTTTCGGTTTGCTGCGGATCAGGCTGACACCCAGATACAAAATGTAAGCACCACCGACTACCTTGGCCACGGTCAACAACCACGGGGTGGTGTGCATCAATGCGCCGACACCGAGCAGGGTGTACAGCACGTGCACGGAAATCCCCGCACCAATGCCCAGCGCCGTGCAGATCCCCACCAATCGGCCGAAGCGTACGCTCTGACGGATGGTCACTGCGAAGTCCGGGCCGGGGGCGACCACGGCGAGAAAGTGGATAGTAGCCAGCGCTAGAAACTCGCCCAGGTAATTCGAATACATTTCAACTCCAGAAGGTCAGGGGTGAAGCATTGCCGCGATAGCCGACAAAGAAGGAAAGGCTCAAGCGCGGGTCCGCCACGCCCGGGGTCACCGAGTGCATGCAGCGCGAATTGAACATGATGAAGTCGCCGGGCTGCGGTCGCACCTCAAGGGTTGGCGGCCCGAGCAGCGCCGGGTCGATGCCGTAGCTGTCGCCGCGCATCTCGTCGAATTGGTCGGGAGTAATGTTGTCGTCCCACATCTGCAATGCGCCGCCGTCGGTTGGCATGTTCAGATAGACGTTGCAGGCGAATTGCGCCTCCAGGCTGCGGGCCTGGAAACTGTCCGGCGCATCCTTGGCAAAGATGTCGTGGTGGGCAAGGAAGCACACGCCGGGCTTTACCACGCGCGAAAGGCCGACGTACATCTTGCGGCCGTAGAGGTTTTCCAGATGCGCCCCCGCCGGCCATGATTCGTCGAGCATGCAGCGCAAGGTGTCGACCGGCGAAGAGTAGGGCGCGCAGCGATTGCGCAATTCAGCGATGTTGCTGGTGGCGCGTTCGAAGTAGTCCTCGATCAGCAGCGGCTGGTTTTCCGCTTCATAAAACGCCATGCCGATGCGGCCGATGCTGGGTGCGTTGATGTAGCCCTCAAAGCCCGGTGCCAGGATCTTGTCGCCAATCTCGATCGCCAGCGGCTCCGGCAGAAAGCCTTTGACGCGGATGGCGAGGACTTCTTCGTTGGCCAGTTTTTTTATGCACGTCTCATCGAGACGCTCGACGTCTAGCATCATGTTATTTAGGTCCATCTATCGATAGTCAACGGAACCTGCGAGTGCGGTTCCCCCGGCGCCGGATGCTGCGCGAGGGCAGCGTCCGGGAATGCTCAATCCACGCGGTAGTGGACGGATAACGTGCCTTTCTTCTGCGAAAGGGACGCGATCGTGACTGTGCCAAGTTCCTTCAGGCTGCGTACATGGGTGCCACCACAGCCATAGGCCGGGAGTTCACCGAAGCCGATTTCCCGCGCGCCTTCGCGCAGGGATATCAGGCGTGGCAGATCGTGTTCGATCCATTGCTCAATGCCGATTTGAACGGTTTGGGCGTCGACTTCCTGAGCGGCGTCGCCAGGTTTGAACTGCACCCGACCTTCGTCCGGCCAGTGGTGCGCCTTGACCGGCATCCAGCCCATGGCCTGGATAAAGTGCCCGATCAGATGTCCGGCCGAATGCATGCGGGTGTTGAAGCGGCGGCGCTCTTCATCAATCCGTATAGCGGTCATGCCAAGCGTTACCGGTCTGTCGACAAAGTGAATGATGCGGTCTGGCTCCTGGACCACGCGCAGCACTTGGGCTTCACCGATCCAGCCGGTATCGCAGGGCTGCCCACCGCCTTGCGGATGGAACAGCGTGGCGCGCAACACCACGGAAAATTCATGCTCGTGGGGCGTGCAGTCGAGGACTTCCACATTAGCCTTGAGGTCATCACTATGGAAAAAGAGGCGAAGCGTCATATTCCATGCCCTTATTAAAGTTTCTATTTTTATTATATGAATCGTGTAATAACGTGATAATCCGTTCAAACATCAAAGGACTTGTGCGCTGTGAGCATAAATCTCCCACTTCCACTGCTCGGTGAAATGGCGATTTTCGTCAAGGTCGTGGAGACCGGCAGCTTCTCTGAAGCAGCACGACAGCTCGGGTCATCACCCTCAGCGGTCAGTCGCAGCATTTCTCGGCTGGAAAAGGCCTTGGCCACGCGGTTGCTGCAACGCACTACGCGCAAATTACGTTTGAGTGATGGTGGCGAAGAGGTGTTCAAGCGCTGCCAGGAGATGGTCAGCGCCGCCAAGTCAGTGATGGAAATCAGCGGCCAGTTCACCCATGAGGCAGAAGGACTGGTGCGGGTCAGCGTGCCGAAAGCGGTGGGGCGCTTTGTGGTTCATCCGCATATGCCCGAGTTTCTGCGGCGCTATCCCAAGGTCGACGTCGAGTTATTGCTGGAAGACCGGCAGGTTGATCTGATTGACGATCATGTTGACCTGGCGATCCGCATCACCGATAGACCACCGGCCGGGCTGGTGGGCCGTCAACTACTGACCATTGACCATTTGCTCTGCGCCACGCCGCAATATCTGGCCGAACACGGCACGCCGACTCACCCTCACGACTTGCTCAATCACAGTTGTATTTATCTGGGCGAGACGCCGAGCGATGCGCGCTGGAAATTCAAGAAAGGCAGTAAAGCGGTAACGGTCGGCGTGCGCGGTCGCTATGCCGCCAATCACACCGGCGTGCGTTTGGGCGCGGTGTTGCAGCACATTGGTATCGGCAGCCTGCCGTATTTCACGGCGCGTTATGCGTTGGAGCAGAGGTTGATCGTGCAGGTACTGCCAGACTGGACGTTCCTCGCCTCTTATCATGGCGGGCTCTGGCTGTTGCACTCGCCCACTCGGTACCTGCCGCCGAAGTTGCGGGTGTTTATCGATTTTCTGGTGGAGTGTCTGGAGAAGGAACCGACCCTGAGCAAACCCGGTAAGCCGGGTAATGCAAGTAACACCGCGATGGCGTACGAGCTACCTGAAAGCGAGGGGTTGTTGTAGCGCAAAAGCAAAAGATCGCAGCCTTCGGCAGCTCCTACATACGCGGTCAATGTAGGAGCTGCCGAAGGCTGCGATCTTTTGATCTTCAACCAACAAACTGAATCAGTGCTTGCTGTCCTGAGCGGACATCGCCAGCAACTGCTTTTCCTGGTTCCAGTCGAACGGTTCATCGTTCTGTTCGGCTTCGTAACGACGTTCCTCCAGCGCCTGATACAGGTCGATCTCTTCATCGGCCAGGTAGTGCAGGCAATCACCGGCGAAGAACCAGAGCAGATCCCGCGGGATCAGGTGGGCAATTTGCGGGTAACGGGTAATCACTTGAGTCAGGATGTCCTGGCCCAGGTATTGGCTTTCGATCGGATCGATCGGCAGCGATGCCAGCAGTTCGTCGAAGCGCTCCAGAAACAGGGCATGGCTTTCTTCGGGAACCTGTTCGGCCTCACCTACGGCGACCAGGATACTGCGCAGGTGGTCGAGCAATACGAGATGATCGGCAACGACGTTGGACACGAGATAAGTCCTCAAGAGCAAAACGGGCGCGGGAGTATAAAGCTCCTGCGCCCATTTATCACACATAAACGGCGATATGCTGGTCGGGATCAGCGGACTTTGCCCTCTGCCTGTTTCAGCTCTTCTTTATCGAAATCATCGACATCGATCACCTTGCGCCGCGCTGCTTCGGCATCACGCAGACTTTGCGCTTCAACCGGTTGCAGCACACCAGCCTCCAGTGCGGCGTCGATGGCGTGTTCGCCTGCGGCCGGTTTGACCTGACCGCTTTTCAGCGAAGTGTGCAGCTTCTTGTGCAACGGCTGCGCGGCGTTTAGCAGATCGCTTGCGTGCTGCAGCGCACCGACCGCATCGTCCGCCGATTGCGGGCGATAGCAACCGGCTAGCAGCTCTTCAAGCGCCGGGTCGCCTTTGGCTCGACCAATCACCCCAGCCACTTCGGCACCGAGTTTGTCCGACGGACCTTTGTGACGACGGCCAAACGGGAAGACGATGACGCGTAGCAGACAGCCGAAGACTTTGTTCGGGAAGTTGCGCAGCAATTCATCCATCGCCCGCTCCGCTTGACCCAGGCTTTCTTCCATCGCCCAGCGGAACAGCGGCTCCATGTACGCCGGCGAATCCAGATCGTGATAACGCTTGAGCGCCGCCGAGGCCAGATACAGGTTGCTCAACACATCACCGAGACGTGCCGAAAGGCGTTCGCGGCGTTTCAGTTCACCGCCGAGCAGCATCATGCTGAAGTCGGCAAGCATTGCAAAGGCTGCTGCCTGACGATTGAGCGCGCGGAAATAGCCCTGGCTGATCTTGTCGCCCGGCGCATGTTCGAAATGACCGAAGCCCAGGTTCAGCACCAACGTGCTGGCGGCGTTGCTCACGGCGAAACCGATGTGTTTGAGCAGCAGACCGTCGAACTCTTTCAGCGCCTGGTCCTTGTCCTCGCGACCGGCGAGGGCCATTTCCTTGAGCACGAACGGATGGCAACGAATTGCGCCCTGACCGAAGATCATCAGGTTGCGCGAGAGAATGTTCGCGCCTTCCACCGTGATGAAGATCGGCGCACCGTTCCAGCTACGCCCCAGGTAATTGTTCGGGCCCATGATGATCGCCTTGCCACCGTGCACGTCCATGGCGTGGCTGATGCATTCGCGACCGCGCTCGGTCAGGTGGTATTTGAGGATCGCCGACAGTACCGACGGTTTCTCGCCGAGATCCACTGCGTTGGCCGTGAGCATGCGCGCGGCGTCCATCATCCATGCGTTGCCGCCGATTCGCGCCATCGCCTCCTGAATGCCTTCGAACGCCGACAGCGGCACGTTGAATTGTTCACGAATCTGCGCGTATTGACCGGTCACCAGACTGGTGAACTTGGCCGCACCGGTACCGACCGCCGGCAGCGAGATCGAACGGCCGACCGACAGGCAGTTCATCAGCATCATCCAGCCTTTGCCGAGCATCTCCTGACCGCCGATGAGGAAGTCCAGAGGGATGAACACGTCCTTGCCGGAGTTCGGGCCGTTCATGAACGCCGCACCCAATGGCAGGTGACGACGGCCGATCTCGACACCGTCGGTATCGGTCGGAATCAGCGCCAGGCTGATGCCGAGGTCCTCCTTGTCACCCAGCAGATGCTCCGGGTCATACGCCTTGAACGCCAGACCTAGCAGTGTCGCCACCGGACCGAGGGTGATGTAGCGCTTTTCCCAGTTCAGACGCAGGCCGATGACTTCCTGACCTTGCCACTGACCTTTGCAGATGATCCCGGTGTCGGGCATCGCCCCGGCATCGGAGCCAGCGAGCGGACCGGTGAGGGCGAAGCACGGAATGTCATCGCCGCGAGCCAGTCGTGGCAGGTAGTGATTGCGTTGTTCATCGGTGCCGTAATGCAGCAACAGTTCGGCCGGGCCGAGGGAGTTGGGCACCATCACGGTGGAGGCGAGGTCGCCGCTGCGGGTCGCAAGTTTCATCGCCACTTGCGAGTGCGCATAGGCCGAGAAGCCTTTACCGCCAAATTCTTTCGGAATGATCAGGGCAAAGAAACCGTGTTCCTTGATGTGCGTCCAGGCTTCCGGCGGCAAGTCCATCGACTGGCCGATCTGCCAGTCGGTGACCATGGCGCAGAGTTCTTCGGTCGGGCCGTCAATGAACGCCCGTTCTTCGTCAGTCAGTTGCACCTTCGGATAGGCCAGCAGTTTGTCCCAGTCCGGACGCCCGCTGAACAACTCGCCATCCCACCAGACGGTGCCGGCATCGATCGCGTCGCGCTCGGTCTGCGACATCGGCGGCAGGGTTTTCTGGAACCAGTTGAACAGCGGCGCGGTGAAATGTTTGCGGCGCAGGTCGGGCAGCAGCAGCGGTGCGGCGACCGCGGCCAGCACGACCCAGAACACCAGCATCAGCCAGCCCGGTGCGTGACTGAAAATACCCATCGCCAAGAGGTACACGGCAACGATGCCCAACGCGGGCAGAGGGGAAATACGCCGGTGGGCGAGATACGCCACGCCGACCAGCAAAACCAGTATCCACAACAACAGCATATTCAGTCCTCCGTGAACCAAGGCAAATCGACCCTCCAGAGCTTAGACGGCATCTGCAAAACCGGGTGGTCAGACCAAGGTGATTGAAATCGTGGGAAACCCCGGATGGTTTTCGTAGGTTCGGTGGGCAACGCGTGTGGGAAATCGTTCGATCAATCCGCGTCTTTGCGTCCAAGTTTGGCCGAAACGTCGTTATCTCTGTGCTTGAGCTGTCGCTAGACTCCAGGCTCATTCAGGAGATTGTCGTCATGCACGAGTATCTGAGTCCCGGCCGCTTCATCGATAGTGACCACCCGGCGGTGGTGGAGTTCGCCGAACAGCATCGTGGGGTCAGTCGCGATCCGCTCGCGCAGGCGATCAGCCTTTATTACGCCGTGCGCGAGGCCGTGCGCTACAACCCCTACACCTTCAGTCGCGATCCGCAGACCTTGCGCGGCAGCTATGCGTTGGCGACGGGGGAGAGTTATTGCGTGCCGAAAGCCACGCTGCTCGCCGGTTGCGCGCGGCATTGCGGAATCCCCGCGCGGATCGGCCTGGCCGATGTGAAAAACCACCTGTCGACGCCGCGCCTGCTTGAATTGTTGAAAAGCGACATGTTCGCTATGCACGGCTACACCGAGTTTTTCCTCAACGATCGTTGGGTGAAGGCCACACCGGCGTTCAACCAGAAACTCTGCGAACTGTTCAACGTCGCGCCGCTGGAGTTCGACGGTATCAATGACAGCGTTTTCCACCCCTACAACCGTGATGGCGCGCAGTTGATGGAGTATCTGGTCGATCACGGCCAATTCGCCGACGTGCCGGAAACCTTCTTCTTCGAGCATCTGCAAAAGTGCTATCCGCATCTGTTCACCGATCAGCAGCCGCCATTGCTGGGCGATATGCACAGTGATGTGAGACGTGTCTGATCCGGCGTATGCTGCCTGCCCACTCATTTGAAAAGAGGCGGTCATGCTGAAGATCTGGGGACGGAAAAACTCATCGAATGTCCGGAAGCCATTGTGGGCTGCTGAAGAGCTTGGCCTGGCCTACGAGGCGATCGATGCCGGCGGCGCATTCGGCGTTGTCGACACACCCGAGTACCGGGCGATGAACCCGAACGGCCGGGTGCCGGTGATCGAAGACGACGGTTTCGTGTTGTGGGAATCCAACGCGATCGTTCGCTATCTGCTGGCCAGACATGCGCCCGACAGCGCCTGGTATCCGGCGGATCCGCAAGTCCGTGCCGGCGCTGACAAGTGGATGGACTGGACCACGTCGAGTTTCGCCGGGCCTTTTCGCACGGTGTTCTGGGGTGTGCTGCGCACGCCCGCGGACAAGCAGGACTGGGCGGCAATCAACGCCGCGATCA
Organism: Pseudomonas sp. NPDC087690; assembly: GCF_044743175.1. Classification (NCBI taxonomy): domain Bacteria; kingdom Pseudomonadati; phylum Pseudomonadota; class Gammaproteobacteria; order Pseudomonadales; family Pseudomonadaceae; genus Pseudomonas; species Pseudomonas sp. NPDC087690. Next base: position 35,580 of record NZ_JBIUVX010000036.1, read on the forward strand.
AGGAATGCAACGAGTTGCTGAACATGGTCGATCAGGCACTCGTCAGCCAACCGTATCTGTCCGGTACAGATATCGGCATGGGCGATATCCCGCTCGGCAGTTTCATTTATGCCTGGTTCGAGATGCCCATCGAACGCGCGCCGCAACCGCATCTGCAAGCCTGGTACGAACGCCTGAAGCAACGTCCGGCCTACCAAAAAGCGGTTATGACCGCGTTGACTTAATACCTACTATCGACACACTTGACTGTACTTGTACGGCGGCGGCAAGCACCATTGCGCACTTGCGCTGCGGTTCGATCCCTCGCCGCCGTCTCCTTTTTTCCTTCAATGGTGCGTAAATCAGATATGAGTTCCGCTCTGTCCATCCGGCAGCTAACCAAAACCTACGGCAACGGGTTCCAGGCCTTGAGTGGTATCGATCTGGACGTCGCCGAAGGTGATTTTTTCGCCTTGCTCGGCCCCAACGGCGCCGGCAAATCCACGACCATCGGCATTCTCTCGACCCTGGTGAACAAGACCAGCGGCACGGTGAATATCTTCGGTCATGACCTGGACAAGAATCCTGCGCAGCTCAAGCGCTCGATCGGCGTGGTGCCCCAGGAATTCAACTTCAACCAGTTCGAGAAGACTTTCGACATCGTCGTGACTCAGGCCGGTTACTACGGCATTCCGGCGAAGATCGCCAAGGAACGCGCCGAGCAGTACCTGACGCAACTGGGCCTGTGGGACAAGCGCGATGTGCCGTCGCGTTCGTTGTCCGGCGGCATGAAACGGCGCCTGATGATTGCCCGTGCGCTGGTGCACGAACCGCGTCTGCTGATCCTCGATGAACCGACCGCAGGCGTCGACATCGAGCTGCGCCGCTCAATGTGGACGTTCCTTACCGAACTGAACCAGAAAGGCATCACCATCATCCTCACCACGCACTATCTGGAAGAGGCTGAGCAGTTGTGCCGCAACATCGGCATCATCGACCACGGCACCATTGTCGAGAACACCAGCATGAAACAATTGCTGGGCCAACTGCACGTGGAAACCTTCTTGCTGGACCTGAAAAACGACTTGAGCGCCGCGCCGCAATTGCTCGGCTACCCGGCCCGGTTGATCGACAGCCATACGCTGGAAGTTCAGGTCGACAAATCCATGGGCATCACGGCGTTGTTCAGCCAATTGGCGCTGCAGAACATTGAAGTGCTGAGCCTGCGCAACAAAACCAATCGCCTTGAGGAGCTGTTCGTGTCCCTGGTGGAGAAAAATCTGTCGAAGGTAGCGGTATGAGTTCTGAATTGCGTCCCAACCTCGTCGCCCTGCAGACCATCGTTTACCGCGAGGTCAAACGCTTCACGCGGATCTGGCCGCAGACCCTGCTGCCGCCGGCGATCACCATGGTTCTGTACTTCGTGATCTTCGGCAACCTGATCGGTCGGCAGATCGGCGACATGGGTGGCTTCACCTACATGGAGTACATCGTGCCGGGGTTGATCATGATGTCGGTGATCACCAACTCTTACGGCAACGTGGTCTCGAGTTTCTTCGGCAGCAAGTTCCAGCGCTCCATCGAGGAATTGATGGTGTCGCCGGTGTCGCCGCACACGATTCTGATCGGCTTCACCATTGGCGGCGTCTTGCGTGGCCTGATGGTGGGCGTGATCGTGACGATTCTGTCGCTGTTCTTCACCCATTTGCAGGTGCATCACCTGGGCGTGACCATCCTTGTGGTGGTGCTGACAGCAACAATCTTTTCGTTGCTGGGCTTTATCAATGCCGTGTTTGCGCGCAACTTCGATGATATTTCGATCATCCCGACGTTCGTGCTGACGCCGCTGACGTATCTGGGTGGCGTGTTCTATTCGATCACGTTGCTGCCGCCGTTCTGGCAAACCGTTTCGTTGGCCAACCCGGTGCTGCACATGGTCAACGCGTTCCGTTATGGCATTCTCGGTGTGTCGGATATCAAGATCGGTATTGCGATCACCTTCATGCTGGTGGCGACGGTTGTGCTGTACCTCGGTTGTGCACGGTTGCTGGTGAGTGGGCGCGGGATGCGTACCTGACTCCAGACCGAGTCGTGGCCATCGCGAGCAGGCTCACTCCTACAGGGGAACGCATTCCAATGCAGGAGTGAGCCTGCTCGCGATGGGGCCAATCCAGACGCCACCAATCAAAACGGCCTCCCACTGCGGAGGCCGTTTTGCATTCAGCGCATGCGGTTTTTCTTGCGCCGCGCCCATTGCCGCGCGACCCACCAGCGCCAATACATCATCACCAGGCAATAGGCGAGGGCGCCTAGCACCAACCCCACTACCACCGAGCCGAGCAGAAACGGCTGCCACAACGTCGACAACTCGCCGCTGATCCATTCCCAGGTCAGCTCATCCGGCAGATGCCGGGCAGGCACATCCATCAACCACGCTCCCGCCTGATAGGTGCAGAAGAACACTGCCGGCATGGTGACCGGATTGGTCAGCCAGACCAGACTGACGGCAATCGGCATGTTGCCGCGAACAGTGATCGCCAGCGCCGCCGCTACCAGCATCTGCGCGGGAATCGGCAGGAAAGCCGCAAACAAGCCCACCGCCATCGCCCGTGCGACAGAGTGGCGATTGAGGTGCCAGAGGTTCGGGTCATGCAGCAACTTGCCGAGAAAGCGTAAGGATTTGTGTTCCCTGATGCTCGTCGGGTCGGGCATGTAACGTTTGAATAAGCGCCGGGGCATAAGGCTTCTCGGTCGGTTAAGGCGGCAAGTATGTCTGGATTCTACGAGGCGCCCATTCAGACTTTGTGACAATTGTTGACGACGGACGTGCCTGACACCCGCTATGCCTAAGTGCGGGACTCTCAAGGACGGGCTTATGCGCACAGGGATGATGGCGCTGGCAGTCGGTCTGCTGGTGCCGATGTTTTTACCGGCATTGCCGTCGGTCGGGTGGATGTTGCTGTTACCGGTGTTGGGTTTGATGTTGCTGCCGTTTCGCAGCTATCCGTTGGCGTTTTTGCTGTTCGGCTTCACTTGGGCCTGTGTCAGCGCGCAGTGGGCCTTGAATGATCGACTGCCGGCGCGTCTGGATGGCGAAACCCGCTGGCTCGAAGGGCGTGTGGTCGGTTTGCCGCAAAACGCGGACGGCGTGGTGCGTTTCGAGTTGGTTGATGCCCGCTCTCGTCACGAAAAATTGCCCACGCGGATGCGTCTGGCCTGGTATGCCGGGCCGCCGGTCAACAGCGGTGAGCGCTGGCGGCTGGCGGTCAAACTCAAGCGTGCGAATGGTTTGCTCAACCCGGATGCTTTCGATCATGAAGCGTGGCTGTTGGCGCAACGCATCGGTGCGACGGGCACGATCAAGGATGGGCAGCGCCTCAGCGAAGCCCGGTGGGCCTGGCGCGACGGCATTCGTCAGCGCTTGCTCGCGGTGGACGCGCACGGTCGGGCCGGTGCGCTGGCGGCGTTGGTGCTGGGCGATGGTTCAGCGCTCAGTCGTGAGGATTGGCAGATTCTGCAGGACACCGGCACCGTGCATTTGCTGGTGATTTCCGGTCAGCACATCGGGATGCTGGCGGCGGTGATGTATTTGCTGGTCGCCGGGCTCGCGCGGTATGGGCTGTGGCCGCTGCGTTGGCCATGGCTGCCGTGGGCTTGTGGACTGGCGTTTGCAGCAGCGCTCGGTTACGGCTTGCTCGCCGGTTTCGAGGTGCCCGTGCAGCGCGCCTGCGTGATGGTGGGATTGGTGTTGTTGTGGCGCCTGCGTTTTCGCCATCTGGGGGCATGGTGGCCACTGTTGCTGGCCTTTAATGGTGTGCTGTTGCTCGATCCGCTCGCCAGTCTGCGTCCGGGTTTGTGGCTGTCGTTTGCAGCAGTGGCGGTGCTGATCTTCACCTTCGGCGGTCGTTTGGGCGCGTGGCGCTGGTGGCAGGCCTGGACGCGCGCGCAGTGGTTGATCGCCATCGGTTTATGCCCGGTGCTGCTGGCGTTGAACCTGCCGATCAGTCTCAGTGGGCCGCTGGCAAATCTGTTGGCGGTGCCTTGGGTCAGTCTGCTGGTGCTGCCGCCGGCGCTGCTCGGGACTTTACTGCTGTCGGTGCCTTATGTCGGCGATGGGCTGCTGTGGCTGGCCGGTGGTTTGATCAATTGGCTGTTTCGAGCGCTGGCGCTGATTGCTGGGCTATGGCCTGCATGGGTTGCGCCTTCGATACCCGTTTGGGTCTGGGCCATTGGCAGCCTCGGCGCGATGTTGTTGCTGTTGCCCCGTGGTGTGCCGATGCGGCTGCTGGGCTGGCCGTTGCTGCTGATTCTGGTGATGCCGCCGCGCGAGCGCTTGAACGAGGGCCTGGCCGATGTCTGGCAACTGGATGTCGGCCAGGGTCTGGCGATCCTGATCAGAACCCGTCACCACACGCTGCTGTACGACGCTGGCCCACGTTTCGGTGATTTCGATCTCGGCGAACGTGTGGTGTTGCCGGCGCTGCGCAAACTCAACGTGGAGAAACTCGATCTGATGCTGCTCAGTCACGCCGATGCCGATCACGCGGGCGGTGCGCTGGCGATTACACGTGGCATGAAGGTCGTCCGGGTACTGAGCGGCGATCCGCCGGGGCTGCCCGCCGAATTGAGCGCTGAAGTCTGCAAAAGTGGCGCGCAATGGCAATGGGACGGCGTGCGCTTTCAGCTCTGGCAATGGGCGGATGCCCACGACAGCAATCAGCGCTCCTGCGTGTTGCAGATCGAAGCCAATGGTGAGCGAATCCTGCTGACCGGCGACATCGATACCCACGCGGAACAAAGCCTGCTCGACAGCCCGATGGCTGTGCCGACGCAATGGCTGCAATCACCCCATCATGGCAGCCGCAGCTCCTCATCCATGGCGCTGCTGCAAACGTTGCGGCCCGAGTCGGTGCTGATCTCCCGAGGCCATGGCAATTCCTTCGGCCATCCGCACCCGACCGTGCTGGCGCGCTATCGCAAACAGGGTCTGCGCATTTACGACAGTGCCGAACTAGGCGCCATTCATCTGCAACTGGGCCGCTTCAAACCGCCCTGGACGATGCGTCAACAGCGGCGTTTCTGGCGGGATCCGCCGGCAGTCGCCCGTTGATCGGGGCGCAGGCGAACTCGACATTACGGTCGTCGGGGCGGCGGGTCTTAATCGCTGACCGGTATGGTAAAGTGGCGCACTTTTTCGAGGGGACTGTCACTGTGTGGGAATTGGTCAAATCCGGCGGCTGGATGATGTTGCCGATCATTTTGAGTTCCATCGCGGCCATGGCGATTGTCGCCGAGCGTCTGTGGACCCTGCGCGCCAGTCGCGTCACCCCCGAGCATCTGCTGGGTCAGGTCTGGGTCTGGATCAAGGACAAGCAGCTCAATAAAGAAAAACTCAAGGAATTGCGCGCCAATTCGCCGCTGGGGGAAATCCTCGCCGCCGGTCTGGCGAATTCCAAGCATGGTCGCGAGATCATGAAAGAGTGCATTGAAGAGGCCGCCGCCCGGGTCATTCACGAACTCGAGCGCTACGTTAATGCGCTGGGCACCATCGCTGCGATGTCGCCGTTGCTCGGTCTGCTGGGTACGGTGCTGGGCATGATCGATATCTTCAGCGCATTCACTGGCTCAGGCATGACCACCAACGCTTCGGTATTGGCCGGTGGTATTTCCAAAGCGCTGATCACCACTGCAGCAGGCCTGATGGTCGGTATTCCGGCGGTGTTCTTCCACCGGTTCCTGCAACGCCGTATCGATGAACTGGTGGTGGGTATGGAACAGGAAGCGATCAAGCTGGTTGAAGTGGTGCAGGGCGACCGTGACGTCGATCTGGCCGAGGGCCGCGCGTGAAATTCCGTCGCAAGCCTCGGGAAACCATCGATATCAACCTCGCGTCGCTGATCGACGTGGTGTTCATTCTGCTGCTGTTTTTCGTCGTGACCACCACGTTTACCCGTGAAACCCAGTTGCGCGTCGATCTGCCGGAAGCGGTCAGCGGCTCGCCGGCCGAAGACCAGCAGCTCAAGCAACTGGATGTCGCCATCAGCGCCGAAGGCGTGTTTTCGGTGAACAACAAGATTTTGCCGAAAAACGATCTGGCGACGTTGATGGAAGCCATGCAGAAAGAATCCAACGGTGACACCAACATGCCGTTGTCGATCAGTGCCGACGGCAAGACTCAGCATCAATCAGTGATCACCGCCATGGACGCCGCCGGCAAGCTCGGTTTCAGCCATCTGCGCATGACCACGGTTGAGGCTGCGCCGAAATCCTGATGAGCCTGTCCGATCGTTTGCTCGCTGCGTGGTACCAGGGGCACCCGGCCCTGACGCTGCTGCGGCCGCTGGAAATGTTGTATCGCCGTGTGGTGGTGGGTAAACGCCAGCGCTTTCTCGACGGTGTAGGCGAGATCTACCAGCCACCCGTGCCGTTGATTGTGGTAGGTAACATCACCGTTGGCGGCACCGGCAAGACACCGATGATTCTCTGGCTGATCGAGCATTGCCGGCGCGGTGGTTTGCGCGTTGGCGTGGTCAGCCGTGGTTACGGCGCCAAGCCGCCGCAAATGCCGTGGCGCGTCGAGGCCGATCAAACTGCTGACGTCGCTGGCGACGAGCCATTGCTGATCGTCCAGCGCACCGGCGTGCCGCTGATGATCGACCCGGATCGCAGCGCTGCGGTCAAAGCCTTGCTCGCCAGTGAACCGCTGGATCTGATCCTCTCCGATGACGGCATGCAGCATTATCGTTTGGCGCGGGATCTGGAGCTGGTGCTGATCGATGCCGCCCGTGGTCTCGGCAATAAACGCTGCTTGCCGGCAGGCCCGCTGCGTGAACCGATCGAACGTCTGCGAAGCGTCGACGGCGTGCTGTTCAACGGCGCCACTGCAGATCGCGACGACGGATTTGCCTTCCATCTGCAGCCGACGGCGCTGGTCAACCTGCGCAGCGGCGAGCGCAAGCCGCTCGAACACTTTGCGCCCGGCCAGAGCGTGCACGCGGTCGCCGGGATCGGCAATCCGCAGCGTTTCTTCAATACCCTCGAAGCGCTAGACTGGCGAGCAGTCCCGCACGCGTTTGCCGATCACGCCGAATACAGCGTGCAGGCCTTGAATTTCACACCGTCATTGCCGTTGGTGATGACCGAAAAGGACGCGGTGAAGTGCCGTGCCTTCGCTGCTGCCGACTGGTGGTATCTGGCGGTCGATGCCGTGCCGTCGCCGGCCTTCGTGGCCTGGTTCGACACACAGCTGATGCGCCTGTTACCCGATCGGCTTTTGCCTTAATTCTTTTATCCAGGGAAAGTTCATGGACACCAAATTGCTCGACATCCTCGCGTGCCCGATCTGCAAAGGCCCGCTCAAGCTCAGTGCCGACAAGACCGAGCTGATCAGCAAGGGCGCCGGCCTGGCTTACCCGATCCGCGACGGCATCCCGGTGATGCTCGAAAGCGAAGCCCGCACCCTGACCACCGACGAGCGTCTGGATAAATGACCACCGCCTTCACCGTTGTCATCCCGTCGCGTTATGCCTCGACCCGCCTGCCGGGCAAGCCGCTGCTGGACATCGCCGGCAAGCCGATGATCCAGCACGTCTGGGAACAGGCGAGCAAAAGCAGCGCGACCCGAGTGGTCGTTGCCACTGACGATGCGCGCATCGTCGAGGCCTGCAAAGGCTTTGGCGCCGAAGTGGTGCTGACCCGTGAAGATCACAATTCCGGCACTGATCGTCTGGCCGAAGTCGCAGCGAAACTGGGCCTTGAGCCCGACGCGATCGTGGTCAACGTGCAGGGCGACGAGCCGCTGATTCCGCCAAGCGTGATCGATCAGGTCGCTGCCAACCTCGCTGCCCATACCGAAGCGCGCATGGCCACGCTGGCCGAGCCGATCGAGGACGTCGACACCCTGTTCAATCCGAACGTGGTCAAGGTCGTCAGTGACGTCAACGGTCTGGCGCTGACCTTCAGCCGCGCGACGTTGCCATGGGCGCGCGATGCGTTCGCCAAGAGCCGCGAGCAATTGCCGGAAGGCGTGCCGTACCGCCGCCACATCGGCATCTACGCCTATCGTGCCGGTTTCCTCCAGGATTTCGTGAGCTGGGGCCCGTGCTGGCTGGAAAACACTGAATCCCTCGAGCAATTGCGTGCCCTGTGGCACGGCGTGCGGATTCACGTCGCCGACGCGCTGATTGCGCCGCCAACCGGCGTCGACACCGTTGAAGACCTCGAGCGCGTTCGTCGCCTGCTGGGGGCCTGATGCGCGTTCTGTTTGTGTGCCTGGGCAACATTTGCCGTTCGCCCACGGCCGAGGGTGTGTTGCGCTATAAATTGCGTGAAGCCGGGCTGGCGGATCAGGTCGAAGTGGCCTCCGCCGGCACCGGTGACTGGCACGTCGGCAACCCGCCGGACAAACGCAGCCAGGCCGCCGCGAAAGTGCGCGGTTATGACCTGTCGATGCAACGCGCGCGGCAGGTCAGCCGTGCTGATTTCGCCAGTTACGACCTGATTCTGGCCATGGACAACAGCAACCTGCGCAACCTCAAAGCCCTGCAACCGTCCACCGGCAAAGCCGAGCTGGATCTGTTCCTGCGCCGCTATGCCGGGTTGGTCGATGAAGTGCCGGACCCGTATTACGACGGCGATCAGGGTTTCGAGCAGGTGCTGGATCTGATTGAAGCGGCGTGTGACCAATTGTTGATCGAAGTGAAGGGCCGGTTATGAGTTTGCAGGTGCAACCGCAGGTTTCCCTGAAACCGTTCAACAGTTTCGGCGTCGATGTCCGCGCGCAACTGTTCGCCGAAGCTCACAGCGATGCCGATGTCCGTGAAGCGCTGGCGTATGCCACCGCGCACGGCGTGCCATTGCTGGTGATCGGCGGTGGCAGCAACTTGCTGCTGACGGCGGATATCCCGGCGCTGGTGCTGCGCATGGTGACACGCGGGATCCGCGTGATCAGCGATGACGGCAGCCGTGTGGTGATCGAAGCTGAAGCCGGCGAACCTTGGCATCCGTTTGTTCAGCACACGCTGGCGCTGGGTTTTTCCGGCCTGGAAAACCTCAGCCTGATCCCGGGCACCGTCGGTGCTGCGCCGATGCAGAACATTGGCGCTTACGGCGTCGAGATCAAGGATGTGTTTGCCGGGCTCACGGCGCTGGATCGTCAGACTGGCGAGCTACGTGATTTCACCCTGGAGGAATGCAACTTCGCCTACCGCGACAGCCTGTTCAAACAGCAACCGGGGCGTTGGCTGATTCTGCGGGTGCGCTTCACGCTCAATCGCGTCGCGCATCTGCATCTGGAATATGGCCCGGTGCGTCAGCGCCTGAGCGAGCAGGGCATCGAGCAACCGACGCCGTCTGACGTCAGCCGCGCCATCTGCAGCATCCGCAGTGAAAAACTGCCGGATCCGGCGGTGCTCGGCAATGCCGGCAGTTTCTTCAAGAATCCGCTGGTGTCGGCGGCCACTGTCGCGCAGATCAAAGCGCAGCACCCGGATGTGGTGGCTTACGCACAACCGGACGGGCAGATGAAGCTTGCGGCGGGTTGGCTGATCGAGCGCGCTGGCTGGAAGGGTTTCCGCGAAGCCGATGCTGGCGTGCATAAATTGCAGGCGCTGGTGCTGGTCAACTACGGCACGGCGACCGGTCTGCAATTGTTCGATCTGGCGCAACGCATTCAGAAAGACATTGCAGAACGTTTCAATGTCGAACTGGAAATGGAGCCCAACCGGTATTGAGGCTACGCTTTCCAGACGCCATCCAAAGCCCTGCATTGATGAAAAAGTGCAGGGCTTTTTTGTTAACGCTGGGTTAACTTAGCGAGCTAACGATAACCGTCATTTGCTCCACCAAAGGCCCGGTGCAGACGTTCGCGTCGGCACAAGAGAGCCTGATTAGCCTGAGTCGATCTGCGTGAACCACCGCCGATTAAACGGCGGCAGATTGCTCGACCCCATAACCATCATAAATATGCGGGCGTGCCCATGATTACCCTGAAACTCAACGGTCAAGACCATCCCCTCGATGTCACGGAAGACATGCCGCTGCTCTGGGCTATCCGCGACGTTGCCGGTTACAACGGCACCAAATTCGGCTGCGGCATGGGCCTGTGTGGCGCGTGTACCATCCACATTGACGGTTTGCCGGCGCGCAGTTGCATCACCCCGATCGGCTCGGTGATCGGCCAGAACGTCACCACCATCGACAACCTGCATGCCGACCCGGTCGGGCAGATCGTCCAGCAAGCCTGGCTCGACACAGCCGTCGCGCAGTGCGGTTTCTGTCAGGGCGGGCAGATCATGTCGGCCACCGCGTTGCTCAAGACCCATCCGAACCCAAGCGACGAGCAGATCGAAGAAGCGATGGTCGGCAACATTTGCCGCTGCGGCACCTACAACCGGATCAAAACCGCTATCCGTCAGGCGTCCACGCATTTGAAGGAGGCAAAAGCATGAGCCGTCTGCCGAATGATTTCGCCCTGAGCAATCTCAGCCGCCGGGGTTTTCTCAAAGGCGTCGGCGCCACCGGTGCGCTGGTGCTGGCGGCGAGTTGGGGCTGGCAGGATGCGTTGGCCGACGAGAAGGAAAAGAAGTTCGGCGCCGACGGCATGCCCAACGGCTGGATCGATGATCCGAAAGTCTATGTCAGCATTGCCGCTGACGGCACGGTGACGGTGGTGTGCAACCGCTCGGAGATGGGCCAGGGCGTACGCACCAGTCTGACCATGGTCGTTGCCGATGAACTGGACGCCGATTGGGCGCACGTCAAAGTGCAGCAGGCGCCGGGCGATGAAGTACGTTTCGGCAATCAGGACACCGACGGTTCGCGCAGCATGCGCCACTGGTATGAGCCGATGCGTCGTTGCGGCGCTGCGGCCCGTACAATGCTCGAGCAAGCGGCGGCTGCGCAGTGGAAAGTACCGGTCGGCGAATGTCATGCGCAGTTGCATAAAGTCATCCATAAACCGTCCGGTCGTGAACTGGGTTATGGCGAACTGGCCGCTGCCGCCAGTGCATTGGCGGTGCCCGCGCGTGACAGTCTGCGCCTCAAGCAGCCATCGGAATTCCGCTACATCGGCAAGGAAGGCACCAAAGCCATCGATGGCGACGACATCGTCAACGGTCGTGCGGTGTACGGCGCCGACGTGCATTTTGACGGCATGCTGTACGCGACCATCGCGCGCCCGGCAGTCTACGGCGGCAAGGTCAAATCGCTGGATGACAGCGCCGCGCTGAAAGTCCCCGGCGTGCTCAAAGTGATTCAGATTGAAGGTCGCCCAATGCCTTCGGAATTTCAGCCGTTGGGCGGCGTGGCCGTCGTGGCCAGCAATACCTGGGCCGCGATCAAGGGCCGCGAAGCGTTGAAAATCGAGTGGGACGACGGCCCGAACGCCAGTTACGACTCGATTGCCTATCGCAAGGAGCTGGAAGCCGCCGCGCTGAAACCCGGCAAAGTGGTGCGCAACACTGGCGATATCGACAAGGCGTTGAGTGGCGCGGCCAGCACCCTTGAAGCGTCTTACTATCTGCCGCATCTGGCGCAGGCGCCGATGGAACCGATGGTCGCCATCGCCCGTTACAAGGACGGGGTTTGCGAGGCGTGGGCGCCGAGTCAGGCGCCGCAAGTCACCCGTGAGCGCGTTGCCGAGCGTCTTGGGCTGCCGTTCGACAATGTCACCTTCAACGTCACCTTGCTTGGCGGTGGTTTCGGTCGCAAGTCGAAACCGGACTTTGTCGTTGAAGCAGCGATTCTCGCCAAAGAGTTTCCCGGCAAAGCCGTGCGCGTGCAGTGGACCCGTGAAGATGACATCCACAACTCGTATTTCCATACCGTGTCCGCCGAATACCTCAAGGCCGGCGTCGGCAAGGACGGCATGCCGTCCGGCTGGTTGCATCGCACCGTCGCGCCGAGCATCACCGCGCTGTTCGCGCCGGGCATGAACCATGAAGCAGCTTTCGAGCTGGGCATGGGTTTTACCAACATGGCTTACGCGATTCCCAATGTGCGCCTGGAAAACCCCGAAGCGACTGTGCATACGCGGGTCGGCTGGTATCGCTCGGTGTCGAACATCCCTCATGGTTTCGCCATCCAGAGTTTTGTCGATGAACTGGCGCACAAGGCCGGCGAGGATCCGCTCAAGTACCAGATCAAGCTGCTCGGCCCTGATCGGCAGATTGACCCGCGCACGCTGAGCGAGGAGTGGAACTACGGCGAATCTCCCGAGCGTTATCCGATCGATACCGGACGCATGCGCACCGTGCTGGAAACGGCTGCGAAGGCTGCCGGTTGGGGACGCAAACTGCCCAAGGGCCGTGGTCTGGGCCTCGCTGTGCATTACAGCTTCGTCACCTACGTGGCGGCGGTGATTGAAGTCGAAGTCAAGGACGACGGTTCGTTGATCGTGCACAAGGCTGATATTGCCGTGGATTGCGGGCCGCAGATCAACCCTGAGCGCATTCGCTCGCAGTTCGAGGGCGCTTGTGTGATGGGCCTCGGTAATGCGGTACTGGGTGAAATCAGCTTCAAGGACGGCAAGGTCCAGCAGGACAACTTCCACATGTACGAAGTGGCGCGCATGTCGCTGGCACCGAAGGAAGTCGCGGTGCATCTGGTGACACCACAGGGCGACGTGCCGTTGGGCGGCGTCGGCGAGCCGGGCGTGCCGCCGATTGCGCCGGCGCTGTGTAACGCGATTTTCGCGGCCACCGGCCAGCGGATTCGCAATCTGCCGGTGCGCTATCAGTTGCAGGGCTGGCAGAAGGCAGGCGCCTGATGGACAGCGTCGATCTCAACGTCCTGCGCAGCGTCCTTGCATGGCGCCGCGCCGGACAGCGAGTGGTGCTGTTCAGCGTGGTGCAGACCTGGGGCACGGCGCCGCGTGCTCCCGGTGCCATGCTCGCCTTGCGTGAGGATGGCGTGGTGATCGGTTCGGTATCGGGCGGCTGCGTCGAGGATGACTTGATCGCCCGTCTGCACGATGGGCGGATCGCCACTGACGGGCCGCCGGTGCAATTGATCACTTACGGCGTTACCCGTGAAGAAGCGGCGCGTTTCGGTTTGCCTTGCGGCGGCACTTTACGGCTGACCGAGGAGCGGGTTGGCGATCCGGCATGGGTTGCCGAATTGCTCGCGCGTTGTGAAGCGCACGAGATCGTTGCCCGTGAGCTGAACATTGAAACCGGTGAAGTGCTGCTGTCGGCGGCGAGCAAGTCCGATTCGCTGGCCTTCGACGGCAAAACCCTGCGAGCCATCTACGGCCCGCGCTGGCGATTGTTGTTGATCGGCGCCGGACAGTTGTCGCGCTACGTCGCAGACATGGCGCGGCTGCTGGATTTCGAAGTGCTGATCTGCGATCCGCGCACCGAATTCGTCTACGGCTGGGAAGAGCATCACGGCCGTTTCGTCCCGGGCATGCCGGACGACGCAGTGTTGAGTATCCAGACCGACGAACGCACAGCGATTGTCGCGCTGACTCACGATCCACGTCTGGATGACATGGCACTGCTGACGGCGCTCGATTCGCCTGCCTTTTATGTTGGCGCGCTCGGTTCGCGGGTCAACAGTCAGAAGCGTCGCGAGAATCTGGCTCAGCTAGGCTTGTCGGTACAGGCGATTGATCGCTTGCACGGGCCGATCGGTTTGCACATCGGCAGTCATTCGCCGGCGGAAATCGCCTTGTCGTTGTTGGCGGAGATCGTCGCGATCAAGAACGGTGTCGAGTTGAAGCAGAAAAAAACACTGGAGGACGCATGAGTCGATCCATTGCAGTGATTGTGCTGGCGGCGGGCGAGGGCAGCCGCTTTCGCCAGATGGCGGGTGCGGACAAGGACAAGTTGCTCGCCGATTGCGCTGGGCTGGATGGCGCGGTGCGTTCGGTGATCGAGCAGGTATTGGTGAATTTGCCTTCGAGTCTTGATAAGCGCGTGTTGGTCACGACCGAAGCACGGCCGCAGGCAATGCGCATGGCGCAGGCGTATGGCTGCGATATTGTTTCGATTGAATCGACCGGGATGGGCGACAGCATTGCCGCCGGCGTTGCGGCTTGCCCAGATGCCGATGGCTGGTTGATTGTGCTGGGGGATATGCCGTTTATCTTGCCGTCGAGTATCGAGCGGGTGGTCGAGGCGATTGCTGATGATGCGGTGAGCGTGCCGGTGCAGGCTGGCGAGTTTGGTCATCCGGTGGGGTTTGGGCGTTCGTTTGGCGCGGGGTTGCAGGCGTTGAGCGGTGATCGTGGTGCTCGGCCTTTGTTCAAGCAGGGCAGGGTGGTGGAGATTGCCGTCGATGATCCAGGAGTGCTGTGGGATATCGATGTGCCGGAATCTCTGGTATTTCCTCAACCCTGACCCATGCATAGATCCCCTGTTGGAGTGAGCCTGCTCGCGATAGCGGTGGTTCAGATAAATGTGTGTCAACTGACACACCGCTATCGCGAGCAGGCTCACTCCTACAGGGGATAGCGCTAAGGCCTAAATTGCAGGCATAAAAAAAGCCCCGCCTGAATAATCAGGCGGGGCTTTTTAACGGCTTCGGGAATTACACGAGTGGTTTAGGCTCGTGTTCTTTTTCCTCGGCCTCCTGGTGTTGCTCGACCGCGTCCTGAACGGAGCGTGGTGCTTCAGCGATCACCGCGTCAACCACAGCTTCTTCAGCGACCGGGGCAGGAGCTGCCTCGACCACTTCGGCGACCGGAGCAGCAGCGGCAGCCAGTTCGGCTTCCTTCTGCAGACGCTCTTCTTCACGCTTGCGACGACGCACTTCACGCGGATCGTTTGGCGCGCGGCCGCTAGGGGTCAGGGCGCTGACCGGAGCCGGTGCTTCAACCACTGGAGCTGGCGCTTCGGCAACGACAGGTGCTTCGACAACCGGCGCTGGTTCAGCAACGACCACTGGCTCGGCAACTTTGGTCTCTTCAACCACAGGAGCTTCAACCGCAGGCGCTTCAAACACAGGCTTTTCAACAGCCGGTGCTTCAACCACTGGCGCTGGTGTTTCAGCGACAGCCGGCTCGGCAACCCAGTTGAAAGCAGTCTGCTCTTCGCGAACTTCACGCACGGTTTCGGTTACGGTTTCAGCGACGGTTTCAATCACCGGCTCGGCAACCACAACTGGAGCTGGCTCTACCTGAGGCAGGGTTTCCTGAACCGGTGCCACTTCGACTTCCGGAGCAGCAACCACTTCGACTGGAGTCGTCGCTTCAACAACCGGCGCTTCTACTGCAGCAGTTTCCTGAACGGCCGCGGTGGCGCGTTCGGCTTGCTCGTGGGCTTGGGCTTCGGCCGGAGCGCTGATCACGGTGCTGGCAACGGCTGCGGTAACAGCGAGGCCGGCGGCCAGATCGGCAGTGCTAGGCTCTTCAGCGTTTTCGCCGGCTTCGGATTCCTCCGAACCTTCGATCACGTTGCCGTTGGCATCACGCTGACGCTCACGACGGTTGCTGCGACGACGCTGACCGCGCGAACGACGACGTGGGCGATCGCCTTCGGCGTTCTCCGAACCGTCTTCCGGCAGTTGCTCTTCGTTCACGTTCACTTCTTCTTCAGCGACGGCAGCAGCGGCCTGCTCGGCACGCGGTTGACGCTCTTCACGCGGCGGACGCGGTGCGCGCTCTTCGCGTGGCTGACGGGCCGGACGTTCTTCAGCGTTTACGGCTGCAGCGGCTGCAACTACTGGAGCGGCGTCCAGTGGCTCGCGCAGTTCACGCACACGCTCTTCACGCTCGCCGCGAGGCTTGCGATCTTCACGCGGCGCACGTGGTGCACGTTCTTCACGAGGGGCGCGTGGTGCGCGTTCTTCGCGGGCTGCTGGCGCTTCGGTACGAGCTTCGCGTGGCTCACGGGCTTCACGTGGTGCGCGCTCTTCGCGCGGCTCGCGTGGGGCACGTTCTTCACGAGGTGCACGTTCTTCGCGCGGCTTGCGCTCTTCATCGCGGCGACCGTTACGGTTGCGGCTCTGCTGACGACCGTTGCGACGCTCTTCGTTACGGGCCGGACGCTCGGTAGCCGGTTTTTCAACCACGGCCGGAGCAACTGGCTCTTCTTTGGTGGCGAACAGGCTGACCAGCGACTTCACCAGACCTTTGAACAGGCTTGGTTCTGGTGCGGCAACCGGAGCCGGTGCAGCGGCGACTGGTGCGGCGGCTTCGGTCGGAACCGGAGCATTGGCGCGAGCCGGTGCAGTCTTGACTGCGGCTTCCTGGCGAACCAGAGTGCGGGTCGCAGCGGCTGGCTGGACTTCTTCGACTTCGGCAGCGGCAGCAGCGATTTCGTAGCTGGACTGGTTGGTCGCGGCTTCCGGGCTGTCGTCACGCAGGCGCTGAACTTCGAAGTGCGGCGTTTCGAGGTGATCGTTCGGCAGAATGACGATGCGGGCACGGGTGCGCAGTTCGATCTTGGTGATCGAGTTGCGTTTTTCGTTGAGCAGGAACGCAGCGACCGGGATCGGCACTTGTGCGCGAACTTCGGCAGTGCGGTCTTTCAGGGCTTCTTCTTCGATCAGGCGCAGGATCGCCAGCGACAGCGATTCAACGTCACGGATGATGCCGGTGCCGTTGCAACGCGGGCAGACGATGCCGCTGCTTTCGCCCTGGGATGGACGCAGGCGCTGACGGGACATTTCAAGCAGGCCGAAGCGCGAGATGCGGACGATCTGC
>NZ_JBIUVX010000037.1:0-22840 GCF_044743175.1 Pseudomonas sp. NPDC087690
CGCCCGTCGCGCGTCAGACGCTCGACAAAACCTGGGACAGCGGTCAGTTCTTATTCGAATTCGTGGTCAAAGGCCTTGTTACAGACCAATTCCATTTGGTGCGGAAAGTTGGAAGGCACCGACACCTGGGTGTCTTGGAAGCCTTTCGACTCACTCGACACCCGACTTTCTGCGCAGCGCCTTAATAAAAAGCGTTCCTTAATAAAGGCTGAACAGTGCCGGGAATTCAGTGCGGGCGATTGTAGATAGGTAGCGCCCTATACACCATGTCTTATCCCGAAATAATTTTTATCCGTTCGAGCAACAATCCATCGCCATTTTTGCAAAAGTTCCGCATGTTATCGAAATCGATTCTCAACAAAAACACCAAAAATTGTAGGTGTACCCGCCCCAGTTCAGACAGCTCTGAGGGCTTTTTCCGACGCCTCGAACAGCGCAAGCCCCGATAACCCAAGGCTTTTGGCCATATGCCAGCGCTTGTTAAAACTGCCTGCTCTGGCACTCTCGTGCTAAAGCCGAAAAACCTCGAAACAGACCAATCCTTTTTTGTAACAACGACCGATTCCGTGTCACTGAAGAGCGCTGCGACACGGCGTGTGTGACAACATGTCGCACATCTGCCACACCCTCACTTGCCGTCCGTCACGGTGTTTTCACAAACACTCTGAAATGCAAAACGCCCCGATATGCTGATACGCAAATCGAGGCGTTTTCTGTATCGGCCAGACTGCCGATTAGTTGATTCAGCGCAGTGCTTTTCGGTTACGCAAGGTCAGCAGCGGCACCAGAATCACCACCAGCACGAACGCCAGCAACGCCCATTGCGCCAACGACAGACCGAGAATCGGCGGATACGGTGTCGAGCAGAAACCGTCGACCTGAAAGCCCAGCGGGAAGATCTTCGCCAGCGGCAAGTCGTCGACAATTGGCTGCAGCACATCGATGCCACAACTCACTGCCGGATAGAACTGGGTGTACACGTGATGGCCGGCCACAGCGGCGCCGGCAATCGCGCAAATCACTACCAGGACTTCGAACACGGTGATGTTGCGGCGGGTGCGCATGGCCGCGCCGATAAAGGCGAACAATGCGATCAGCAGCAATGCATAACGCTGCAGGATGCACAGCGGGCATGGCGCCTCGCCCAGTACGATTTGCATATAAAGCGCGCCACCGATCAGCGCCAGACAGATGATCCCCAACAGCACCAGAAAGCGCCGCTCACGGCCCAACCGAATCGTTTCCTCGCTCATCGCGTTTCCCTTTTATGTCCATGGTTCAGCCGGCCGACGGCTGAAAGTTGTCGCAAGTCTACACCGGGGGAATAAACGATAAAGCAGTTAAGGAACCATTAAGTTGTAGGGATATTTTGCGAATCAGAATGGTGTAACGGCCATCGCGAGCAGGCTCACTCCTACAAGGGATCTGTGTCGTACACCATTCTCATGTACGCCACTGCGCCTGTAGGAGTGAGCCTGCTCGCGATGAAGGCGACTCGGTCTTAAGGATTACTCCAGAGCCGCAGCCGGCCCGAAGAACTCGTAACGGCTCTGTTTCTCCGGCACACCCAGCGCCTTCAAATGCCGCTTGATCGCGCCCATGAACCCTTTCGGGCCAAGGAAATACGCGTCGACATCACGCTGCTCCGGCAGCCATTCGCCCAACTGCTCCAGACTCAGCAGGCCCACCTTGTCCGCCGCCGGGCTGACGCCATCGTCTTCGGCGTAGCAGTAGAAACGCTTGAGTTGCGGATGACGCGCCGCCAGACCATCGACCCAATCGCGGAACGCATGGACGCTGCCATTGCGCGCGCAGTGAATGAAGTGCACCGGGCGCTCGGTTTCCAGCGCCGCTTCGAGCATCGCCAGCGTCGGGGTGATGCCGACGCCGCCGCTGATCAACACCAGCGGTTTGTCGCTGGCCGTCAAAGTAAACTCGCCCGACGGTGGAAATAGCTGAATGCTCGCGCCGACATGCAGTTGATCGTGCAAATGGTTCGATGCGCGACCACCCGGTTCACGCTTGACGCTGATGCGGTACTGACCTTTATTGGCCAGCGCCGACAGCGAGTAGTTACGGCGGATTTCTTCGCCATCGAGGATCAGCTTCATGCCGATGTACTGACCCGGTTCGGCTGCCAGAATCGGGCCCTTGTCGGCAGGTTCAAAGTAGAAGGAGATGATTTCCGCGCTCTCCTCGACCTTGGCCGCGACGATGAATTCGCGCGCTCCGCGCCAGCCGCCGACGGCTTGTTCTTTCTGGTCGTAGATCGCGGTTTCGGCGCCGATCAGAATGTCCGCCAATTGGCCGTAGGCCGCCCCCCAGGCGCTCATCACTTCTGGGGTGGCGATCTCTTCGCCGAGCACTTCGGAAATGGCGCGCAGCAGGCAGGCACCGACAATCGGGTAGTGCTCCGGGAGGATCTGCAGAGCGACGTGCTTGTTGATGATTTTCGCTACCAGATCGCCCAACTGGTCGAGTTGATCAATGTGGCGGGCGTACATCAATACACCGTTGGCCAGGGCACGGGGCTGGTCGCCGCTGGCCTGGTGCGCCTGGTTGAACAGCGGGCGCACCTCAGGGTATTCAGAGAGCATCATGCGGTAGAAGTGCGTGATCAGCGCTTCACCGCCGCTCTCCAGCAGAGGCACGGTGGATTTGACGATGGCACGATCCTGGACGCTAAGCATAAGAGCAACTCCTGAGCTTTCTTGAAAAGTTACCTTAGGCTTATCAGATTTCATGCCAAGTTTTTTATCCATATAAATCAATAACTTGAAAGTATAGTAGTCATAACGACTCAAACAGACTTATAGTCATCTCGACTACATCGTGTCCCTTTGACTACAAGACCATGACCGCCAAATCCCTGCTCACCGCCCTGCTGCCTCTGGTTTCCGACCTCTCCCGCGAACTGCCTGAGGGCGAGCGTTACCGACGCCTGCTCGAAGCCATGCGCGCGCTGTTGCCCTGCGATGCCGCCGCGTTGTTGCGGCTCGACGGTGAATCGCTGGTGCCGCTGGCGGTGGACGGCTTGAGTACCGACACTTTGGGCCGGCGCTTCAAAGTCAGCGAACACCCGCGCTTCGAAATCCTGCTGGCCGGCGCCGGGCCGACCCGCTTCGCCGCTGACAGTGATTTGCCCGATCCTTACGACGGCCTGGTCGATGGTCTCGATGATCATCTAGAAGTTCACGACTGTCTGGGCTGCCCTTTGTTTGTCGAAGAAAAGCTCTGGGGCCTGATCACCCTTGATGCACTCGATCCCGAGCGTTTCGAACCCATCGAACTCGACGCCCTGCAAGCCTTTGCCAGCCTCGCCTCGGCCACGGTCAACGCCGCCGAGCGCATCCAACGGCTGGCCACTCGCGCCGATGACGAGCATCAACGCGCTGAGGTTTACCGTCAGGCCAGCGGTCAGCAGAACCGCGAAATGATCGGCCAGAGCAAAGCACTTAAACGCTTGGTGGAAGAAATCGATCTGGTCGGTGGCAGTGATCTGACCGTGCTGATCACCGGTGAAACCGGGGTCGGCAAGGAGTTGGTGGCGCAGGCGATCCACGCCGCCTCACCGCGCGCCGACCAACCGATCATCAGCCTCAACTGCGCCGCCCTGCCGGACACCCTGGTCGAAAGCGAACTGTTCGGCCACGTACGCGGCGCCTTCACCGGCGCCACCAGCGACCGTCGCGGCAAGTTCGAACTGGCCAATGGCGGCACGCTGTTTCTCGATGAAGTCGGCGAATTGTCGTTGACGGTGCAGGCCAAGTTGCTGCGGGTTTTGCAGAGCGGACAGTTGCAGCGCCTGGGCTCGGACAAGGAGCATCAAGTCGATGTGCGCCTGATTGCCGCGACCAACCGCGACCTGGCCGAAGAAGTGCGCAGCGGCCGCTATCGTGCCGACTTCTATCATCGCCTCAGCGTCTACCCGCTGCGCGTGCCGGCGCTGCGTGATCGTGGGCGTGATGTGTTGCTGCTCAGTGGTTTCTTTCTGGAGCAGAACCGCTCGCGCATGGGCCTTAATAGCCTGCGTCTGAACAGCGATGCGCAGGAAGCGCTGCTCGCTTATACGTGGCCGGGGAACGTTCGCGAGCTGGAGCATTTGATTGGGCGCAGTGCGTTGAAGGCGCTGGGCAATTGCAAGGTGCGACCGAAGATCCTCAGTTTGAGCGCGGCGGATCTGGATTTGCCGCGTGAGGTTGTGGATAACTCAGTTGAGGCTGTTGTCGGTGCCGTGGCTGAGATGCCGCTGATCAGTGGGGATTTGCGCAGTGCGACCGAGCAGTATCAGCGGCGTTTGATCAGTGCGGCGCTGGAGCGGAATCAGGATAACTGGGCGAGTGCGGCGCGGGAATTGGGGCTGGATCGGGCGAACCTTGGGCGGATGGCCAAGCGGTTGGGCATGAAGAGCTAGAAGCACACCCTCACCCTAGCCCTCTCCCACTGGGAGAGGGGACTGATTGGGGGATATTGGAGATGTCCGCCGACGTGAACCTGCTTTACCGAATCCATAATCGACTCGGTCGTTCAGGTCGATGTACAACGTTTGACACCTCCGTCGGCCCCCTCTCCCTCCGGGAGAGGGCTGGGGTGAGGGGCTTGGCTTTGGCTTTTGATCTGCACACCACCCGACAACTAACCTAAAGCCCACCCCTTTAACGCCGATAACCCGGCATCAATAGTTTCTGGCGATTTCCACCCTCGCCCACCACCTTTCCACAGAAGGTTCATATGTCCTCCACCAAAGCCCGCGCAGACTCACTTTCGCTTCTGCTGTTTACCTTGCGCAGCGGCAAGTTGATGGCGATCAACCTGCTGAAAGTCAGTGAAATCATCCCCTGCCCGCCGCTGACCAAGCTGCCGGAGTCGCACCCGCACGTCAAAGGCATTGCCACCCTGCGCGGTGCCTCGTTGTCAGTCATCGACCTCAGCCGCGCCATCGGTGAACGTCCGCTGGAAGACCCGAACGGCGGTTGCCTGATCGTCACCGACGTCAGCCGCTCCAAACAGGGCCTGCACGTCCAGGCTGTGAGCAAAATCGTCCATTGCCTGACCACCGACATCAAGCCACCACCGTTTGGCTCTGGCGGTTCGCGCGCCTACATCACCGGTGTGACCTCGGTGGACGGCACGCTGGTGCAGGTGCTGGATATCGAAAAGGTTATCCACAGCATTGCCCCGGCGCAGATCGAAATGGCCCCGACCGACCTGACCATGGAAGACGCCGAAGTGCTCGGCAACGCGCGCATTCTGGTGGTCGACGACAGTCAGGTAGCACTGCAGCAATCGGTGCACACCCTGCGCAACCTCGGCCTGCAATGCCACACCGCCCGCAGCGCCAAGGAAGCCATCGACTGCCTGCTCGACCTGCAAGGCACCGCGCAGCAGATCAACCTGATCGTCTCCGACATCGAAATGTCCGAGATGGACGGCTACGCCTTCACTCGCACCCTGCGCGAAACGCCGGACTTCGCCCATTTGTACGTGCTGCTGCACACCTCGCTCGACAGCGCGATGAACAGCGAGAAAGCGCGCCTGGCCGGAGCGAATGGCGTGCTGACCAAGTTCTCCTCGCCGGAACTGACCCATTGCCTGATCGAAGCGGCCAAACACGTCGCGGCACACGGGCACTGAGTCTTGGCCGAGACGTATTGTTTTTTGATGCGGCGCGACCTCGGTAAGGACGCGCCGGATGCACCTTGGCCACAAGATATTGAACTGTGTACGTACTCCGTCGAAATGGCGGCGGACGTGCATCATTTGATGCAACTCGGTTATCACGAAGGCGGCGGCCGAGTCCCAGCGCTGGACGCCTGGCAGCAGCAGTTCGAAACCGATCCTGAATACGATCCGAAACTGTGCTTCATTGCCCGCGATGGCGAAGCTGTCGTCGGCGTGGCGCAATGCTGGACCAGTGCCTATATCAAGAATCTGGTGGTGCATCCGCGGATGCAGGGGCGCGGATTGGGCCGGGCGTTGTTGCTAAATGCATTCAAGGTGTTTCAGCAACGGCGCGAAGGGTTTGTTGATCTGAAGGTCCTGGAAGACAACCGGCGGGCGCAGCGCTTGTATGAAAGTGCCGGGATGTATGTAGTGCGCCGGGAGTTGGTGCCGGACTGAAAGTCCGTCATCGCGAGCAGGCTCACTCCTACAGGGGAATGCATTCCAAAATGTAGGAGTGAGCCTGCTCGCGATGGGGCCATCCCAGACAACTTTTCACCCCCGGCACACTCCAACCTTGGCCACTCACGCCCCAGGATGCCTGATCATGAAAACCCTCACCGCCAGCCTGCTCTGCCTCACCGCCCTCGCCTCCCAGGCCCACGCCTCCAGCCCCGACGCCTGGGCGGCCTACGACAAAACCGTACTCGCCAGTTGCAGCAAAGCCAGTGGTCTGAAAAACCCAAAACCCGTCGGCACACCCGCACAATTCGACGACCGCGTCGGCTACACCGCCGTTCTGCTGCAAGGCCAATACCCGCAAAAACACATGAAGGGCCAGCAAGGCACCGAACTGTGTCTGTACAACAAACAGTCGAAAACCGCCTTCGTCACCGAGTGGGACTCGATCCGTCCGACCGCCAAAGCGAAGTGAGTGGCGCACAACTTGCTTCAACCCGGGCCTGTGCGGTGGTTTTCCGTCACCGTTTCACACCTTGATTGAAGACAGATCGCTCAATGAATACGACGTTTTCCTGCGTAGGCTGCGGCAAATGCTGCACCGACCACCATGTCCCTCTGACCCTGGCCGAAGCCCGAATGTGGGCGGCGGATGGCGGTCAGGTGATCGTGCTGGTCGAAGCCTTTCTCGGCAATGGTCTGGGCTTGCCGGCGCAACAGCGTGAGCACGCTGAACGTCGCTCCGTGGTCGTTCGCAGTGGCGCGACAGACGCCCATGTGGCGATCACCTTCGCCGCGTACAACGTCGGCCCCTGCCGGAATCTTGACGAAGACAAGCTGTGCCGGATCTACGAGCGGCGGCCGCTGGTATGTCGCATTTATCCGGCGGAAATCAACCCGCACATCCCGCTCAACCCTGCTGCCAAGGACTGCCCGCCGGAGTCCTGGCAACAGGGGCCGGTGTTGATTGCTGGCGGTGAGTTGGTGGATCAGGAGCTGGTTGAATTGATTCAACGTTCGCGCCAGGCGGATCGGGATGACATCGGCACCAAGGATGCTATCTGTGGGCTGCTGGGGATTCGTACCACGGCGCTGAAGGGGGACGGCTTTACCGCTTACCTGCCGAACATGACGGCGTTCGCCACGGTCATCGATCAGGTGAGTGCGCAGCCGCCGGGCGACGCATACAGTGAATGGCTGTTTCATGTGTCCGGAGATGACATTGCCGGGCAAGTGCTGGCGGCAGGGGCGCAAGTGGTGACCGAGCCGGCGCAGACATACGCGTTTATCTCGTTGCGGGCGGCCTGATCAGAATTTTACGGCGAACGAACTGGCCTCATCGCTGGCAAGCCAGCTCCCACAGGGTTTTGTGGCGTACACAAATTGTGTGAACACCCGAGAATAATGTGGGAGCTGGCTTGCCAGCGATGGGGCCTTTGCAGGCAACCTCAATCGCGGATCTGCCGCCGCGCCCAGAACTCCCGCGCCAGCAACCTTAAATCCCCGGCCAACCTCGCCACATCCTCGGAGTTGCGCTGACTCTGCCGCCCCTCATACAACGCCACATCGACGTTGCGACCGGTCACCGGGAGATTGATCTTCATGGGATAGCGCGCTCGTTTTATTGGAAAGAGTCGGCAGGGCTGCTGACTCTAAGCGCACCAAATGGTTAAACGTTGATCTGGCCCAGGAACTGAGCACTTAGCCATCACTGTGATGAAAAATCACAGCGATGGCCGCAGACGGGATTAAAACTCAGCGCTTGCCCATCGAACGACGGGTGCCCGGCGGCGCCATGCCCGGGGTCTTGGTGTGGCCGTTCTTGGCGCCGTTCTTGTACCAAGGCTGGTTCGAGCCTTTGGCAGAAGCCAGTTCGCCCGGCTTGAACGGAAATTTGAACGCCGGGATATCGGCTTTGGTATCGCTGGTTTCGGCCAGTTCAGCCGGGACATCGCTCACAGCGTCGTCAACCGGCGGCAGGGTCGGGGAAGTCATAAAAGCTCCGGAAAGCAAAAAGTCGGGCCCGATCAGTGAGCCGCGAAGGCGCGCAGTATACCTGTGCGCCAAGGTTGGGCACCTGAAGATTTGCAGCGCACGCCGAACGGTTTACAGGTAACTGATGATGACGATGCCTTTGTCGGTCGAGGTCTTCAGCGCTTCGTAACGCATGGAAATCGGCAGCGCCTGATGACTGCAAGCGTTGCGATCGGTGTCGACATCGACTTTCACGCCGGGCTTGATTTCGATCTGGCGAGACTCACGAGACGCAAACGCCCCGACCGGTCCGACCTGACAGCCCGAGTCAACGATCTGCCCGGTGAAGCGGATCTCGCCGGATTGACTGGCAGGCGCTGCAAACGTAGTGAGTGGAAGCAAGAGGAGCACAGACGGCAGAGCGGTTTTCAGCTTCATTTCAAGACACTCCCGGGGTGAGCGGCCCAGAGAGATTTGCGACGTGCGCGGCCTGAGCCATACAAGCTGTATCCGCTCATAGAGGAGGATCTTTAAGAGATTAATCAGGATCGCAAGCCATGCCGGATGTCAGTTCATTCGTTGCTGGACGTTACTCAACAATTGCGAGGCGCTTTCCAACAACTGCGCCAGAAGCGCGTCATCCTCATCCATATACCCTTCGTATTCCGCGAGATTGCGCCGCTCATGACACAACGCGAACAATCGCACCTGAACCTTGCTGATATGGGCCGTATGCACCTGACAATGAAAGACCAAATAGCGTTTATCCGATCGATAGCCACTCAATCGAAGCGCCGTCAGCGCCAACGCGTGCGCTGCGTTATAAGCCAAGTCGAAACGGCTGGAAAAAGACAAAGAAGGAGTTTGCGCATCCTTGAGCCGATCCACGGCCGAGCGCATCAAGCCCTCGCACTCCTTGCGATCCGGCGGCTCCGCTTTCAGCCCACCGCTACGTAGAAGATTCTCCAGACTCTCGTTGCTGCCCATCCTTGGGCTCCAAAGGGTTTGCCCCTAACAGATCGATTTTTTCCTGCTGCACCACCCGCACGACAAAGCTGTTGTGCGCAGCCAGTTTCGCCGCCCAGTCTTGCGGGGTGTAAAGCGTCGGGTTGATGGGACGACCCAATTGTTCCTCCATGGGCATGAGCCGTTCCATGACGTCACTGTAGTGCAGGCCTTCGCCAATCAGCATGAGATCAATGTCACTGAGTGTGTTTGCTGTGTCCTTGGCGATGGAGCCATAGACAAACGCCCAGGTGATCTGCTCGGTAAATGGCTGCAATGCCTGACGCAGAGGCTCGGCGATGCCAAACGTCTTGCGGACGATGCCCAGTAGTTCGGCATAGATGGGACAGGTGGGATTGGCTTGGTAATGGTTCTGATTGCCCACCCTCGTCATGCGCAACACACCGGCTCGCTGCAGACGGTCGAGTTCACGCATGAGACTGCCTTTGCCAACACACGCCCAGCGCGCGATCTCATTGGCATAGAAAGTCTGGTCAGGCTTACCGAACAGCAGACCCAACACTTTTTGTTGAGTAGTGGTAAACAGCGCTTCGCTTAGAGAGATAGTTTCCACTGTGAAGGCCAAAGAGTCCCAAAAAGGGAACGATAGGTCCCTTTTTGGGACTTATCAACCTTGAGAATATTTCCAGAGACAGCGACCACAGAAAAATCGCCATCGCGAACAGGCTCACACCTACATTTGGAATGCGATCGCCTTGTAGGAGCGAGCCTGCTCGCGAAGCACGATGACGCGCTGTTCGGACGTATTACGTCTGCGGATCAACCCGATCCAGCACCCGGTTTACCGCCAGCTCGGCGAGCATGACGATCTGCTGGATCGCCAGCGCCGTACTGCGCTGCGGGCGACTGAGCTGATCAGCCAGATCAGCGGCCATGACATTGGCTGAGGCCAGCGATTCGCAGGCGTGGGCGAGCAGGCTTTCGGTGTCGATGTTCGCATGGATGAGGAACATCGTACTGGGCTGACGCGGTTTGACCGGTTCGGGACAGAGGTAGAAATCGAGGGCGCGCTTGATGGCTTCGCGGGTTTTGATCTGGTCGTCGGCGCGGATGGCGTCTTCGAGTGGGGTGGTGGGATCGATGGGTGGATCGGGTACGGGCTTAGTCATTTACTCAGTCCTCACTGATTGGAGCCAACAATTACCGTTTCTCACGCGGCGAATTGGGTGGCAGCTACGTACGGGGTGAGAAACCGGGCAAGGACCAGTAAAACCTCCGGCCGGACCGAAGTCCGCCCGTACATAGCCGCCATAAAAATGCAGGCAGCAATCAGCTGGCGCCGATTATGACGGTACTGGTATTGGAATAATACTTAGCCCGGGTTCTCACACCCGATCGCCGAGTTTTCGGCGACAACCAAAGACTAGAGAGCGCACGTCCGACGGACAACCTGAAAACCTTGTGGGAAGGTTCTGGTTATTTGACACGGATTTAAACAGCCAAAAGCGAACCCTCACCCTAGCCCTCTCCCAGAGGGAGAGGGGACTGACCGAGGTGTTTGGGCGAGATACGCCGACGTGAAAGTCCGAGTTGAACTCAGGCTTTGAAAAGCACACAAATCGGCTCCCTCTCCCTCGGGAGAGGGCTGGGGTGAGGGGCAAATCCACCACAAATCCAAAGCCGAACACCCGCTCTTCACCACTCAATAGGCCGAGTGTCAGCTCGCCTGCTTTTGATCTTGATCCACGGGCGACGTCGGAAGGCTGAGTGGAGGGATTGATCCGGGGGTGGGAGCGCAGCGACCGTTTGGCGAAGCCAAACACAGCGAGAGGAGGTGCAGCGAAGCAAACCGTAGGCGCTGCGCCCGGATCGATCACGGAGCGAAGGAACCCCGAGCCCCAGCGAGCGGGCCGCACGTAGGAGCAAGCCTTTTTGGTTACTTTTTCGGCGTCTGGAAAAAGTGACCCGCCGTAAGGGCGGAACCATAAGCCGCCGTTACCGCAGCAACGGATATGTACCCAACGAAACTGACAGCGCTGACAGCTAGCCGTCACCCTACTGACCCGCTGACAGGTTTATAAAGACAACAACCCTGCCCAAACTCCGTCCGGCGCCCACCCCGCATGCGAATCCAAAAGAACAAAGCCCTGCTCGCCACTCTATTGATCGTCCTCGCAGGCGCAGGTCTGTGGTACGCCCTGAAACCCGCCCCGACCAAACTCGCCACCCCCACCGCCATCCCGGTGCGAGTCATCGCGGTCAGCGAAAAAGACGTCCCCCGCTACACCAGCGGCATCGGCTCCGTACTCTCACTACACAGCGTCGTGGTGCGCCCACAAATAGACGGCATCCTCACCAAAATCCTCGTCAAAGAAGGCCAACTCGTCAAAACAGGCGACCTGCTGGCCACCATCGACGACCGCTCCATCCGCGCCAGCCTCGACCAGGCCCGCGCCCAACTGGGCGAAAGCCAGGCGCAACTGCAAGTCGCCCTGGTCAACCTCAAACGCTACAAACTGCTCACCGTCGACGACGGCATCTCGAAACAGACCTACGACCAGCAACAAGCCCTGGTCAACCAACTCAAAGCCACCGCCCAAGGCAACCAGGCCTCCATCGATTCCGCACAAGTACAACTTTCCTACACGCAAATCCGCTCCCCGGTCACCGGCCGCGTCGGTATTCGTACAGTCGACGAAGGCAACTTCCTGCGCATGACCGACACCGCCGGCCTGTTCACCGTCACCCAGATCGACCCGATTGCCGTCGAGTTCTCGCTGCCCCAGCAAATGCTGCCGACCCTGCAAGGCCTGATCAGCGACCCGCAACGCGCACCGGTCAAGGCCTACATCGGCGCTGATACCGACGGCGAAACCGGCAACCTGCTCGGCGAAGGTCACCTGACCCTGATCGACAACCAGATCAACGCCAACACCGGCACCATCCGCGCCAAGGCCGAATTCGCCAACGCCAGCCAGAAGCTCTGGCCCGGACTGCTGGTCACGGTAAAAATTCAGACAGCCCTCGACAAAGATGCGTTGGTCGTCCCGCCCACCGTCGTACAACGTGGCCTCGACCAACACTTCGTTTACCGCGTGAATGGCGACAAGGTCGAAGCCGTACAAGTGCAGATGGTTTACCAAGGCAGCGGTCAGGACATCATCAAAGGCGTGAAGGCCGGTGACGTGCTGGTGACCGACGGCCAGTCGCGGCTCAAACCCGGTTCGACCGTACAAGTGATGACCGAACCGGCGCAGGTGGTGCAAGCGGAGCCGAAACCATGAAGGCGCACAACGGCGTCTCCACGTGGTGCATCGATCACCCGGTCGCGACGATTCTGCTGACCATCGCTTTGGTGCTGGTCGGCTTGATTGCCTTCCCGCGCTTGCCAATCGCCCCACTGCCGGAAGCGGAATTTCCGACGATTCAGGTTTCCGCGCAGTTGCCCGGCGCCAGCCCCGACACCATGGCCTCGTCCGTGGCCACGCCGCTGGAGGTGCAATTCAGCGCTATCCCCGGCATGACCCAGATGACCTCCAGCAGTGCCTTGGGCTCCAGCCTTTTGACCCTGCAATTCACCCTCGATAAAAGCATCGACACTGCCGCCCAGGAAGTCCAAGCGGCGATCAACACCGCCGCCGGCAAACTGCCCAAGGACATGCCGACCCTGCCAACGTGGAAGAAGGTCAACCCGGCCGACAGCCCGGTGCTGATCCTCAGCGTCAGCTCGACACAAATGCCCGGCACCGAACTCAGCGACCTGGTGGAAACCCTGCTCTCGCGTCAGATCAGTCAGATCGACGGCGTAGGCCAAATCAACATCACCGGTCAGCAACGTCCGGCGATCCGCGTACAAGCCTCGGCAGACAAACTCGCGGCGATCGGCCTGACCCTCGCCGACATTCGTCTGGCGATCCAGCAGACCAGCCTCAACCTCGCCAAAGGTGCGCTGTACGGCGAATCGAGCATTTCCACGCTGTCGACCAACGACCAGCTCTTCCACCCCGAGGACTACAGCCAACTCATCGTTTCCTACAAGGATGGTGCCCCTGTTCACCTGCGCGATGTCGCCAAAGTCGTCAACGGCTCGGAAGATGCCTACGTGCAAGCGTGGGCCGGTGATCGCCCGGGGGTGAACCTGGTGATCTCGCGCCAGCCCGGCGCCAACATCGTTGAAACCGTTGATCGCATTCAAGCTGCCCTGCCCGGCCTCGAAGCGATGCTGCCGGCCTCGGTGCAGGTGAAAACCCTGATCGACCGCACGCAGACCATTCGTGCCTCGCTGCATGAAGTCGAAATCACCCTGTTGATCGCGATCCTGCTGGTGGTCGCGGTGATGGCGCTGTTCTTGCGCCAATTGTCGGCAACCCTGATTGTTTCGGCGGTGCTCGGCGTGTCGCTGATCGCCAGTTTTGCTTTGATGTACATCCTCGGCTTCAGCCTGAACAACCTGACGCTGGTGGCGATCGTCGTCGCGGTTGGCTTCGTCGTTGACGACGCGATTGTGGTGGTGGAGAACATCCACCGGCATCTGGAGGCCGGCGACGATATGCGCGAAGCGGCGATCAAGGGCGCCGGCGAGATCGGCTTCACCGTGGTCTCGATCAGTTTCTCGCTGGTGGCGGCGTTCATTCCGTTGCTGTTCATGGGCGGCGTGGTCGGGCGGCTGTTCAAGGAGTTCGCCCTGACCGCGACCTCGACCATCATGATTTCCGTGGTGGTGTCGCTGACCCTCGCGCCTACGCTCGCCGCACTGTTCATGCGTAAACCGGTGCACCACGCCCACACCAAACCGGGCTTCAGCGAACGCCTGCTCGGCTGGTACGAACGAGGCCTGCGCCGCGCCCTCGCCCATCAGAAATTAATGATCGGCGTGTTCGGTTTATCGCTGGCGCTGGCCATCGGCGGTTACATCTTTATCCCCAAAGGTTTCTTCCCGGTGCAGGACACCGGTTTCGTCCTCGGCACCACCGAAGCCGCGGCGGATATTTCCTACGGCGACATGGTGAAAAAACACTTGGCCATGGCCGAAATCGTCGCCGCCGATCCGGCGGTTCAGGCGTTTTCCCATTCAGTCGGTGTCTCCGGCAGCAACCAGACCATCGCCAACGGCCGCTTCTGGATCGCCCTGAAAAAACGCGGCGACCGCGACGTCAGCGCCAGCCAGTTCATCGACCGCATCCGTCCGCAACTGATGAAAGTCCCCGGCATCGTCCTCTACCTGCGCGCAGGCCAGGACATCAACCTCAGCTCTGGCCCGAGCCGCGCGCAATATCAATACGTGCTCAAGAGTAATGACGGCGCAACACTCGCCACCTGGACGCAACGCCTCACGGAAAAACTGCGCAGCAACCCGGCGTTCCGCGACATTTCCAACGATCTGCAACTGGGCGGCAGCATCACCCACATCAGCATCGACCGCAGCGCCGCTGCGCGTTTTGGCCTGACCGCCAGCGATGTCGACGAGGCGCTGTACGACGCCTTTGGTCAGCGGCAGATCAATGAATTCCAGACCCAGGTCAACCAGTACAACGTGATTCTGGAACTGGATACAAAACAACGCGGCAAGGCTGAAAGCCTCAACTATTTCTACCTGCGCTCACCGCTGAGTGGCGAGATGGTGCCGCTGTCGGCGCTGGCCAAATTCGACGCGCCGACCATTGGCCCGTTGTCGATTGCCCACGATGGGATGTTCCCGGCGGCCAACCTGTCATTCAACCTGGCGCCCGGTGTGGCGTTGGGTGATGCGGTAATTCTGCTCAATCAGGCCAAGGCCGAGATCGGCATGCCCACCGCCATCAGCGGCAATTTTCAGGGCGCGGCGCAGGCGTTCCAGAGTTCGCTGGCCAGTCAGCCGTGGCTGATTCTCGCGGCGCTGGTGGCGGTGTACATCATTCTCGGTGTGCTTTATGAAAGCTTCGTGCACCCGCTGACGATCATCTCGACGCTGCCGGCGGCAGGCTTGGGCGCAGTGATCATGCTGTGGATCTGCGGTCAGGACTTTTCGATCATGGCGTTGATCGGGCTGGTGTTGCTGATCGGTATCGTCAAGAAGAACGGCATCCTGATGATCGACTTCGCCCTCGAAGCGCAGCGCCATCGAGGCCTGTCGCCGCAGGAGGCGATTTTCGAGGCGTGCATCACGCGGTTCCGGCCAATCATCATGACCACCCTCGCCGCCCTGCTCGGCGCGCTGCCGCTAATGCTCGGTTACGGCACCGGCGCCGAATTGCGCCAGCCGCTGGGGATCGCGGTGGTCGGCGGTTTGCTGGTCAGCCAGATGCTGACGTTGTTTACCACGCCGGTCATATACTTATGGCTTGAGCGGCTGTTCCATCGGCCTAAGCCCGCGCCATTACCAGCGCTAGCAACCACAGACTGAGGCGGGTCATGCGCGTTCTGATTATCGAAGACGAGGAAAAAACCGCGGACTATCTGCACCGCGGTCTGACGGAACAGGGTTACACCGTGGATCTGGCCCGCGACGGTGTCGAGGGTCTGCATCTGGCGCTGGAAAGCGACTACGCGGTGATCGTCCTCGACGTCATGTTGCCGGGCCTCGATGGCTTCGGCGTACTGCGCGCATTGCGTGCGCGCAAGCAAACCCCGGTGATCATGCTCACCGCCCGCGAGCGCGTCGAAGACCGCATCAAAGGCCTGCGCGACGGTGCCGACGATTACCTCGGCAAACCGTTTTCCTTTCTTGAACTGGTCGCGCGCCTGCAAGCGCTGACCCGACGCAGTGGCGGCCATGAACCGGTGCAGGTGAGCATCGCCGACCTGTGGATAGATTTGATCAGCCGCAAGGCCACCCGCGCCGGAACCCGACTGGATCTGACGGCCAAGGAGTTTTCCCTGCTCAGCGTTCTCGCCCGTCGGCAAGGTGAAATCCTTTCGAAAACCGCGATTGCCGAGATGGTCTGGGACATCAATTTCGACAGTGACGCGAATGTCGTCGAAGTGGCGATCAAACGCCTGCGCGCCAAGCTCGACGGGCCATTCGACGAGAAACTGCTGCACACCATTCGCGGCATGGGTTATGTGCTGGAGAGCCGTGGTGTCCAGTAACTCGATTGCCCTGCGCTTGAGCGGGATGTTCACGCTGGTGGCGCTGCTGGTGTTTCTGTTGATCGGCGGCGCGTTGTATCAGCAGGTCGACAAAGGCTTGGGATTGCTCCCGGAAGCCGAGCTGGATGCGCGTTACAGCGTGCTCGAATCCACCGTTGGCCGCTTCGGTACGCCCGAACACTGGGTGAAGATCAACAACAAACTCAAGCTGCTCGGCGAAGAAGACAAGCGCATCAGTTTCTGGATCAGCAGCGGCGATCCGCAATACGAATACGGCAACCTTACGCCGCAGATCCGCGAGATCACCAATGGGCCGCTGGGCATGCGCGATCTGCAATTGCCGGGGCAGCCTTATCCACTGAAAGCGCTGGTGAGTGAATTTCCGGCCAAGGATCAGCGCCCACCGCTGCGCTTCATGATCGGTATCGATACCGAGACGTTTCATGAGACGCAGCACAACCTGTTGATCGCGCTGATCGGGCTGGCGATTGTCGGTGTACTGATGGCTTCTGCACTGGGTTATTGGGTTGCCCGAATTGGTTTGAAGCCGTTGATCAAACTGTCCCACGAGGCTCAGCGATTGGCGCCACCACTACGCGCCGGGCGCTTGCGTCTGTCGCCGCTACCACCGGAGCTGGAGCAGTTTGTCGACTCATTCAACTCGACGCTGGAACGGGTCGAGCAGGCCTACTCGCGGCTGGAATCGTTCAACGCCGATGTCGCCCACGAGCTGCGCTCGCCGCTGACCAATCTGATCGGCCAGACCCAAGTGGCGCTGACCCGTGGGCGCTCTGCCGAACACTATTTCGAAGTGCTGCAATCCAATCTTGAAGAGCTGGAGCGGCTGCGTTCGATCATCAATGACATGTTGTTTCTGGCCAGTGCCGATCAGGGCAACAAGGCGACCAAACTCACGTCCACTTCGCTGGCGGATGAGGTGGCAACGACGCTGGAATATCTGGATTTCATCCTTGAAGACGCACAGGTTGAAGTACAAGTCAGCGGTGATGCGCTGGTGCAGATCGAGGTCGCGCATTTGCGCCGGGCGCTGATCAATTTGCTGAGCAATGCAGTGCAGCACACCGGGCCGGGACAGGTGATCGAGGTGCTTATTGAGGTTGAAGAGCATCAGGTGAGTATCGGTGTTGCCAACCCCGGAACGCCGATTGCCAGCGAGCATTTGCCGCGCTTGTTCGAGCGCTTTTATCGGGTCGATGCGTCGCGCAGTAACAGTGGCAATAACCATGGGCTGGGGCTGGCGATCGTCAAGGCGATTGCGCTGATGCATGGTGGGGATGTGTTTGTGCGCAGTGATCGGGGGATGAATACTTTCGGGATTTATTTGCCGGTCTGAAAAGCCCCTCACCCTAACCCTCTCCCAGAGGGAGAGGGGACTGATTGGGGGATGCTGCAGATGTGCACCGACCTGATCTTGATTCACCGAATCCATAATCGACTGGATCTTTCAGGTCGATGTACAACGCCAGACACCTCGGTCAGCTCCCTCTCCCTCCGGGAGAGGGCTGGGGTGAGGGGCTTTTGACTGGCATTGAAATATCCAGTCGAACTCAGGCTTTGAAGAGCATGGAGATCTGCTCCCTTCCCCCTCGCCCCCTTGGGGGAGAGGGCTGGGGTGAGGGGGTGATTTTTGCTCTTGCTGTAACAGTCATTTATGAAAATCACGCTGTTTCCCAACGCCCGGCAACCTTATCTTTGCCCGCACCAAACAGCACTCGCCAAGCGAGAAGGTTTTCAAGATGTCCAACAGTATGGGTATTGCCAGCGCGTTCGTTTTGTCCTCATTGATCCTGTCGCCGATGGCGATGGCTGAAGAATCGCAGTCGTTCGTAGCGCACAACGTCGCTCGCGCTCAGGCTTACGATCAGTATGAGGCTGAAGTGATGGCCAAGGCGCAAAATGCCTCGCAAGCCCCGCAGGCTGCCACTTCCCAGATTCAAGCGTCCGAGAAAGACAGCTGAGTCGCGCATCGCGCCAACGTTTCCCTCGACGCGGTTGTTTGGCTCTTCCCGTTCAACCGTCGTCATTCCAGGCCGCTGCCTTTCAGCGGCCTTTTTTCGTTGTGGTCTGAAAGCCGTTTGGTTCGTCTGTAACAACAAGAAACATCGAGCGCCTCAAAATATAGAGGCGCCAGTTGACCCAAGGAGCTCCATTGCACGTGCGTTACCCAGTCAGTTTCACCCCGCTGTTCATTGCAATTGCCGCAACGATTGTGCCCGCCGCTCAGGCTGATGAGCCTGCCAAACAAGGCTTCGTCGAAGGTTCGAGCCTCAACCTCAACGCCCGCAACTACTACATGAATCGCAACCGCTTGCAGAAAGCGGACGACAACATCGAGTGGGGCCAGGGCTTTCTCGGCGTATTCAAATCGGGTTACACCGAAGGCACGGTCGGTTTCGGCATTGATGCCCACGCCATGCTCGGGCTGAAACTCGACGGTGGTGGCGGCACGGACGGCTCGAGCATCCTGCCGGTCAGCGACGGTAACGGCAAAGCGCCGGGCACGTTCTCCACGGCGGGCGGCACACTGAAAATGCGCGCATTCGATACCGAATTGAAGGCCGGTGACCTGTTTCTCGCCAACCCGGTGATCGCCGGCGGTGAAACGCGCATGCTGCCGCAGACCTTTCGTGGTGTGAGCCTGAGCAATCACAGCTTCGATGGCTGGTTGATTGAAGGTGGTCAAGCGAGTTTTACCAAGCCTTACAACCAAAGCGGTCACACACGCATCGGCACGTCCTACGGAACATTGGCAGATGGCGACGAGAGCCAGCACCTGAACTGGGCCGGTGTGGCGTGGAGCGGTGTCGAAGGACTGACCAGCAGTCTTTATGCCTCTGAGCTCAAGGACATCTGGAACCAGTACTACTACGACCTGGATTACACCTGGCAGTTGAACGATCTGGTCAGCCTCAACCCGGGCCTGCACTTCTATCACACGCAAGACACCGGTGATGCGCTGTTGGGCAACATCGACAACAACACCTACAGCCTGCATTTCACCGTGGGTATCGGTAGCCACAGCGTTACTGCTGCGTATCAGCGGGTCAACGGCAACACCCCATTCGACTACATCAGCCAGGGTGACAGTGTTTATCTCGACAACTCGCAGCAATACTCGGACTTCAACGGCCCGAACGAACGCTCGTGGAAGCTCAAGTACGCCTATGATTTCGCCGGCGTGGGCGTGCCGGGGCTGACTTCGTCTGTCTCCTACTCGCGCGGCACTGTGGACCTGACCAAGGTCGACGCCGACAGCAAAGGCTATTCCAACTGGTACAGCGCCGATGGCCGCAACGCCAAACACTGGGAACGCGACCTCGATCTGAAATACGTCGTGCAGAGCGGTCAGGCCAAGGATCTGGCGGTGCACCTGCAATGGGCGAGCAACCGTGGCGGCAACGGTTACGGTGCAATTGATTCGGACACAGATGAATACCGCATGATCATCGACTACCCGATCAACGTCTTCTAAGATCGGCGCTAAGCTGACTGCAGACTGACTCCGATAGCTCAAACAATTACCAACCCTGTGGGAGCGAGCTCGCTCCCACAGTGGAATACCGTCACTGAACTCGTGCAACTACGCTTATAAGACTTCCCTCCAACCGATATCCAATCATGATCGCGAGCCGTACCCCACCCGTTGCGGGCAAGACCGGACGCCCCGAGTTGCTGCTGATCTGCGGCAGTTCGCTGACCGTGATCGCGATTCTATGCATCGTCACCTTCCTGCTGATCCGTGAGCACGCCAACGCGCAGGAATCGGCGACCCGCAGCGCCACCACCATTGCGCAACTGATCGACGCCGATGTGCTGCGCACGGTCGAGTTGTACGACTTGACGCTGCAAGGTCTGATCGCCGCCGCCCAGCGTGATGACCTGCAAAATGTCTCGCCGCAGATCCGCCATCTGGCGCTGTTCGACCGCTCGACCACGGCACGCTTCAAGGGCGACATCCTGCTCCTCGACAAACACGGCGACGTGCTCGCCGACTCTTCGCGGGTCGAACCGAAACCGGGCAATTTCGCCGACCGCGACTACTTCCTCGCCCACGCCTTCAATCGCGATGTCGGCATGTTTATCAGCCGCCCGTTCAAGACCCGTTGCGACTGCGACGAGGCCAACCAGTGGCGCATCAGCTTCAGTCGGCGTATTTCCTCGCAAACCGGTGAGTTCGCCGGTGTGGCCGTGGCGTCGATGAAACTCGACTACTTCGATCAGTTGTTCAACAGCCTCGACATCGGTAAAGACAGCACGCTGAACATCATCGATAACGACGGTGTTCTGCTGGCGCAGAAGCCCTATCTGCAAAGCGATTCCATCGGCAAAAGCTTCGGCAACCGACCCAACGTGATACGGATACTGCGCGACAGGAGTGGCAATGGCAGTTTCAACAGCGTTTCGAGCATCGACCATCAACAACGTCTCTATACCTATTCGCGGGTCGGCAATCTGCCGTTGATCGTGATGGTCGCGCTGTCCAGCGATGAGGTATTCGGCACTTGGCGCCGCACCGCGTTGTTGATCAGTGGTGCCACGGGCGTGTTGTGCGTGGGTTTGCTGTGGCTGACCTGGCTGCTGGCCCGTGAGTTGCGCCGACGTCAGCGCGCCGAGCACGAACTGGCGCAATTGGCCGCTACCGATGCGCTGACTGGCGTCGCCAATCGGCGGATGCTCGATCAGGCGTTGCGTCACGAATGGTTCCGCGCCCAGCGCTCAGGCAAACCGATGTCGGTGATGATGATCGATGCCGACCACTTCAAGGCGTTCAATGATCGACATGGGCATCAGGGCGGAGATCTGGCGCTGAAGACGCTGGCCCGTGTCATCACTGAAAATGTCCGGCGACCGGCGGATCTGGTCGCGCGTTATGGCGGCGAGGAGTTTTCAGTGATTCTGGCCGAGACCGACGGTCATGGCGCGCAGCAGATTGCCGAGCATATTCGTCAGGCGGTGGAGCAGTTGCCGCTGGTCGATGGGGCCGAGCGGCCGATGACGGTGAGTATTGGCATCGCGACGTGGACGGCGGCGAGCGAGATGACGCTGGAACAGTTGCTGTTTGCGGCGGACAAGGCGTTGTATCAGGCCAAGGAAGGTGGGCGTAACCGGGTGGTGGTGGCTGCCTGATAGATGTATTGGCTTCACCAGCCCTATCGCGAGCAGGCTCACTCCTACAGGGGAATGCATTCCAAATGTAGGAGTGAGCCTGCTCGCGATGAGGCCGGCCCAGGCAACACAAAAACCAAGGGCATAAAAAAAGGCCATCCAAGGATGGCCTTCAAAAAACTAGAGAGGTTTTTTACTTACACCGCCGCAACCGGGCGCATGTAAGAGATTGGTGCGGTGCTGGCGTCTTCGAACGTCACCACTTCCCAAGCGTCTGTCTGCTCAATCAACTTGCGCAGCAGCTGGTTGTTCAGTGCATGACCGGACTTGAAGCCTTTGAACTCACCAATCAGGCTGTTACCCAAAAGGTACAGGTCGCCAATGGCATCGAGGATCTTGTGCTTGACGAATTCGTCTTCATAGCGAAGGCCGTCTTCGTTCAACACGCCATCGGCATCGACCACGATTGCGTTTTCAACGCTGCCGCCGAGTGCGAGGTTGTGCTTGCGCAGGTACTCGATATCACTCATGAAACCAAAGGTACGGGCGCGGCTGACTTCTTTTACGAACGAAGTGCTGGAAAAATCCACGCTTGCACTTTGGGTGCGGTCCCCGAATACCGGGTGATCGAAATCGATCTCGAAGCTCACCTTGAACCCATCGAAAGGGACGAAAGTGGCGCGCTTGTCGCCGTCTTCCACTGTCACTTCACGCAGGATGCGGATGAATTTCTTGGCGGCGTCCTGTTCTTCCAGGCCTGCCGATTGAATCAGGAATACGAAGGGTCCAGCGCTGCCATCCATGATCGGGACTTCGGACGCGGAGAGCTCGACGTAGGCGTTATCGATGCCCAGGCCAGCCATGGCCGAGAGCAAGTGCTCTACCGTGTCCACTTTCACGTCGCCATTGATCAGCGTCGTCGACATAGTGGTTTCACCGACGTTTTCCGCGCGGGCAGGAATCTGCACCACAGGGTCGAGGTCAGCGCGACAAAACACAATGCCAGTGTCGACAGGCGCAGGCTTGAGGGTCAGATAGACCTTCTCACCGGAGTGCAGGCCTACACCTGTGGCACGGATAATATTTTTCAGTGTGCGTTGTTTAATCATGGCTTGGGCCGCTTCAGCGCAAATTGCGAACTGGTATCAACAAAGGCTGGCGATGATAGCAGACCATGCCTTTGCTGAACACCAATCACCTTCATAGCCCTGATACATTCCATCAATCGGCCTGACGACGCAGGAATGCCGGGATGTCCAGGTAGTCCAGATCATCTTGCGGATTCATCTTCGCGGCAGCCGCAGCACCGGCCTGAGCCTGGTTGCGCATGACGGTCGGACGGTCC
This sequence comes from Pseudomonas sp. NPDC087690, assembly GCF_044743175.1. Taxonomy (NCBI): domain Bacteria; kingdom Pseudomonadati; phylum Pseudomonadota; class Gammaproteobacteria; order Pseudomonadales; family Pseudomonadaceae; genus Pseudomonas; species Pseudomonas sp. NPDC087690. Next base: position 22,601 of record NZ_JBIUVX010000037.1, read on the forward strand.
AGATCACGGTAGTTGACCGCTGGCGCTTCCTGACGGGCCGCAGCCGGTTGTTGCACCTGGGCGGAAGCCATGGAGGTATGAACGGTGTTGTCGATGACCTTCACAGGCTTCTCGATTTTCGCGCCCAGACCGGTGGCAACCACAGTCACGTGCAGCTCGTCGCGCATGTCCGGATCGATAACGGTACCCCCCGGGACCCTCGCGGGCTCGGACGCGACGGCCTCGACGCACGACCCCCCG
>NZ_JBIUVX010000037.1:22850-23698 GCF_044743175.1 Pseudomonas sp. NPDC087690
GTCAGGACCGGCGGTGATGTTCACCAGGATGCCGCGTGCGCCTTGCAGGTTCACGTCTTACAGCAGCGGGTTGCGGATTGCCGCTTCGGTGGCTTCACGTGCACGGTTCGGACCGCTGGCGCAGCCAGTGCCCATCATCGCCATGCCCATTTCGCTCATCACGGTACGCACGTCGGCGAAGTCGACGTTGATCATGCCCGGACGCTTGATGATGTCGGAGATACCGCGAACGGCACCGGCCAGTACATCGTCAGCCTTGGCGAAAGCCGACAGAAGGCTGGCGTCTTTACCGAGGATGGTCAGCAGCTTCTCGTTAGGAATGGTGATCAACGAGTCGACGCTTTCCGAGAGCATACGGATGCCTTCGTCGGCAATCTGCATACGCTTGCGGCCTTCGAACGGGAACGGACGCGTTACGACAGCAACGGTCAGAATGCCCATTTCCTTGGCCACTTCGGCGATGATCGGCGCAGCACCGGTACCGGTACCGCCGCCCATGCCAGTGGTGATGAACACCATGTTGGTGCCCTGCAGGACTTCGGCAATGCGCTCACGGTCTTCGAGAGCGGCCTGACGACCTACTTCAGGGTTGGCGCCAGCGCCCAGACCTTTGGTCACGCCGGTGCCCAGTTGCAGGATGGTCCGCGCGCCGATGTTTTTCAGCGCTTGAGCATCAGTGTTGGCGCAGATGAATTCAACGCCTTCGATGTTGCTCTTGACCATGTGATTGACAGCGTTGCCGCCGCCTCCGCCTTCTCCGATTACTTTGTTTAGAGGGCGTGCGGGGTTGTGGTCTACTAGTTCGAACTTTTTGCCTCTGATTACATTCTCTAGTTTTTTTGCATACT
>NZ_JBIUVX010000037.1:23708-31918 GCF_044743175.1 Pseudomonas sp. NPDC087690
TGGTGCGGTGCTGCGGTAAAGCTTTAGAAGTTGCCTTGAACCCACTTCTTCACTCGGTCCAGCAACGGCGCCTGTGGCTCTTCGTTGCTGTAGCTGTCGCGGCTGCCGATGCCCGAGAACGAGATCCCGTCGGACTGCTTTTGCAGGCCGTACATCAACAAGCCAACGCCAGTGGAATAAATCGGATTGCGCACCACGTCATCCAGACCTTTGACGCCGTGCGGCACGCCCAGACGAACCGGCATGTGGAAGATTTCTTCGGCCAGTTCAGTGGCGCCTTCCATCTTCGAGGTACCACCGGTGAGGACGATGCCGGCCGGGATCAGGTCTTCGTAGCCGCTGCGACGCAGCTCGGCCTGGATCAGCGTGAACAGTTCGTCGTAACGCGGCTCGACCACTTCGGCCAGGGCCTGACGCGACAGTTCACGCGGTGGACGGTCGCCCACGCTCGGCACCTTGATGGTTTCACCGGCACCGGCCAGTTTGGCCAGGGCGCAGGCGTAACGGATCTTGATCTCTTCGGCGTACTGGGTCGGGGTGCGCAACGCCATGGCGATGTCGTTGGTCACCTGATCACCGGCAATCGGGATCACCGCGGTATGACGGATCGCACCTTCGGTGAAGATCGCGATGTCGGTGGTGCCGCCGCCGATGTCGACCAGGCACACGCCCAGTTCTTTCTCGTCGTCGGTCAGTACCGAGTAGGCCGAGGCCAGTTGCTCGAGAATGATGTCGTCGATTTCCAGACCGCAGCGACGCACGCATTTTTCAATGTTCTGTGCAGCGTTGACGGCGCAGGTGACCACGTGAACCTTGGCTTCCAGACGTACGCCGGACATGCCCAGTGGCTCACGAACGCCTTCCTGGTTATCGATCACGTAATCCTGCGGCAGGGTGTGCAGCACGCGCTGGTCAGCCGGTATCGCCACAGCCTGAGCAGCGTCGAGCACGCGTTCCAGGTCGGCCGAGCTGACTTCGCGATCACGGATCGCGACGATGCCGTGGGAGTTCAGGCTGCGGATGTGATTGCCCGCCACGCCGACGAACGCCGAGTGAATGCGGCAGCCCGCCATCAGTTGGGCTTCTTCGATCGCACGCTGGATCGATTGCACGGTGGACTCGATGTTCACCACCACGCCCTTCTTCAGGCCACGGGACGGATGGGTACCGATCCCGACGATTTCCAGCGAGCCGTCGTCGGAGACCTCGCCGACCAGCGCCACCACCTTGGAGGTGCCGATATCGAGACCGACGATCATTTTGCCGCTTTGCACGTTTGACATGGGTCCTGCCTCTTCTTAATTCTTTGCGACAGCGGGTTGGGCTGTCGTCGGCGCTACAGGTTCCCGCCAGCCAACAGCGAGGCCGTTGGCGTAGCGCAGATCGATGCGCGCAATGTTCGTAATCTGGTCTTTAAGCGTCTTGTCATAGATGGCGATGAAGCGGCGCATCTTTTCCACCAGGTTGCCGCGTCCCAGCAGCAGCTCGATGCCGGGGCCGGAACTGCCGGCACCGGTGGTCAGGAACCAGCTCCCGCGTTCACGCAATTCCAGGCGCGCAATCGAGAAGCCCAACGGCCGCAGCATCTGGCTCAGCACCTGGTACTGCTGCATCACTTGCTGCTGGGCCCGTTGTGGGCCGAACAGCTGGGGCAGGTGTTCGTAGTTCGCCAGTTCCTTGGGCGTAAACGCCTGGCCCTGGTTGTTGAGCAACGACTCGTCGCCCCAACGCGCCACCGGCAGTTGCTCTTCGAGGCGGATCACCACCTGGTCCGGCCATACCCGACGCACTTCGGCGTGGGCGATCCAGGGCATCTGCTCAAGCTCGGTGCGCATCCCGGCGAGGTCGATGGTGAAGAAGCTCGACGCCACGTACGGGGCGATTCGTTGCTGCACCGCTTGCTGACTGATGTAGCTCAGGTCGCCCTGCACGGCGATCTTGGTGATCGGCCGGTCGGCGTACGGGAGCAAACGCGTTGCGCCTTCGTACGTACCAAAACCCAGCACGACCAGCAGCACCGGCCAGAACAGACTTTTCACGAAGCCGAAATTGGCTTTCGGCAGGCGCGCGGACATCGGCTCTTTCGCCACCATGCGGCTGGCACCCCGCGGCACCGGCTTGCGGCCGGGTGCGGGAGGCTGATGTCGGAGCTGAGCGCCTTGCATCGTCTTAACCTCGAGCGTCTTCAACACTGGCGGCCAGAATGGCCAGAACCAGTTGCTGGAAATCCAGACCGGCAGCACGGGCGGCCATTGGCACCAGACTGTGATCGGTCATGCCCGGTGCGGTGTTCACTTCCAGGAACCAGAACTGCCCGTCGGCGTCCTGCATCACGTCCGCCCTGCCCCAACCGGCAATACCCAGCGCCTCACAGGCCTTGGCCGTGAGATCCATGAGTTGCTGTTCCTTGGCGGCATCCAGCCCGCACGGAATGCGGTACTGGGTATCGTTGGCGATGTACTTGGCGTCGTAGTCGTAGAACGTGTGCGGTGTACCCAGGGCGATAGGAGGCAACACCTGGTCACGCAGGGTGGCGATGGTGAACTCCGGACCTTGAATCCATTGCTCAACCAAGACTTGCGAATCGTAGGTACTGGCCGCTTTCCATGCGTCGATCAACTCGTACGCAGAACTCACTTTGGCCATCCCGATACTTGAACCTTCATGCGCCGGTTTGACGATCAAAGGGAAGCCCAGTTCCGTCGCTGCCGAAATACAATCGGCTTCGCTGCACAGCACGGCGTGACGTGGCGTCGGAATCCCGAGGCTGTGCCAGACCTGCTTGGTGCGCAGTTTGTCCATCGCCAGTGCCGAGGCCAGAATGCCACTGCCGGTGTACGGAATGCCCGCCACTTCGAGCAGGCCCTGCATGGAGCCGTCTTCACCGCCACGACCATGGAGAATGATGAACGCGCGGTCGATCTTTTCGCTGAGCAGACGTTGCAGAATGTCGTCGCCAACGTCGATGCCGAACGCGTCCACGCCAGCGCTTTGCAGCGCGTCGAGCACGGCGTTACCGGATTTCAGCGAAACCTCACGCTCGGCACTCAGGCCGCCGAAAAGCACGGCGACGCGGCCGAAGTCCTTCGGCGCGATAGTGGAAAACAGCTTGGCGTAGGCAGCAGTCATTTCAACTTCCCCTCGACCGACGCCGCCACGGCGCCAGCGAACAATTCACTTTTCAACAGCTTCGGCGCGAGACCGCCGATATCACCGGCGCCCTGACACAGCAGGATGTCGCCGGCGCGCAGCAGCGGCTTGACCAGCGGCGCCAGATCGACGCCACGCTCGATGTAGATCGGGTCGAGCTGACCACGCTGGCGGATGCTGTTGCACAGCTTGCGGCTGTCGGCGCCGGGGATCGGCTCTTCGCCGGCCGGATAGACTTCCATCAGCAGCAGCACGTTAGCGTCGGCCAGTACATTGACGAAGTCGTCGTACAGATCACGGGTGCGGCTGTAACGGTGCGGCTGGTAGACCATCACCAGGCGGCGCTCCGGCCAGCCACCGCGTACGGCTTTGATCACCGCCGCGACTTCGGTCGGGTGGTGACCGTAGTCGTCGACCAGCATCACGTTGCCGCCGTCCACCGGCAGTTCGCCGTAGACCTGGAAGCGTCGACCGACACCCTGGAAACCCGACAGGCCCTGAACGATGGCTTCATCGCTGACGCCCTCGTCGGTGGCGATGCAAATGGTCGCCAGCGAGTTGAGTACGTTGTGGTTGCCGGGCATGTTCACCGACACGTCCAGCGGTTCACGATCCGGGCGCAGCACAGTGAAGAACGTCTGCATGCCTTGCTGGCGAATGTTGATCGCGCGTACGTCAGCGTCTTCGCTGAAGCCGTAGGTCACGGTCGGACGCTTCACCAGCGGCAGGATTTCACGCACCACCGGATCGTCCAGGCACATCACCGCCAAACCGTAGAACGGCAGGTTGTGCAGGAATTCGACGAAGGTTTTCTTCAGCTTGTTGAAGTCACCGTCGTAGGTCGCCATGTGGTCGGCGTCGATGTTGGTAACCACAGCCACCAGCGGTTGCAGATGCAGGAAACTCGCATCGCTTTCATCGGCTTCAGCGATCAGGTAACGGCTGGTGCCGAGTTGGGCATTGGTGCCCGCGGCATTCAGACGGCCACCGATAACGAACGTCGGGTCCAGGCCACCGGCGGCGAACACCGAAGCGATCAGGCTGGTGGTGGTGGTTTTGCCGTGCGTACCGGCGACAGCGATGCCGTGGCGATAGCGCATCAGTTCGGCGAGCATTTCCGCGCGCGGCACCACCGGAATACGACGCTCAAGCGCGTTCGCCACTTCCGGGTTGGAGGTGTTCACAGCGCTCGACACCACCAGCACGTCGGCGGCAGCGGCGTTCTCGGCACGGTGGCCGATAAAAATCTGCGCGCCGAACGATTCCAGACGCTCGGTCACCGGCGAAGCTTTGAGGTCGGAACCGGACACTGCGTAGCCCAGGTTCAACAACACTTCGGCAATCCCGCACATGCCCACACCGCCGATGCCGACGAAGTGGATGCGACGGATGCGGCGCATTTCCGGTTGCGGCATGGCTTTCTGATTCTCAACCATGGGCCACCTCCAGACAGGTATCGACCACGCTACGGGTGGCATCGGGTTTCGCCAGACGGCGGGCCGCTTGGGCCATATTTTCGAGTCGTTGCGGTTGCATCAAGACCTCTGTCAGGCGCGCGGCAAGGTCCGCGGCACCAGTCGTTCTTTGCGGCATCAGGAAGGCAGCGCCTTCACGGGCCAAATAATCGGCGTTGCGGGTCTGGTGATCGTCGATCGCGTGGGGCAAAGGCACCAGCATCGAGGGCAGACCGGCGGCAGCCAGCTCACTGATGGTCAACGCGCCGGCGCGGCACACCACCAGGTCAGCCCAGCCATAGGCCTGGGCCATGTCTTTGATGAACGGCTGCACCTGCGCATCAACGCCGGCGGCGCGGTAGCGCTCTGCAGTCACTTCATCATGGTTTTTGCCGGCCTGATGAAACACTTCCGGGCGCAAATCGGCAGCGACTTGGGCCAGGGCTTCAGGCAGCAATTTGTTCAACGGTTCTGCGCCAAGGCTTCCGCCGAGGATCAGCAAACGCGCTTTGCGCCCTGCCAGAGCAGGTCGCGATGTGTCGAGGAACAGCTCGCTGCGCACCGGATTTCCGGTGGTACGGCGGGTGTCCGACAGAGTAAAGGTGTCGGGGAACGCTTCACACACTCGGGCGGCGAACGGCACCAGCAACCGATTGGCGGTGCCGGCCACGGCGTTCTGCTCGTGAACGATCACCGGCACGCCAGCCAGTTTCGCGGCAAGGCCACCGGGACCAGTCACATAACCACCGAAGCCGACCACACACACCGGCTTCAAGCGACGAATGATCGCCCGCGCCTGCCACACCGATTTCAGCAGCATGAACGGCGCCTTCAGCAGCGACAGCTTGCCCTTGCCGCGCAGGCCCGTAGCGTTGATGCGGTGCAGTTCCAGCCCTGCGGTCGGCACCAGTTCGTTTTCAATTCCGCGTGGCGTGCCGAGCCAGTGCACGGTGTAGCCGCGCGACTGAAACTCGCGGGCACAGGCCAGTGCCGGGAACACGTGGCCGCCGGTTCCGCCGGCCATGATCAATACGTTAGCGCCCATGATTCGGCTCCTCGGCGAAGTCGCTCTCATGGAATTCCATCTCTTCACTGCCCAGGTGGGTTCGACTCTCCCACTCGATCCTCAATAACAAGCCGAGGCAGGCACAGCAGATCACCAACGAGCTGCCGCCGTAACTGAGGAACGGCAAGGTCAGACCTTTGGTTGGCAGCAGACCGACGTTCACACCGATGTTGATCAGGAACTGACCAATCCACAGGAACGACAGACCGTAAGCCACATAGGCTGCGAAAAACTGTTTGGCTTTTTCCGCCCACAAGCCGATGTACATGCCGCGAATACACACGAACACGAACAGCGCCACGGTGCACAGCGAACCCACTGCGCCCAGTTCTTCGGCCAATACCGAGAACACGAAGTCGGTGTGCGCTTCCGGCAGATAGAACTGCTTCTGCACGCTGTTGCCCAGGCCCACGCCCAGCCATTCACCGCGACCGAAGGCGATCAAGGCTTGCGACAATTGATAACCGGCGCCGAACTGGTCAGCCCACGGGTCGGCGAAGTTGGTCAGACGCGCCATTCGATACGGCTGCATCTGGATCAACAGCACCACGGCCCCGACCGCCAACACCACCATCAGCGAGAAGCGGAACAACCCGACCCCGCCGAGGAATAGCATCGCTGCCGCAGCGCCCATCATCACCACGGTGGCACCGAAGTCCGGCTCCATCAGCAACAGGCCGGCCATCGGCAGCAGCACGATGAATGGCTTGAAGAAGCCCATCCAGCTCTCGCGCACTTCCTTCTGACGCCGCACCAGATAACCGGCGAGGTAGATCACCACGAATACTTTGGCGATTTCCGACGGCTGCACGTTGAAGAAGCTGAAACCGATCCAGCGCATCGAACCGTTCACTTCACGCCCGATGCCGGGGATGATCACCATCACCAGCAAGCCGAACGCACCGATCAGCATCAGCCAGCCGAGGCGCTGCCAGGTGGCGATCGGAATCATCATGGTGACGATGCACGCGCCCAGGCCCAGCACCACATAGATAAGGTGGCGAATCATGTAATACAGCGGACTGCCCGACTGCGCAGCTGCCACTTCAGTGGACGCCGAGGCAATCATGATCAGGCCAAGACCTAGCAGCGCCAGGCAACCGGCGAGCATCGGGAAATCGAGGTCGATGCCGCGCCCGGTGATGATCGGCGACGGATACGGCTTGATGATATTGAACAGGCTCATGCCAGGTCCTCCACAGCGCGGACGAACTGGTGACCACGGTCTTCATAATTCTTGAACATGTCGAAACTGGCGCAGGCCGGCGACAGCAGCACCACATCACCCGGCTGGGCGGCGGCGCGGCATTGTGCGACGGCGTCAACCAGCGAGGTTGCGCGAATCAGTGGCACGGCATCACCGATGGCCGCGCCGATCTTGTCGGAGTCGCGGCCCATCAGGATCACGGCGCGGCAGTTGGCCGCTACCGGATCACGCAGATCGTTGAACTCGGCACCCTTGCCATCACCGCCAGCGATCAAAACAACCTTGCCGTCGATGTCCGCGCCGAGGCCTTCGATTGCCGCCAGTGCGGCGCCGACGTTGGTGGCTTTGGAATCGTTGTAGTACGCCACGCCGTCGAGATCACGTACCCACTGGCAGCGATGTTCGAGGCCGGCAAAGGTGCGCAAGGCCGCGAGCATGGCGTCGAACGGCAAGCCCACGGCATGCCCCAGTGCCAATGCCGCGAGGGCGTTGGACTGGTTATGGGCGCCGCGAATCTTCAGCTCACGCACCGGCATCAGGTTCTGGAATTCGAAGGCCAGATACTTCTCGCCATCTTCTTCACGGATACCGAATGCCTTGAAATCCGGTTTGCTCAGGCCGAAGGTCCAGCACGGCTGGCCCTCGCCCATCAACGGACGGGTCAGCGCATCCTGACGGTTGACCACGAACTGCTTCGCGCCACGGAAAATCCGGTGCTTGGCCAGGTGGTACGCCGGCAGACCGCTGTAGCGATCCATGTGGTCTTCGCTGATGTTCAGCACGGTGGCCACTTCAGCGTTGAGCTGATCGGTGGTTTCCAGCTGGAAGCTCGACAGCTCCATCACGTACAGCTCGACGTCGTCGCTGAGCAGGTCCAGCGCCGGGGTGCCGAGGTTGCCGCCGACGGCGACGCGTTTGCCGGCCGCAGCCGCCATCTCGCCAACCAGCGTGGTAACGGTGCTTTTTGCGTTGGAACCGCTGATGGCCACGATCGGCGCCTGCGCGTTACGCGCGAACAGCTCGATGTCACCGGACAGTTTCACGCCACGCGCCGCGGCGGCTTGCAGGGCCGGGGTCGCCAGCGCCAGACCGGGGCTCACGTAGAGTTCGTCGGCACGGCACAGGAATTCGACGTCCAGCTCGCCACAACGCACTTCCACGTGCGGATAGTCACGCTTGAGCGTGGCCAGTTCCGGTGGATTTTCCCGCGTGTCCGCCACAGCAAACGACGTGCCCCGGTTCGCCAGAAAGCGAACCAGGGACATGCCGCTCTTGCCGAGGCCGACAACGATGCGGAAGTGGTCAGAAGCGATCAGAGACACTCGTTCTACCT
>NZ_JBIUVX010000037.1:31928-39733 GCF_044743175.1 Pseudomonas sp. NPDC087690
CCAGAAAGGGACGATCACGCGCGGCTCGCTCCAGCACTTGAGTTCAAATTGGAGGTGAATCGGTGCCATGCGGAACACACGGCGACCGGTCAGCTTAAAGGACGCAACCTGAATGACGACTGACAGGGTTTCCATCACGAACACGCCGCCCATGATGAACAGGACGATTTCCTGACGGACGATCACGGCGATGGTGCCCAGTGCCGCGCCGAGTGCCAGCGCACCGACGTCACCCATGAACACTTGCGCCGGATAGGTGTTGAACCACAGGAAACCCAGACCGGCACCGATCAGCGCGCCGCAAAACACGATCAGCTCGCCCGCGCCCGGCACATAAGGGATCAACAGGTACTCAGCGAATTTCACGTTACCCGACAGGTAGCAGAAAATGCCGAGGCCACCGCCAACCATCACGGTCGGCATGATCGCCAGACCGTCGAGGCCGTCAGTCAGGTTGACCGCGTTGCTCGAACCGACGATCACGAAATAAGTCAGCACGATGAAGCCCAGGCCCAGCGGAATGCTGTAATCCTTGAGCATCGGCAGGATCAGCGTGGTTTCCACCGGGGTGGAAGCAGTCATATAAAGGAAGATCGCCGCGCCGAGGCCGAACACCGACTGCCAGAAATACTTCCAGCGGCTCGGCAAGCCACGGGAGTTCTTCTCGATGACTTTGCGGTAATCGTCGACCCAGCCGATGGCGCCGAACAACAGCGTCACCAGCAAAACAGTCCAGACGTAGCGGTTGCTCAGGTCAGCCCAAAGCAGAGTGCTGACGCCGATCGAAGACAGAATCAGTGCACCGCCCATGGTCGGTGTGCCCGACTTGGACAGGTGCGATTGCGGGCCATCGTTCCGCACGGATTGACCGATCTGACGGTTCTGCAGGGTGCGGATCATCCACGGGCCATAGCACAGCGACAAAACCAGCGCGGTCAGCACACCGAGGATCCCGCGCAGGGTCAGGTACTGAAAGACCGCGAAGCCTTTGTAGAACTGTTGCAGATACTCCGCTAGCAGCAGCAGCATTAATGTTTCTCCAGACTGGACCCGCACAGAGCCGCAACGATGTTTTCCATCGCTGCACTGCGCGAACCCTTGATCAAAATGGTGGTGTTTGTGTCCTGCTCGGCGTCGAGGGCCTGAATCAGTTCGGCTTGGCTGCCGAAGTGATGCGCCTGTTCACCGAAAGCGTTTACGGCGTGAACCATGTTTGGCCCAACGGCATAAAGCGCGGAAACCTTGCCCCGGGCGTACTCGCCCACGTCGCGGTGCCCCTGCTCCGCCCAATCGCCCAACTCGCCGATATCTCCGAGCACCAGGACGGTGCGGCCGGAAAAGCCGGCGAGTATATCAACGGCGGCGCACATAGAGGTGGGGTTTGCGTTGTAAGTGTCATCAATCACGCGCATACCGTTTTTCGCCAGTTGCGCGACGGTGCGCCCCTTGACCGGTTGCACGGCGCCAAGCCCGGTGGCAATGCCGAACAGCGACACGCCCAAGGCGTGCGCGGCAGCGGCGGCGGCCATGGAATTGGCGACGTTGTGGGTGCCGAGCAGGTTCAGTTGAACGCGTTCGACACCTTCAGGTGTATGCAGGTTGAAGGCCGGGCAACCACGGGCATCGGTGCTCAGATCGCTGGCGTAGAAGTCCGCGTGCGTGTTGCTCAGGGCAAAAGTCAGCACTTTGCGCGCGCCCGCACGGGTCTTCCAGATGCCGAAGGCCTTGTCATCGAGGTTAAGCACGGCGACGCCGTCGGCCGCGAGCCCGTCGATGATTTCACCTTTGGCTTCAACGATTTTTTCCGGGCCGCCAAACTCACCGACGTGCGCGGTGCCGGCATTGTTCAGGATCGCCACGTGCGGTTTGGTCAGGCCAACGGTGTAAGCGATTTCGCCGAGACGCGAGGCACCCAGTTCGATCACCGCCGAGGTGTGTTCCGGCGCCAGTTCGAGCAGGGTCAGCGGTGCGCCGAGGTCGTTGTTCAGGTTGCCACGGGTTGCCAATACCGGACCGCGCGTGCGCAGGATGCTCGCGAGCATTTCCTTGACGGTGGTCTTGCCGCTGGAACCGGTGATCGCTGCGACCGGCTGAGTGAATGCAGCACGGTTCAGCGCACCCAACTGGCCGAGGGCCTGACGAGTGTCTTTGACCAGCAATTGCGGCAAGGTGCTGTCGGCGACTTCGCGCTCGACCAGCGCAGCCACTGCGCCTTTGGCAGCAACGTCGTTCAAATAGTCATGACCGTCGAAACGCGGACCGGTCAACGCAATAAACAGTTGCCCAGGCTGGATCGCGCGACTGTCGATGCTGACGCCGTCGAAACTGGCATCACCAGCGATCAAACGCGCATCGAGGGCGTTGGTCAGTTCGCTAAGTTTCAGGGCCTTAAGCATGGGCCACCTCCCAAGCGGTCAGGGCGTGATCAGCCTCGACCAGATCGGAGAAAGCGTGGCGTTCGCCATTGATTTCCTGATAGTCCTCGTGACCTTTACCGGCCAGGACAACCACGTCGTCGGCGGAGGCGCCGGCAATCAGTTGCGCAATCGCCTGGCCACGGCCGGCGACGAAGGTGACTTTATCCACAGCCGTAAAACCGGCGCGGATGTCGTCGAAAATCACTGCTGGATCTTCGGTGCGCGGGTTGTCGTCAGTGACCAGTACCTGATCGGCCAGGCGCTCGACCACTTCGGCCATCAACGGACGCTTGCCGCGATCACGGTCACCGCCGCAGCCGAACAGACACATCAGCTGACCTTTGACGTGCGGGCGCAACGCGGTCAGGACTTTTTCCAGCGCGTCCGGAGTGTGGGCGTAATCGACCACCACCAACGGCTGCGTGCCGCCACCGAGACGCTGCATGCGACCGGCCGGGCCTTCGAGTTTCGGCAGCACCTTTAGAATTTCGTCGAGCGCGTAGTCCAGACCGAGCAAGGCGCCGACCGCAGCCAGGACGTTGCTCAAGTTGAAACGACCGAGCAGAGTGCTGCGCAGATGATGTTCGCCCTGCGGCGTGACCAGCGTGGCGCGCACGCCGTGGTCGTCGAACTGCGCTTCGCGGCAATACAGATAGGCGCTGCTGTCGAGCAGGCTATAAGTGATCAAGCGCGACTCACGTTTTTCCGCGGCCAGTTGTCGGCCGAAATCGTCGTCAAGGTTGACCACGCGGCACTTCAGGTCATTCCAGGCGAACAGCTTGGCCTTGGCCTCGGCGTACGCCTCCATGCTGCCGTGATAATCCAGGTGATCGCGGGACAGGTTGGTCATCACCGCCACGTCGAACGCCAGCGCCGTGACGCGACCCTGATCCAGACCGTGGGACGAGACTTCCATGGCCACGGCTTTGGCGCCGGCCTTTTTCAGGTCGCCCAAGGTCGCTTGCACGGCGATCGGATTCGGCGTGGTGTGCAGACCGCTTTCCAGCGCGCCATAGAAGCCGGAACCGAGGGTGCCGACGATGCCGCAATGCTGACCGAGCAGATCCAGCGCCTGCGCAACCAATTGGGTCACACTGGTCTTGCCGTTGGTGCCGGTCACGCCGATCAGGTTCAAGTGATGGCTCGGCTCGCCGTAAAAACGCCCGGCGATGTCCGACAGCTGTGCCGCCAGACCTTTGACCGGAATCAGCGGCACGTCAGTGATCGGCAGCACGGTGGCGCCTTCCACTTCATAAGCTACAGCCGCCGCACCGCGTTGCAGTGCGTCGGCAATGTGCGCACGGCCATCGAATTTGCCGCCAGGCACGGCGAGGAACAGATCGCCTGCGCGCACGTTACGGCTGTCCAGCGCCAATTCACGGATCAACAGATCGTGGCCGGCGTGGGGGAATATCTTGTTCAGACTTAATGACATCAGCCGCGCCCTCCATTGGCTTTCAGCGGAACGACCGGGGTAGCGTTGGCCTGTTGCGTGGTCGGCAGGTTGTCCGGGGTCACGTTCATCAGGCGCAGGGTGCCGGACATCACGCGGCTGAACACCGGCGCCGATACCAGACCACCGAAGTAGCCGGCCTTGGACGGCTCATCGATCACCACAACAATCGCGTAACGCGGATCGCTCATCGGGCCGAAACCGGCGAACAGCGAGCGGTACGAGTTTTCCGCGTAGCCTTTGGTGCCGACCGATGTTTTACGTGCAGTACCCGACTTGCCCGCCACGTGATACGCCGGCACTTGCGCACGGAACACTCCGCGCGGTGCTTCGATCACTTGGGTCAGCATGCCTTGCATGGTTTTCGCCACGGCTTCCGGCAGCACTTGGGTGGTCTGCGGCATCTTGTCGGTTTTGATCAACGTCAGCGGCGCGAGACGACCGTTGTTGGCCAGTGCAGAGAACGCGTGAACCAGCTGGATCGCGGTCACGGAAATACCGTAGCCGTAGGACAGCGTCGCGGTTTCGGCCTTGCGCCACTCGCGATAGTTCGGCAGGTTGCCAACACGTTCGCCCGGGAAGCCGAGGCCGGTGTCCTGGCCAAGTCCGACTTTCTGCGCGAGGCGGAAAATGGTTTCGCCGCCGATATCGAAGGCGACCTTACTCATGCCGACGTTACTGGAATTGATCAGAATACCGGTCAGGTCGAGCACCGGGCCTTCAGTCCTGGATACGTCTTTGATCGTGTATTTGCCGATCTGCAGGGAACCCGGATACACCTCGACGGTGTCGCTCGGTTTCCAGCGGCCGGTTTCGATCGCGGCGCTCATCGAGATGGCTTTCATGGTCGAACCTGGCTCGAACACGTCGATCATCGCGCGGTTGCGCATCATCGCCGGTTGCAGGTTGCGACGGTTGTTCGGGTTGTAGGTCGGCTGGTTGACCATGGCCAGAATCTCGCCGGTCTTGACGTCCATGATCACCAGACTGCCGGCCTTCGCGCCGTTCTCGATGATCGCGTTACGCAGTTCGCGGTTGGCCAGATATTGCAGACGCAGGTCAATGGACAACGCCAAGGGCTTGCCGGCCTTGGCGTTTTTGGTGACCTGGACATCCTTGATCAGCCGTCCGCGCCGATCCTTGATGACCTGTCGTTTGCCCGGCACCCCGGCGAGCCACTCGTCATAGGCCAGCTCGACACCTTCACGACCGTGGTCGTCGATATCGGTAAACCCGACCATGTGCGCGGTGACCTCACCGGCCGGATAGAAGCGGCGGAATTCCTCGATGCCGTAGACGCCCGGCACTTTCAGGTCGAGCACAGCCTGGCCCTGCTCGGGAGTCAACCCGCGCACCAGATAAATGAATTCTTTGTTGGCCTGAGCTTCGAGGCGTTCGGTCAGTGCTTTCGGATCCTGACCCAGCGCGGCGGCGAGTGCCGGCCACTTCTCTTTCGCCGTTTGCATTTCCTTGGCGTTGGCCCACAGCGTGGTCACCGGGGTACTCACGGCCAAAGGCTCGCCGTTACGGTCGGTGATCAGACCACGGTGAGCCGGAATCGGAATGTGACGCAGACTGCGCGCGTCGCCCTGACCTTTGAGGAAGTCACGGTCAACCACTTGCAGGTCAATGATGCGCCAGCAGATCGCCGCGACCATGATGCCAAGCAGCGCCACCATCAGGCGGAAGCGCCATGGGAACAGTGCGCCTTCGAGTTTCATCATGGCGCCACCATCTTCACGTCAGCCGCGCCAGGAATATGCATTTTCAGTTGTTCGGTGGCCAGCACTTCGATGCGGCTGTGCGCGGTCCACGTGCTCTGCTCGAGAATCAGACGGCCCCACTCGGCCTGCGCCTTGTCGCGCACGCTGAGTTCGTTATAAAGGGTGTTGAGCAACTGACGGTTCCAGTGCGCGCTGTACGACACGGCAATGGCCGACACGAGCACGCCGATGAACAGCAGCAGCATCAGAAAGCTGCCGCCGGGCAGTGGCTTGGCGAAAAGCTTGCTCACCGCAGCTTCTCCGCGACGCGCATGACGGCGCTACGGGAACGTGGGTTGGCTTTGAGTTCGGCGTCGGAGGCCGTCTGCGCTTTGCCATGGATTTTGATTTTCGGTTCGAACGCGACGTGGCGAACCGGCAGGTTGCGCGGCAGGTTGTCGGCCTCGCCTTTCACCAGCTTGCGCATGAACAGTTTGACGATGCGGTCTTCCAGCGAGTGGAAGCTGATCACCACCAGGCGACCACCGATTTCCAGAGCGTCCAGCGCGGCTTCGAGGCCGGCTTCCAGATCACCCAGTTCGTTGTTGACGTGAATACGCAAACCCTGGAAGGCACGGGTGGCCGGGTTCTTGCCCTTCTCCCAGGCCGGGTTGGCGACTTTCAATACTTCGGCCAGATCGGCGGTGCGCTCGAACGGCTTGATATCGCGACGCTCGGCGACGGCACGAGCCATGCGACCGGAAAAACGTTCTTCACCGTATTCCTTGAACACCCGGGCGATTTCCTCAGCCGGCGCGGTGTTGACGAATTCGGCAGCGCTGATGCCACGGGACGGATCCATGCGCATGTCCAGCGGGCCGTCATTGAGGAAACTGAAGCCGCGTTCAGCGTCGTCGAGCTGCGGCGACGACACGCCGAGATCGAGCAGGATGCCGCTGACCTTGCCGCTCAGGCCTTGCTCGGCAACCACCGAACCCAGCTCGGCAAAGCTGCGCTGCACAACGACAAAGCGGCCGTCTTCGGCCGCTAGCGCTTGCCCGGTGGCAATCGCTTGTGGGTCTTTGTCGAATCCGATGAGCCGACCGTCCGTGCCGAGCTGGCTGAGGATCAACCGGCTGTGTCCGCCGCGCCCGAACGTACCGTCCAGATAGCAGCCATCAGGACGTACGGCGAGAGCCTCGACGGCTTCGTCAAGCAGTACGGTGATGTGGTTAAAGCCGCTATCAATAGTCACAGGATCAAATCACGCAGTTCATCAGGCATCGCGCCCGGTTGTTGAATGGCAGCAAGGTCAGCGGCAGAAACCGCGTTCCATGCATCCTCGTCCCACAATTGGAACTTGTTCAGTTGGCCTACCAGCATTGCGCGCTTATCGAGCTTGGCGTACTCGCGCAGACGCGGTGGAACCAGAAAACGGCCACTGCCGTCGAGTTCGAGGTCGACGGCGTTGCCAATCAATAAACGCTGCAAGCGACGGTTCTCTTCGCGAAGCGAAGGGAGTGCGCGCAACTTGGTTTCAATAATTTCCCACTCGTCGAGCGGATAGACACACAGACACGGATCAACGGCATCAATGGTCACGATCAATTGGCCGGAACTGCGCGAATCGAGCTCGTCACGGTACCGGCTCGGCATGGCGAGACGGCCCTTTGCATCGAGACTGATAGCGTTAGCTCCGCGAAACACGTCTGCGTTTCTCCAATTTTTATCGTTTTGAGCTCAAAAAACCCACTTCATGCCACTTTCCGCCACTTGCGCACACTATAGGAATGCGCCCACCACACCGTCAAGGCGCGGATTAAAGGAAAACCCTTACAGAACGGAGATTTAGGAGCATAAAAGGAGGCGTAACGACAATCTGGCGCAGACTTTCGACCCATAACTTGATGCAGCACTGGAAGCTGCGCTCGGAAGTTAAAGTAATTTGTTAAGAGTAAGATTTTTTCGGTATTACAAAAGCGCTTCTGCTGTTGATTGAAGCAAGGTGGGAAATGGCTATTACTGCGTTTGCCGCTGCCGAACTTTCAGGGCAGGCCTGCTGATATTACACAGCCCTGTTGCCTTTGATTCAAGCAGGGAAAGAAAAAGGTGGAGAGTCGATCTGTAAGCCGGGTTCTGTCTTGAACAGTCATTCGTCTACGATGGCCATCACTGGACATCTTTAGCAACCTACCCGGTCCCAGCGCGGGCCACGCCTTGGGACCCTATTTG
>NZ_JBIUVX010000037.1:39743-49052 GCF_044743175.1 Pseudomonas sp. NPDC087690
GTGCCACATTACGAAGGCTCACGCATCCCAGGCATTACCTGGCACTTCGCCCTATGGAGCCCGGACTTTCCTCCCCCCCCTAATTTTCATAGAGGGCAGCGACTGTCCGATCGACTCTCCGCCGCGAAGGTTAACGGCAGAGCGCCCGAAGAACAAGCGCTAATAGCCGCAAAACCTGTCTGCGCGACGGGTTACTCGCCCTTCTGTTTATCCAGCGCGACCTGATACAGCACGTTTTTGCGCTCGCCAGTGATCTGCGCAGCCAAGGCAGCAGCACGCTTGAGCGGCATCTCTTCGAGCAACAGATCGAGCACCCGCATCGCCTCGCTGCTGACGGTGTCTTCAGACTCCGGCGCGGTCCAGCCCGCCACCAGCACGACGCATTCGCCGCGCTGCTGATTACTGTCGGATTCAACAAATGCGCGCAGCTCAGCCAACGGCAGGCCCTTGAGCGTCTCGAAGGTTTTAGTGATTTCACGGGCAAGCAATGCCTGACGCTCACCACCAAACACTTCTTCCATATCCTGCAGACATTCAAGAATGCGGTGCGGGGCTTCATAGAAAATCAAAGTCCGCGGTTCTTCTTTAACAGCTGCCAGCCGCGCCTTGCGTCCGACCGACTTGGCTGGCAAGAAGCCTTCAAAGATAAAACGATCGGACGGCAGCCCCGCCGCTGATAGCGCAGCAATCAATGCACAAGCACCCGGCACCGGCACAACATTGATCCCGGCAGCACGGGCCTGCCGTACCAAGTGATAACCCGGATCGGAAATCAGCGGCGTGCCGGCATCGGAGATCAGCGCAACGTTGTCGCCCGCCAGCAAACGGGTAATAAAGCGACTACCTTCATCTCGTTCGTTATGTTCGTGACACGCAGCCAGCGGCGTGGCAATCCCGAAGTGCTGCATCAGGCGCGCCGAGTGACGAGTGTCTTCAGCAGCGATCAATGCCACTTCACGGAGGATTTTCAGGGCCCGGGCGCTGATGTCGTCCAGGTTGCCGATGGGCGTCGCCACCACATAAAGCGAGCCAGCAGCGGAATTCAGGGAACCTGGAGCAGTCAAAGCGCACACCTCGTGATCGGTAAAAGCGGCCATTGTAGCGCGACACGAGGCTTGCGACGCGCTTCGACCCACCACGGTTTTCCTCGTGGTTACGCACCATCGCAACATTTACTACAGCTAAATCGTTCGTTTCACGCCACTAACATCGCGCCCCGGCCAGTGCTTGGGTACAATTCGACGCTAATTTGATCGAGTATCAGGAACACTTACATGATCGCTTGCCTGCGGCTGTTCACTGCCCTCTGCCTCGCTGCCCTGTTGGCGGCTTGCGCCAGCTCCCCTTCCTCCAGCCTTGGCGAACTTCCACGGACCCCGGATGCCAGCATCGAGCAACTGCTCGAACAGGCGACCCAGGCGAAAACCCCGGAAAAAGCCGCCCTGTTGCGCCTCAGCGCGGCGGATCTGGCTTATCGCCAAGGCAACGCCGGACAGTCCGCGCAAATCCTGCAACAAGTGCCGATGGAGCAACTGAAGCCAGGCCAGCAGATTTTCGCCAGCACGCTGAATGCCGAGCTGGCCATGACCCGCAATCAGCCGAAAGCCGCGCTGACTGCCCTGAGCCATCCAAGCCTGCAACACTTGGGCGAGATGCCTGAAGAGCAGCAAGTGCGCACCGGCACCGTTCACGCCCGCGCCCTTGAAGCCGACGGTCAGACGCTCGCAGCCGCTCGCGAGCGCGTGTTCATCGCGCCGATGCTGCAAGGCGAAGCCGCGAGCAAGAACCACGAAGCGATCTGGACCCTGATTGGCTCGCTGCCGTCCGACCAACTGCAACCGAACACCACCGACGATCTCGGCGGCTGGATGGGCCTGGCGCTGGCAGTGAAATCCGCCGGTACGCTGGAACAGCAGCAAGCCGCGATCGACACCTGGCGGGCGCAGAATCCAAAGCACCCGGCCGCGATCAACCTGCCGCTGCCGCTGACCAAACTCAAGGAGCTGGCCAGCCAGCCTCTGAGCAAAATCGCCCTGCTGCTGCCGCAGGACGGCCAACTGGCCGCCGTTGGCAAGGCGCTGCGTGAAGGTTTCATGGCTGCGCACTATCAGGCACAACAGGCCGGGCAGAAGCCACCAGCGATCGAGTTCTACGACAGCTCGAAGCTGACTTCGATGGACGAGTTCTACCGCAAGGCTCAGGCTGACGGCGTGCAACTGGTCGTTGGCCCACTGGAAAAACCACTGGTCAAACAACTGAGCACTCGCCCGCAACTGCCGATCACCACCCTCGCGCTGAACTACAGCGAAGGCGATCAGGGCCCGGCGCAGCTGTTCCAGTTTGGTCTGGCCGCTGAAGACGAAGCCCGCGAAGTGTCGCGCCGCGCTCGTGCCGATGGCTTGCACCGCGCCGCGATCATGGTGCCGAAAGGCGAATGGGGCGACCGTGTACTGCGTGCCTTCAGCCAGGACTGGCAAGCCAACGGCGGCAGCATTGTTGCCACCGAACGCGTCGATCAGCCGGTGCAACTGGCCCAGCAGATCGCTGACATGTTCCAGCTACGTCAGAGCGAAGCCCGCGCCAAGAGCCTGCAGAATGCCGCTGGCACCAACGTCGCCGCACAGCCCTCGCGTCGTCAGGACATCGAGTTCATCTTCCTTGCCGCCACGCCGCAACAGGCGCAACAGATCAAACCGACCCTGAACTTCCAGTACGCCGGTGACGTTCCGGTCTACGCAACCTCGCACGTGTACAGTGCCAGCGGCGACGTCAACCAGTACAACGATATGAACGGCATTCGCTTCTGCGAAACTCCATGGCTGCTGGACACCAGCGACCCACTGCGTCAGCAAGTGGTTGCACAGTGGCCGCAAGCCGCTGGCAGCCTCGGCCGCCTGTACGCGATGGGTGTTGACGCCTATCGCCTGGCACCGCGCCTGGGCCAACTCAAAGCCCTGCCGGACAGCCGCATCGACGGTGAATCGGGCAGCCTCGGCATGACCCAGACCCAACGCGTTGTGCGTCAATTGCCTTGGGCGCAGTTCGTCAGCGGCCAGGTTCAGCGCCTGCCGGACACCCCGCGCTAATGCCTGACAGGTCACGCTCGCAGAGCGGCAAGGATGCCGAGCGCCAGGCGCTCGAGCATCTGCAAAACCAGGGGTTGCAGCTGCTTGCACAGAACTGGTTATGTAAACGCGGCGAGCTTGATCTGGTCATGCTTGATGGCGATACAGTAGTATTCGTTGAAGTTCGCTACAGAAAAAACACTCAATGGGGTGGCGCGCTCGCTAGCATCGACGGGCGCAAGCAGCAGAAACTGATTTTCGCTGCGCAGTATTTTCTTCAACGCGAATCGCGTTGGGCCAATTCCCCTTGCCGCTTCGATGTGGTGGCGATCGACTGCCATCCGGATCAGCTGAACTGGTTGCAGAATGCTTTCGACAGTTGATCGCCGGCGTTGCTACCCGGACAATCCCACCGACAAATTTTGCTCTTTGCTTTGCGGGCTGCACATTCATGTGCCGAATAGCCGCGCTACTTAAGGTCACACAGATGGACATGCAATCCCGAATTCGCCAGCTTTTCCAGGCCAGTATCGACACCAAGCAACAGGCGATGGACGTACTTGCACCGCACATCGAGCAAGCCAGCCAGATCATGGTCAACGCCCTGCTCAACGAAGGCAAAATGCTCTCGTGCGGCAACGGCGGCTCGGCCGGCGACGCGCAGCACTTCTCGTCCGAGCTGCTCAACCGCTTCGAGCGCGAGCGCCCGAGCCTGCCGGCTATCGCCTTGACTACCGACACGTCGACAATCACCTCGATCGCCAACGACTACAGCTACAACGAAGTGTTCTCCAAACAGATCCGCGCGCTCGGTCAGCCAGGCGATGTCCTGCTGGCGATTTCGACCAGCGGCAACTCGGCAAACATTATTCAAGCGATCCAGGCCGCACATGATCGCGAAATGATTGTCGTAGCTTTGACCGGACGCGATGGCGGCGGCATGGCGTCGCTGCTGTTGCCCGAGGACGTCGAGATTCGCGTACCGGCCAATGTCACTGCACGTATTCAAGAAGTCCACTTGCTGGCGATCCATTGCCTCTGCGATCTGATCGACAGCCAACTGTTCGGGAGTGAAGAATGACCCCTAATCGCCTTGGCCTTCTGGCCTTGACCCTGTGCCTCGGCATCAGCGGTTGCACCTCGGTGGTGAACGCCAGCCGTGAAGCACCGATCGATGACGACCGTGGCACCCGCACCTTCGGCAGCAAGATCGACGATTCGTTGATCGAAACCAAAGTGGGCGTGAACGTGGCCAAAGCCGACCCGGCCCTGGACAACGATTCGCACATCGTCGTCACCAGTTTCAACGGAGTTGTCTTGCTGGCCGGTCAAACGCCTCGCGCAGACTTGAAAGCCAAGGCCGAGCAAGCGGCAGCCGCCGTCCAACGGGTAAAAACCGTTCATAACGAACTGCAAGTCATACCGCCGTCCGGCTTCCTGGCGCGCCAGAACGACACCTGGCTGACCTCCAAGATCAAGACACAGATGCTCACCGACGCCAGCATCCCTGGCTCGCGCATCAAGGTCGTGACCGAGAACGGCATCGTCTACCTGCTGGGCCTGCTGACCAAACAGGAAGCCACTCAGGCGACCAACCTGGTTCAGGGGGTTTCCGGGGTGCAGAAGATCGTCAAACTCTTCGAATACATCGACTGACACACAACTCTGTGCAGGAGCTGCCGCAAGCTCCTACAGTTTGGCGATGCGCATGCAGTTTTGAGACGCGCATGAAAAAGGCGATCCATCCGGATCGCCTTTTTTTATTTCACCACTTTCAGACTTGGCCGGCCGCTTGGACGCGGTGGCTCACTGTCCGGTGGCGGCTGGTCGTCACCCAGCTCGATGTCGTCTTCGTCATCCATCGGTGATTCGAGATCGAACACCATGCCTTGACCGTTCTCCCGGGCATAGATGCCCAGAATCGCGCTGATCGGCACATACAAGCTGTGTGGAACGCCACCGAAGCGACCTTCAAAGGTCACCACGTCGTTGTCCATGTGCAGATGACGCACGGCGCTCGGCGAGATGTTCAGGACAATCTGCCCGTCACTGGCAAAACCCTGCGGCACCTGCACCGCCGGGTATTCGGAATTGACCAGCATGTGCGGGGTGCAATCGTTATCAACAATCCACTCGTAGAGCGCGCGGACCAGATAAGGTCGACTGGAGTTCATAGCGGCTCCTTAAGCCTTAGCGCATATCGCGTTCGACACCAGACAGACTCGCCTGGAAAGCCTCACGCGCAAACTGGCGCTCCATGTAATCAAGCAGCGGCTTGGCTGGCCGCGGCAGTTCAATACCCAGAATCGGCAAACGCCAGAGTATTGGCAATAGGCAGCAATCCACCAGACTTTGTTCCTCACTGAGGAAAAATGGCTTGTCGGCGAACAGCGGCGACACGCCCGTCAGGCTTTCTCGCAATTCCTTGCGCGCCACGACTCGCGCGGCCTCCTTGCTTTTCGGATCCAGGATCAGATCCACCAGACCACACCAGTCTCGCTGAATACGGTGAATCAGCAGACGGCTGTTGGCACGCGCTACCGGATAAACCGGCATCAATGGCGGGTGCGGGTAACGCTCATCCAGATATTCCATCACCACGGTCGACTCCCACAACGCCAGGTCACGATCGACCAGCGTCGGCAGACTGCCGTAAGGGTTCACCTCAATCAGTTTAGGCGGCTGACGACCAGCTTCCACATAAATGATTTCGGCGCTGACACCCTTCTCTGCAAGCACGATGCGCACTCGGTGGGAATAGTGGTCGGCGGGGTCGGAGTAACAGGCCAACCGATTGGTCACGCCCATGGCGATCCTCCTCGCTTGTTGAATTTGTCGGAACCGGAAAAACGCGCGCGCCCAGAGGGCGCCTCCCACAACACCTGGCGAGCCAGATCTTGTGTTACCGGAGGCGCCCTTGGGCGCGCGCGATTAACAGCAATGCTTGAAGCGTATCAGTGCACGTCTTTCCAGTATTCACGCTTGAGCAGGTAGGCGAACACAAAGAAGAACGCCAGGTACAGCAAGACATAAGTACCGATGCGCTGATGTTGCAGCTTAACCGGGTTAGCCGAGTAAGCCAGGAAGGTTACCAGATTCTTGACCGTCTCATCGAACTGCTCTGCATTCTGAGTACCGGTCTTCGGCACGATGGTCAGCTGATCACACGCTTCATGGGTCAAAGGCGTGCCGGTCAGCGGATCGTATTGCTTTTTGCCATCCTCGACGATCTGCACCTGTTTGCAACCCACGACCTGACGACCTTGCAGGCCGACCAGTACGTTAGGCATGCCGACGTTCGGGAAGACCTTGTTGTTCACGCCCCATGGACGCGCAGGATCTTCGTAGAACGAATGCAGATAACCGTAGAGCCAGTCGGTGCCGCGCACGCGCGCCACCAGCGTCAGGTCCGGTGGCGCCGCGCCAAACCAGGTCTTGGCGTCGGCTGGCTGCATGCCAATGTTCATGTGATCGCCGATTTTCGCGCCGGTGAACACCAGTTTTTCCAGCATCAGTTCGTGAGGGATACCGAGGTCATCGGCAACCCGCTCGTAACGCTGGAACTTGGCACTGTGGCAACCCATGCAATAGTTGGCAAAGGTACGCGCACCATCCTGCAAGGCAGCCTTGTCGGAGACGTCAATGTCGACCTTTTCCAGCTCCGGACCACCGTGTTCAGCGGCGAAAGACAAGACAGGCAGAGCAGCAAAAATCAGAGCAAAAAATAACTTTTTCATCAGCCAGTCACCCTTTCCGGAACCGGTTTGGTCTTCTCGAGCCGGGTGTAGAACGGCATCAGAATGAAGTAGGCGAAGTACAGGAAGGTGCAGACCTGCGACAGCAAGGTTCGCCCCGGAGTCGGCGCAAGAACGCCAAGAATGCCGAGAATAACGAACGAAATGCAGAACACCACCAGCCAGATTTTGCTCATCCAGCCTTTGTAGCGCATCGATTTCACCGGGCTGCGATCGAGCCACGGCAGCACGAACAGCAAGGCAATCGAGGCGCCCATGGCGATAACACCCATGAGTTTGTCCGGAATCGCACGCAGGATGGCGTAGAACGGCGTGAAGTACCAAACCGGGGCAATGTGCTCAGGCGTCTTGAACGGGTTAGCTTGCTCGAAGTTTGGTTTTTCGAGGAAGTAGCCGCCCATTTCCGGGAAAAAGAACACGATAAAGCAGAAGATAAACAAGAACACCACAACACCGACAATGTCCTTCACGGTGTAGTACGGGTGGAAGGCAATGCCGTCCAGCGGGATGCCGTTTTCGTCTTTGTGCTTCTTGATATCGACGCCGTCAGGGTTGTTCGAACCCACTTCGTGCAACGCCAGAATGTGCAACACCACCAGACCGAGAATCACGATTGGCAGCGCGACAACGTGCAAGGCGAAGAAGCGGTTCAAGGTGATCCCGGAGATCAGATAGTCACCACGGATCCACTGGGTCAGGTCGTTACCGATGACGGGAATCGCACCGAACAGCGAGATGATCACCTGGGCGCCCCAGTAGGACATCTGACCCCATGGCAGCAGGTAACCCATGAAGGCTTCGGCCATCAGCGCCAGGTAAATCAGCATGCCGAACACCCAGACCAGCTCGCGCGGTTTCTGGTACGAACCGTAAAGCAGACCACGGAACATGTGCAGATACACCACGATGAAGAACATCGAAGCGCCGACAGCGTGCAGCAGGCGCAAGATCGAACCGTGATTGACGTCACGCATGATGCCTTCGACGGACGCAAAAGCCTCTTCTGCCGATGGCGTGTAGCTCATCGTCAGCCAGACACCGGTGACGAGCTGGTTGACCAGCACCAGCAGCGCCAGGGAGCCGAAGAAGTAGAAAAAGTTGAAGTTTTTTGGAGCGTAATACTTGCTGAGATGGTCTTCCCACATTTTGGTCGCAGGAAAGCGCGCATCAACCCAATCCATGAATTTGCTCATCACGCTTTCTCCGTATCGACGCCAATGACAATCAGGTCATCGGTCTCATAGGAATGCGGGGGAACTGGCAGGTTCAAAGGCGCAGGTTGCGACTTGTAGACGCGGCCAGCCAGATCGTAGTGGGAACCGTGGCAAGGGCAGAAATAGCCACCGACCCAGTCTTTACCCAGATCCGCAGGTGCCACTTCGGGACGGAAGGTTGGTGAGCAACCCAGGTGCGTGCAGATCCCGATCAGCAACAGAATTTCCGGCTTGATCGAGCGCACCTCAGGGTCGACATAGGTGGGTTGCGTGGAGTTTTTGGAGGTCGGATCGGAGAGCTGGCCCTCGATCTTCTTGAGATTCCCCAGAATTTCCTCGGTACGGCGGACAATGAACACCGGCTGGCCGCGCCACTCAGCAATCATCTGCTGTCCTGGCTCGATTTTGCTGACATTCACTTTCACCGGTGCACCAGCGGCTTTCGCCTTGGCACTGGGAAACGATGACCCCACGAACGCGACCGCAGCCCCCACCGCTCCTGCAGCACCCACCACGGATGTGGCTGCTACCAAGAAGCGACGCCGGCCTGCATTCACGCCGTCATTGCTCATTCAGTCCTCTCCCATCAGCTTTTGTGGCCTGTTAAATCAGGCATCTACTAAATAAATCAATGTTACTTATAAAAATTTTGCCGAGATGGTAATGAAAAGCCCCAATTCTGACAAGGGAATTACCCGGAGCTCATACCCTCAAGCCTTGCAGTATAGGGGGTCTACAGAAGTGGCAAGTTGTCGCAGCGCAATTCTTTGATAAATCGCAGGCATAAAAAAACGCCCGCTTCCGTGAGGAGGCGGGCGTTCTTTTTGAACGCGAAAGCGGAATTAACGCTTCGAGTACTGCGGACGCTTACGCGCTTTACGCAGACCAACTTTCTTACGTTCAACTTCACGGGCGTCGCGAGTAACGAAGCCAGCTTTGCGCAGAGCGCCACGCAGGGTTTCGTCGTAGTCCATCAGAGCGCGAGTGATACCGTGGCGGATTGCGCCAGCTTGACCACTTACACCACCGCCGATCACGGTGACGTAGATGTCGAACTTCTCGACAGTCTCAGTCAGCTCCAGCGGCTGGCGAACTACCATGCGGGCAGTTTCACGACCGAAGAAGTTTTCCAGCGAACGGTTGTTGATGGAGATGTTACCAGTACCCGGACGCAGGAAAACGCGTGCGGTTGCGGTCTTGCGACGGCCAGTGCCGTAATTTTGAGTCGCCGACATAATGTACTATTCCGTTAAAACTTCAGTTCTTGGGGCTGCT
>NZ_JBIUVX010000038.1:0-1893 GCF_044743175.1 Pseudomonas sp. NPDC087690
GTTATTGGTGGGGGGCGAGGATCAAAGGCTCATCGTCTTTGAAAAAATGCTCATCGATGTTTTTGCCTGTGCCAGTGCGTTAAACCACCTGGAAGTCATCCCGCTTTTCGATCGTCAGCACCGGATGGTGCCAAACGCCGCGATGGTAATTGATGCCCTGCCTGCCGTTGGTGACGAAGGCGCGGACCAAGCCTGATACAGGTTCATCGCCAACTGGCGCGACCACGATCAGAAAGGGGTTGCCGAGCAGCGGTATGAAAGCCTGGCTGCCCAGCGGATGGCGTTCCAGCATGCAAACGGTCAACGGCATGTCCTGCGCGTCGGCGCGGAAGATGCTGATGATCGCGTTGTCCTCAGGCAGAGCGGTTTCGACCGTCGCCAGTTTGTGGAAGCGCATGGTCGAACCGTTGTTGATCATGAAGTGATCGCTGCCGTCGGTTTCGATGACGTCACCGAAAGGGGCGAAGGCTTCTTTGCTCAGCGGTTCAATCGTTAGTGTGCGCATGCTGTTCTTCTTTTCGTTGAGTGATCGTTCCCACGCTCCGCGTGGAAATGCAGCCCGTGACGCTCCGCGTCACATCCAAAACGGACGCAGAGCGTCCAGTGATGCGTTCCCACGCAGAGCGTGGGAACGATCATTGCGGTGTTATTTAGCGACCTTGCCCAGTACACGCAGGCGACTCACACCACCGTCCGGGAACACGTTCAGGCGGATGTGGGTGATCGGGCCCAGCGCCTTGATCTGCTCGACGAAGGTGTGCTCGGCGTGCATTTCCAGCTTCTGGCTTGGCAGCAGTTCACGCCAGAACAGCGACTGGGTTTCGATCTGGCTGTCAGTACCGCCTTTCACGAAAGCGCCCTGGATCGAGCAAGTGTCCGGGTAGTTGCCTTTGAAGTGCAGGGTGTCGACGACGATCTTCTCGATCTCGCCCGGATGACCCAGTGCGACGATCACCCAGTCATTGCCCGGCGTGCGGCGACGTGCAGTTTCCCAGCCGTCGCCCATGTTGATGCCGCGGCCCGGATTGAGGATGTTGCTCATGCGGCCGAAGTGTTCGTCGGAGCAGGCGAGGGCGCGGCCACCATTGAGGGCTGCTGCCAGATCGACTTGCTCGTTGTCGCCAACTGCCGACCAGTCGCGATGCGGCACACCGTACACGCGCAGACGGGCAACACCGCCGTCCGGGTAGATGTTGAAGCGCAGGTGGCTGAACGCTTGGTCGTTGCTGATTTCGTGGTAGTGGTGGCTGTTGCCCTGCAGCTCGACGGCCGACAGCACTTCAGTCCACTGGGTGTTTTCATCAGGCTCGCCCGAGGCCAGGAAGCACGCCTCCAGAGAGGCCGATGGCGGGAAGTTGCCGGTGAAGAATGAAGTGTCGATGTCCACGCCTTTGATCGAGCCCGGTACGCCCAGACGGATCACTGCGCTGTCGAAGCCTTCGAAGCGCTTGCGGCGCGATTCCCAGCCGTCCATCCACTTGCCGTTGTCATCGAACACGCCCTCCTTCCATACGGCCGGGGTCGGTTGGAACAGACGATTGGCGTCTGCGAACCAGTCATCGGTGACCGAGATGATTTTGGTGCCCAGACGGGCATCGGCCAGGTTGACGAATTTTTCGAAAGGTACGGCGTAAGCTTTCATTCTTCTTGTCTGCCTTTAAATAAGTGGCTGGGGATGCTTGCGAGGCCCTGGGCATTCTCCGCGTCTGACATGCTCGGGCCAGGCTTGCTAAAGAGTCAGTAAACGGAACAGGGCGATCTTGTTGATCTCCGCCAGCGCGCATTTGAACTCGGTGTCTTGCGAGTTGTGAATGCGCGTTTCGAACGCCGCGAGGATCTGATGCCGGTTGCTGCCTTTTACCGCCATGATGAAGGGAAACTTGAACTTGGCTT
>NZ_JBIUVX010000038.1:1903-46412 GCF_044743175.1 Pseudomonas sp. NPDC087690
GCTGGAACTCTTCGGCCGTGCAGTGGTGAATACCGGCGCCAGCTTGTTCATTGGTGCTGGCTTCGGTCAGTTGGCCCTGGACGGCAGCTTTGCCGGCCAGGTCCGGGTGAGCGTTGATCAGTGCCAGTTGACTGGCGTGATCGGCGCTCAACAGGATGTCGCTCATGCGCTGGTGCAGGGTTTCGATCTCGTCGATCGAAGCGTCCGCGCCCAGGTCGTAGGCCTTCTCGGCTACCCATGGCGAATGTTCGTAGATGTCGGCGAAAGCGTTGACGAAAGCGTCGCGGCTCAGGGTCGACGGTTGCAGGGTTTGAAAGCGGCTCATTGGGCGGCCCCTTGGTACGGCTGGGTTTCGTGCCAGTGACGCGCGATGTCGACGCGACGGCTGAACCACACCTGTTCATGACTTTTGGCGTATTCGATAAAGCGTTTGAGCGAGGCGATGCGACCCGGACGGCCGATCAGGCGGCAGTGCAGACCGATCGAGAGCATTTTCGGTGCGTCAGCGCCTTCGGCGTAGAGCACGTCGAACGCGTCTTTGAGGTATTCGAAGAAGTCGTCACCCTTGTTGAAACCTTGCACTTGGGTGAAGCGCATGTCGTTGGTGTCGAGGGTGTACGGGATCACCAGATGCGGCTTGCCGGTCGGGTTGTTCGGTTCCCAGTAGGGCAGGTCGTCGTCGTAGGTGTCGCAGTCGTAGAGGAAACCACCTTCTTCCATGACCAGGCGACGGGTGTTCGGCCCGGTGCGGCCGGTATACCAGCCCAGTGGGCGCTCGCCGGTGATTTCGGTGAGGATGCGGATCGCTTCGAGCATGTGCTCGCGTTCCTGCGCTTCGTCCATGTACTGGTAGTCGATCCAACGGTAACCGTGGCTGCAGATCTCGTGGCCGGCATCGACCATCGCACGGATCACATCCGGGTGGCGCTGAGCGGCCATGGCGACGGCGAAGATGGTCAACGGGATGTCGAATTCCTTGAACAGTTTCAGGATCCGCCAGACGCCGGCACGGCTGCCATACTCGTAAAGCGATTCCATGCTCATGTTGCGCGCGCCTTGCAGCGGCTGAGCAGCAACCATTTCAGACAGGAACGCTTCGGATTCTTTGTCGCCGTGCAGAATGTTGCGCTCGCCGCCTTCTTCGTAATTGAGCACGAAGGACAGCGCGATGCGGGCATTGCCCGGCCAGTGTGGGTGAGGAGGGTTACTGCCGTAACCGATCAGGTCGCGTGGGTAGTCAGCGCTCACTGCAGTCTTCCTTCTTGTTCGTTGACAGATGGGTGTGGCGGCCTGGCAGGCTTGCGTCACAGCGATGGGCTGATTGTATACAACTTTAATCGCAATTTGTAAGCCTGAATTTTCGCATTTTTCACCGACTGTCATCTTTTGCTGTTAATGGCGTGAGCCTGCAAGAAACCTGCCTGATCAGTCAGCTAATGGATTGAAAGTTCAATGTTCAGGCACTGTGCTGGCAGATCGGGGGTAAAGGCCCGGGTAGCGGGGGTACAGGAAAAAATGTCGTTTTTATTGTGTACAATTTTTTTGAAAAGTGTCTTAATCAATCGCTCGCCGCAGCTTTTCGTGTTCCGAATCGGTGCGGTCTCCTTTTCAACTGACTTCGGGAGGCGCGAGGTCTGACTGCTTCCACGCAGGCAGGCGCGCAGAATCAATGGGACGTTTGACAACACACGTTTTGGACGCTGCACACGGTTGCCCGGGCAGTTCGATCAAGGTCGAGCTGTACCGCGTTGAAGGTTCGCAACTGGAATTGGTCGCCAGTGCCGTCACCAACAGCGATGGCCGGGTCGATGCACCGCTGCTGCAAGGCGATGACTATCGAACCGGCGTTTATCAGGTTCAGTTCCACGCGGGCGATTACTACCGCGCCCGTGGCGTGCAGTTGCCGGAACCGGCATTTCTGGACGTGGTTGTGCTGCGTTTCGGCATCTCTGCCGAACAGGATCACTACCACGTGCCTTTGCTGATTTCGCCTTACAGCTACTCCACGTACCGGGGCAGTTGACCCCCAAGCAGCTGCCCCCACCGGGAAGCGACTGCGCATATAGCTTCTTTGGTCTTTCGCCCGCTCACACTGCGGGCTTTTTTTTGCCTGTCTTAAAGTCAAAAGATCGCAGCCTGCGGCAGCTCCTACAGATTGACGTGCAATCCCATGTAGGAGCTTGCCGCAGGCTGCGATCTTTTGCTCTTAACGGCTCAACAGGGACGCGGCGCCCGCGCCACTGAACAATCCGGCACTTACCCGGTTGAACCAACTCTGACCTTTACCACTGCGCAAATACCGCGCCGCGCCATGCGCACCCAGCCCGTAAGCCAGTTTGCAGCACAGATCGAGCACCACCCACGTCGCAATCATGATCAACAACTGCGGCAGGAACGGCTGCTGCGCGCTGAGAAACTGCGGCAGAAACGCAGCAAAGAAGAGGATGTCTTTCGGATTGCTCGCGCCCAACACAAACGCGCGCCCGAACAGCGTACGAAAGCGCGGTGTCGGTGCAGCCTGAGGCACTTCTGCGCCCACCGACGGCTGACGCGATTGCTGCCAGCTCTGCCAGGCGAGATAGAACAGATACAGCGCACCAACGATTTTCAGCGCGCTGAACAGCTGCTCAGATGCCAGTAGCAGGGCGCCAAGCCCCAATGCCGACGCACTGAGCAAACAGATCGACGCAATCACGCCACCGAGAAACGCCGGGTACGACCGGCGCAGACCGAAGTTCAGACTGTTGCTGATCATCAGCAACGACAGTGGCCCCGGAATGAGGATCACCACCAATGCAGCGCCGCTGAACAGCAACCAGGTTTCCAGACTCATCATTTTCCTCCTTTTTGTTGTACTGAAAAATGCACAAAAGCCCCACCCGTGAGGGTGAGGCCGTTTTGAAGCCTGAACCGCGTAGCGCTTACAGGAAGATGAACTTGGCGATGAAGATCGCGCAGAGCACCCACAGGCTCACGGAGATTTCCTTGTACTTGCCCGTACCGGCCTTCAGCGCCACGTAGGTGATGAAGCCCAGTGCGATACCGTCGGCGACCGAGAAGGTCAGCGGCATCATGATGGCGGTGACGATTGCCGGGATGGCATCAGTGGCTTCGTCCCACTCGATGTGGGCCATGCCGCCCATCATCAGCATCGCTACGTAGATCAGTGCACCGGCGGTGGCGTAAGCCGGAATCATGCCGGCCAGCGGTGCGAAAAACATTGCCGCTATAAATAGCACACCTACGGTCACTGCGGTAAGACCAGTCCGACCACCAGCGGCCACACCGGCGGCACTTTCTACATAGCTGGTGACAGGTGGAACACCGACCACAGCACCGAAAACGCTGGACGCACTGTCGGCTTTCATCGCGCGGGAAAGGTTTTCGATACGACCGTCAGCGTTGACCAGATTGGCGCGCTGGGCAACGCCCATCAGGGTGCCGGCGGTGTCGAACATGTGCACAAAGAGGAACGCCAGGACCACGCTGATCATGCTGACGTTGAATACGCCGGCCACGTTCATCGCCATCCAGGTCGGTGCCAGGCTTGGCGGCGCGGACATGATGCCTTCGTAGTGAACGAGGCCGAGGCCCCAACCCGCCAGCGTCACGGTGATGATGCTGATCAGGATCGCGCCGAACACGCGGTGGTAGCTGAGGATCGCAATCATCAGGAAGCAGATGGCGGCGAGCAGCGGGCCGGGTTCTCGCAGAGAGCCGAGTTTGATCAGGGTTGCCGGGCTATCGACGACGATGCCCGCAGTTTTCAGACCGATCAGACCAAGGAACAGGCCGACACCGGCACCCATCGCAAAACGCAGGCTGACGGGAATACTGTTGAGCAGCCACTCGCGAATCCGCGAGAAGGTCAGGATCATGAACAACACACCGGACACAAACACCGCACCGAGCGCGGTTTCCCAGTTGTAGCCCATGGTGCCGACCACGGTGTAGGTGAAGAACGCATTGAGGCCCATGCCCGGCGCCAGACCCACCGGCCAGTTGGCGTACAGACCCATCAACAGGCAGCCCAGCGCAGCGGCGATACAGGTGGCGACGAAGGCTGCACCGTGATCGATCCCGGCATCGGCCATGATGTTCGGGTTGACGAAGATGATGTAAGCCATGGTGATGAAGGTTGTCAGACCGGCAATCAGCTCGGTCTTCACCGTGGTGCCATGCAAGCTGAGTTTGAACAGACGTTCCAGCAAGCCACTGCGTAACGGTGGCGAGAGATCCAGCGGCGATGCTTCGGATTTGCGGCTTTCCACAGCGAGTACTCCTCAAGAGTTTTATTGTTATTTCCAGGGCCGGACCCATGAGGGGTGGCAGCGGCCCTTTGAGGCACTTGCGAATTTGTTGACCATGCGGTCAGGAACTCGCACGCTGTGGATTATGCTTTTGTGTACAAATAAAGCAAATATTGTTTTTGGTTTTGTTTACGAAAGTTCCGTCGATAGCGATATATCGCCTGCACTGGCCCCTTCGCGAGCAGGCTCGCTCCCACATTTGAAATGCGATCCCCAGTGGGAGTGAGCTTGCTCGCGAAGAGGCAGTCCCATTCAATCGAGTGCCGTCTGACTTTTCCCCAACGCCAGATTCACCGCCAACCAGCCATTCACCGCCGCCTCCCCAGCCTCGGCAAACACCCGCTCCAGCAACTTCACCTGCTCACGCCGCAACGCCTGCTCGAACTTCGCGCCTTCGGCCGTCAACGCCAGCAGCCGCTTTCGCTTGTCCGTTTCAGACGCGACGCTGTCGACCAGGTGCATTTCCTGCAACTGCCGCAATGGCATGTTCAGCGCCTGCTTGCTCACACCGAGCAAGCCGAGCAATTCCTTCACACTCAAATTCGGATACCGCGCGATGAAAAACACAATGCGCTGATGCACCCGCGAGAGGCCGCGGCGTTCGAGCATTTCGTCAGCCTTGGCGGTGAACGCCTGATAGCCAAAGAAAAACGCTTCCATCGCCTGTTGTTGGCTTGCAGGGTTTTTAAGGTCAAGCATGTTGACGTACTCGCTCAAGCTGTCGTAATTTCAGTCAACTAGTTTGACTCATTTTTCGTCCGCCTCGCTACCGGTGACCCCCATGGCTTTTTCCGAACGTGTCTCGCGCCTTAAAAGTTCTTTGATCCGTGAAATCCTTGCCGCCGCCCAGCGCCCGGAGGTGATGTCGTTCGCTGGCGGCTTGCCTGCTGAAGCCATGTTGCCCAAGGTTGAGTGGGCCGACATGCCGCTGTCGCTCGGTCAATACGGCATGAGCGAAGGCGAGCCGGCATTGCGCGAGGCTCTGGCGGCGGAGGCGAGGGCACTGGGGCTGGAATGTCAGGCGAGTCAGGTGCTGGTGGTCAGCGGCTCCCAGCAAACCCTCGATCTGGCGGCCAAGCTGTACATCGACAAGGGCACGGAAATCCTGCTCGAAGCGCCGACCTATCTCGCCGCCCTGCAAATTTTCCAATTGTTCGGCGCCGATTGCCTGACCGTTCCGCAAGAGTCCGATGGTCCGAACCTGGTACAGTTGCGCAGTCGTCTGGAGCAGCATCGTCCGGCGTTTATCTATCTGATCCCGACGTTCCAGAACCCGTCAGCCGTGCGCTACAGCGAAGCCAAGCGCGCCGCCGTTGCGGCATTGCTCGATGAATTCGGCGTCACCCTGATCGAAGACGAGCCTTACCGCGAACTGACTTTCGATGGCGGCAGCGCCAAACCGATTGCCGGACGCCTGCAGAAATCCAGCTGGATCTACACCGGCACGGTGTCGAAAACCTTGCTGCCGGGTTTGCGCGTCGGCTACCTTATCGCCAGCCCGGACCTGTTTCCGCATTTGCTCAAACTCAAGCAATCAGCGGATCTGCACACCAACCGCATCGGTCAGTGGCAGGCGTTGCAGTGGATCGGCACTGAGAAATATCAGCAGCACTTGAGCGAATTGCGTGGCTTCTATCGGCAGCGGCGCGATGCGTTTCAAGCGGCGCTGGAAACGCATTTTGCTGATCTGGCCGACTGGAACATGCCACAGGGTGGGCTGTTTTTCTGGCTGACGTTGAAGCAACCGCTGGATACGCGGACATTACTCAATGGAGCGTTGGCCAATGATGTGGCGTTTATGCCGGGGGAGCCGTTTTTTCCCGAGCCGGATAATCATCATGGGCATTTGCGCTTGAATTTCAGCCATATCGATCCGGCGCGGCTGGATGAAGGGCTCAAGCGATTGGCGGCGGTGGTGCGCCAGGCGCAGATCGATAAAGCGGCCTGAAAACAAATAA
The DNA here is from genome assembly GCF_044743175.1 of Pseudomonas sp. NPDC087690. Classification (NCBI taxonomy): domain Bacteria; kingdom Pseudomonadati; phylum Pseudomonadota; class Gammaproteobacteria; order Pseudomonadales; family Pseudomonadaceae; genus Pseudomonas; species Pseudomonas sp. NPDC087690. Next base: position 8,172 of record NZ_JBIUVX010000038.1, read on the forward strand.
ACCGGCTCATGGGCCGGTTTATTTTTGTCTGGGATTTTTGGTGCCTGGAATGGCCTCATCGCGAGCAGGCTCACTCCTACAATTGGAATGCGTTCCCCTGTAGGAGTAAGCCTGCTCGCGAAGGGGCCATCAGCCCCAATACAGAATCATCAGACCGCCGCGAAGCGCTTATCCAGATAATCAATAATCACCTTGGACTCATACATCCAGGTGGTCTGGCCATTCTCGTCAATGCGCAAGCAAGGCACCTTGATTCGACCACCCTGTTCCAGCAGGGCCTGACGATCCTGCTCGTTATTCTTCGCATCCTTCAGCGCCACCGGCACACTCAAGCGACGCAAGGTACGGCGGGTTTTCACGCAGAACGGGCAGGCGTGGAACTGATACAAGGTCAGGTCTTTTGCAGCGGCATCCACCTGAGCCTGAGCAGCGGCGGAGCGTTTTTTCTTGCCCGGACGGGTGATGAAGTCGATGAAGATAACCAGTTGGCCGAGGCCGACACGAAGCGCTTTGACGAACACGTTGAAAGCCTCACGGTGCAAATAAAGAAAGGCGCGCAGCTTACCCGATTTTTCACGGACGAAAAAAACCGGCGATGAATGCCGGTTTTCTTCGTACAGCAAATTACTTGATCAGGCTGAGAAACTCGCTGCGAGTCGCGGCATTTTCGCGGAACTCACCGAGCATCACCGAAGTGATCATCGACGAATTCTGTTTCTCGACACCGCGCATCATCATGCACATGTGCTTGGCCTCGATCACCACCGCCACGCCCAGCGCGCCGGTAACTTGTTGCACAGCGTCGGCGATCTGACGGCTGAGGTTTTCCTGAATCTGCAGGCGACGGGCGTACATGTCGACGATCCGCGCGACCTTGGACAGGCCCAGCACTTTGCCGCTCGGGATGTAAGCAACGTGCGCCTTGCCGATAAACGGCAGCAGGTGGTGTTCGCACAACGAGTACAACTCGATGTCCTTGACCAGCACCATTTCGCTGTTGTCGGAGCTGAACAGGGCACCGTTGGTGACCTCTTCGAGCGTCTGTTCATAACCGCGGCAGAGGTACTGCATGGCTTTGGCGGCACGCTTTGGCGTGTCGAGCAGGCCCTCGCGGGACACGTCCTCGCCCAATTGGCCGAGAATCGCGGTGTAATTCTGTTCCAGTGTCACAGAGCTTTATTCCGTATGGGTTCTAGAGGGGGGGGACGGTTCCTGTCAGTACCAATCAGGATTTGGTCAAGCGTCCCGGCTTCGCTTCAGTCATGAATGTGATTGATCCAACGGGCATAAGTCGAAAGCGGCATTTGCACGCTACGGCCAAACTGATTCGGGATAAAATCGAGGTTCATGCATGTCATGGGGCTTATGGTAGCGTAAGTATGCACGTAGTTGTATTGCCGGCTGGCGCTGATATTGAGTGCAGCAAGGACCGCTTGGCCTCTGTTGCCAGTCATTCTTGCGTGCTAGACAAACTTAAAAATCTTGATTGGCAGCCCAAACACGGTAATCACTCAGCGCTTAAGGGCGAGGTCATTGGAGATTTGCGCCTCAATGACCACAATCGGCTTGTCAGAGAAGCGTGTCGTCATGCACCTGACTGGAACAGCGCAATCCGCAAGATGCCAAGGCCGCACATCCGTGTGAGGTTCCCGCGACTCCTCGTGGAAAAGGTGGCTGTTGCACATAGGGGGGGGCACCAGGTCTGCCAAGGGCGCATTGCGTTGCGCCCTTGGTCGAAACTGCAAACCCTGCGGAGCTTTAGCCGATTCGTGAGTGTCACCTTTAAGTATTCGAAGCGATACTATTGATGAATTTTGACGAAGCTAAGCCCCTGAATAAAGGTTGGCCTTGTCTAGTACCGTGCCGCGTTCCGCTGACAATCATTGAGGCAGCCCTCTTGAGAGTCAAATCTTATGACGGGATTGCCGCTCTCGGTAAAAGTACCGGGTTCGCGAGCGTGAGCCCGGCTCGATGTTCAGTTCCCCCTGCTTTCCTTTAACGTAATCAGCCAACTAACGTGACCGGCGCTTCAATTGAATATGGAAGCTAAAGAAATACGTTATTCAAAATATTCCTTTTTGATAGCTGAAGACGGATGTTGCACTGACTCTCTAGCGCTGTTATAAAAAGACAAGATTAATGTCAGATATATTACTACAGTGAGCAATGCTTTCTTAGCGCTAAATTCATTCTTCAAATTTTTTGAGAAGCCGTAAGAAATGGCGCAATAGCCTATCAAGTGCAGTGGTAGGAAAAATCTGGTTTCTATCGCACCTGGGGTGATAGCCAAAACAGGCAGTATCAATAAAGCTAGCCAAGTAACTTTAAAAAGTATTTGAGGCCAATGATTTCGGCCCGTTTCAGATCTGGCAGCCAAGAGTGCTAAGAAAAATGCACCTAGTACACACACTGACAAACTCGTAAAAGAACGGAAATTTCTATCCTTGGATGATGTTGATGTGTACGGATCCGGATCTCTAACATCCATACCATTAATGAAATGCTTAGTGTAAATTCGCAAAAACGAAAGCGGGTGATTGATAATGGCAGTAAGGATTTTTGGGACAGTAATAACGCCTTCGCCAAGATTGGCGTCTTCAAATAAACGCTCGCCCAAAGGATCTATGTAATAAATCGGATATATACCCCCGGTTTCTGAGTTGTATCCAGTCTCATACCTTTGTATGGTAACTCCCCACTTTAACTGATTGGCGTACAGTGAAGTGTTTTTGTGGTCCGTTATGACAAATGGTGATGGTGAGTTCAGGTGTTTAATGTTGATCATTATCTGTGGCAACGAAGCAAAAGTAGCTCCTGCAATAAAAGCAGCTGTTAGCAGAAGTTTTTCAATATGGCTGTTTTTCTGGAGTAATAAAATCGGGATGATCGGAATTAAAATTACTAATGTGAAAAAGTATATAGTTCTAGTGTTGTAAGCGCCATAAGCGGTGATGCCTGCTAAAAACAAGAATAGGAATGATGAGGCAAGGCTGTTCTGCTTGGACGCTTTTAAGGCTAAGTAAAGGCTTGCCACGATCATGCATAGTGCCGGGAGATCACTTAATGGATATGCCATTAGGCCCGGAAAAAATATCGCAATGAGAAGTGGTGGAATTATTCGGCGGGAGATCGAGATCTTTCCTCCGATAAGTCCTGTGAACACATAGGGTAACAAGATGGAAAGAGTGTAGGAGAATAGTACCGCTTGTACGATGTAAAATCCAGTGTAGCCAGACGAGGGCCACAAATTTGCTATAAATCTTGGAAGGGCGAGCACTAGAGGATAAAAGTATCCTCGCATAGTTTTTGGAAAATCCAAGTCTAGAATGAAAGAGCTGTAATGCCAGTAGGCGTTAGCATCGCCAACGAATTTAATAGCGCCTATGCCGAATTGGGTGATGAAAATAATAAGCAAAGTCAAAAAGAATGCAGAAAGCTTTTCATGGTTTTTGAAGGCTTGAAGCATGCTTTTTATTTTTGAAGTATGTGGTGTCTTGTATTTGTCAGTGTCCATTCTTAATTTCCGGATGTTTTAATTTTAAACTCTGTAACGTGCTCGAGCCTTTAGGTGTTGGGCAAGTGCTGGTAAATTCTACAGCATAAATTTCGGATTTATCGACCTGCCATAAGTTTTGCCTGAAACTTTTCTTTCTGAGGGAGGACGAATCGTCGCTTAGCAATGCATGAAATGTTTCTCTCCGTACGCTAGGCCCGATGCAGGTGGCCAAAAACTGGCTGCGAGTAGAGTTGGTGGTCTGTCCTCAATCTTGTCAAAATAGATCAGCGCATCCAAAGAAGGCAAGGTCGGGGACCTGAAATGTCCGCAGGTCTGTGCCCGAAACCGAGCGCGTTCAGTAGGTAAAGGAACAGCGCTATGAATTTTGCTCGTGCAAAGCCGCTCCTGCGATCATATTTCGCCGCAGATGCGAGGTGATCGATGGATAGGTATCTGATAATCGGCCAACTATCAAATGCAAAGTGAAGCTCACACGGTTGTTGGAAGTTAGTCCTTCAGCATGTGCAATCATGTGCAGGGCGATTGGACGACGTTCGGAATGGGTTTATCTTGAATTTTATTGGAATTTATTTTGTGCGGAAAGTACAATGCGCGAATTTTTTAGCCTTCGTTTTGCAGCGCGATGTGCTGCAAATTATTTGACAAGGAAATAATTTAATGGGTTCCAGTGCTGCGCAAAATTTGATTTCAGAGGAGGCTTTGTCGGAGAGGGAGAATGAGTTTCATGTTCGATCTTTAAGTTATCGTCCCGATATCGATGGACTACGAGCGCTCGCAATTCTTGCTGTAGTTATATATCACGCGTTCCCTACCGTGATCACGGGTGGGTTTGTAGGTGTCGATATATTTTTTGTGATTTCAGGGTATCTGATATCCAATATTATATTCAAGGGTGTATCGACAAATAGCTTCAGTGTCTATGATTTCTATGTGCGGCGTGTGAGGCGTATATTCCCAGCGCTCCTGATAGTGCTGCTTTCGTCGTTTATCGCAGGCTGGTTGATCATGATGGGGGTGGAGTTTAAAATCCTCTCCAAGCATATGATCGCTGGTTTAAGTTTTGTTCAGAATTTCATGATGTATTCCGAGTCGGGTTATTTTGACGCAACCGTTGAAACTAAACCTCTCATGCATTTGTGGTCATTGGGCGTCGAAGAGCAATTCTATCTGTTTTTCCCAATCTCTATAATCGTTCTTTCAAAAGTCGGATCTAGGTTGGCTTATGCAATAGCAATAACATTCGTTGGCCTCTGTTCATTTGGATTCGGCTTGCTTTATATCTCCGACACACCAGCAGGCGTGTTTTTTCTACCTCAATACCGGGTTTGGGAGTTACTGTTTGGTAGTTTGTTAGCTTACGTTGCGGTATTCGGATCGCCCCATTTGTGTAAAAATCGATCTCCGGCTCTTCGTAATGCGGCCTCATTTGTGGGTATAGCCTTACTCGTTACAGCAGTATCTATTATTGATAAAAATAAACAATTCCCTGGGGGTTGGGCACTGCTTCCCGTCATAGGCTCAACACTGTTAGTGTTTTCAGGGCCTGACGCTTGGATTAATAAAAAAGTATTGTCGTCACGTTTGTTGGTCTTTATTGGCTTGATCAGCTATCCGCTCTACTTGTGGCATTGGCCGATATTCTCTTTTACTTACATTTTTTTCTCAGGCACACCCGACGTCTCATTGCGCAGTGCTATGGTAGTTTTATCTGTAGTTCTCGCATGGTTGACCTATAGGTTTATCGAAATACCTATGCGCCAAAAAGTATCCGGTCGCACAGCGTTCAGATTTTTGATCTGCGTGGCTCTGGTGTTTATAAGCATTAGCGCGGCGACCATCTTTAAGAATGGGTTTCCATCTCGTCAAGACGAAAGAGAGGAATTTGCAGAGTACTTTGCTAATGTAAAACCTGATTGGCAATATTTTATGAAGGAGGACATTCCTGGTAAGTTCAGGTACGATTGTGACTGGTACAATATGGATGCTTTTCTCAAAGGTTCAGCCACAAACGTTCCAGTTTCCAATATTGCGGAGAAATGTTTCAAGTCAAACAAGTCCAAGAAGGTTGTTTTTTGGGGGGATTCACACGCGCAACAATATATTTACGGCGTGACGCATGAGTTGCCTAAAGATATCGGAATTCTCAGTGTGGCGACTTCCGGTTGTTTGCCTAATCTTCCGGAAGTCGATGCTTCAACTACTGAATATTGCAAAAAATCCAATAAATTTGCAATTCAGACGATAAAGGATCAAAGGCCTGATGTGGTAATTATAGGTCAGGTACTGTGGCACGATGTCTCCGCCAGTCTCCCTCAACTCGCGAATGCATTGACCTCCTATGGCGTCAAACATGTAATTGTTATGGGCCCAGTTCCGCTGTGGGACGGGAGGCTTAATCAGATTCTATTACAGAGACATTGGGAGTCCATGCCGACCTACTTAAAAGATGGTGTCGTCCAGCATGTTCTTGATTCCGAAGCTTTGCTCAAAAGCAAGTATGGCGATGGGCAGGGCGGATTTCAGTATGTTTCGATGATTGACCTGCTGTGTACTGATAAAGGATGCAGAACTTATCTAGGTTCTGATCGAAAAACTGGAATGACTACGTTTGATAATAGCCATCTATCCCCAGTCGCCTCTATTTATACTGCGCAGACGACGTTGGTTCCGTTGATAATGAAAGATATTGCAGAAAATAAATAGTTAGTGCTTTTTTAGCCGGGCCCGCAGATATGCGGGCTTTTTACTATTTGCCTTCGCTTCTAGAGCCGGGGTATGATTATTTTCCAGATTTATCGAACTATCTGTGAAAGTTTTTCGCAACTCCCGAGTTCGGTGAAACGGGATTATTCGTCGCGACCTTCCATCATGGTGCGTTTAAGCATCACGTAAACCGCACCGGCCCCGCCGTGTTTGGCCTGGCACGAGCAGAACCCGAGTACCTGCGCATGTTGACGCAGCCAGGTGTTGACGTGGCTTTTGATCATCGGCCGCTTGCCGTCCAGGCGCACAGCCTTGCCGTGGGTGACGCGCACGCAGCGGATTTCGAATCGGGTCGCTTCAGCGAGAAAGGCCCAGAGGGTTTCGCGGGCTTTCTCGACGCTCATGCCATGCAGGTCGAGGCTGCCTTCGAACGGGATCTGGCCGACCTTGAGCTTGCGCATCTGACTTTCCTGCACGCCGTCACGCGCCCACATCAACTCGTCTTCCGGGCCGACGTCGATCACGAACTGATCGGACAGACCATCAACGGTAGCGGTGTCAGTGCGCACGGTGGCGGACTGGCGCAGCTTGGCGATCTGCGCGCGGTCAGCCTTGGGTTTGCCGGTGTCGGCGCGGTCGTGTTTGATCGGCTTGACGCCGCGCAACTCGTTTTTGAACAGGGAAAAATCGTCGTCTTGCATGTCAGCCTCCGCGAAGGGCGGCCAGTTTACCCAAGTCGAAACAAAACGGCCCGGCAAAAAGCCAGGCCGGTGAGTCAGTCGTGTTTTTTCATCAGGTGCGGGGACATGTTCAGTTCCCGCGATTGCCGTGCGCGACGGCGGCAGCGGCGCCACAGGGCAACACCGAAATACAGAAACAGCAAACCGACCGCCAGAATGATCGCCGAGCCCATCGGCGTGGCGTTCAAGTCACCGAGTGCCGGTGGGCGCCCGAGCAGGCTGGCCGCCCCGGCCATCGCCAGCAGCACACCGAACGTCGCCAGAATGGCGGCGATCGCTGCGCCGAATCGAAAACGCCAGTTGCTTTGGCCTTTGGGCCGCAAGCGGCGTGCGTCAAATCCATCGGATAACTTCATTCCGACCTTCCTCAATGGGTATCGGCCCTTCGACCGGGAGTTGACCGGGTTGTTCCTGAGGCTATGGCATTTGCGGCAAATGAGAGGGTTTTGCGGATGAGCGGCGCCGTGAGCCGCTCATCAAAGCAGATCAGATCAGGTCTTGAGTCAGCGCGAGGGTGGCGAAGTTGTCCGCCATGATCGCCATTTCGGCTTCCTGCACCACGGCGGCGCTGAGCACGCGGCCCTTGAATGGCAGATCACGGGTGGCGCAGGCGTCTTCCACCAGGGTGCAGCGGAAACCCAGGTTCTTCGCCGCACGCACGGTGGTGCTGACGCTGGAATGGCTCATGAAACCGCAGACGATCAGGTCCAGCGAGCCAAGGTTTTGCAGACGATCGAGCAATTCGGTGCCATGGAAGGCGCTCGGCAGCAGTTTGCCGATAATGGTTTCATCACCTTGTGGCTCCAGGCCCGGGATGAATTCGCCGCGTTCGCCCTGCGGGTCGAACAGGCCACCGACGGTGCCGAGATGACGCACGTGCACGATCGGCCGACCGGCTGCACGGGCTGCGGCAACCACTTGTTTGATGTTCGCGACGGCCGCGTCCATGCCGCTCAGTGCCAGCGGGCCACTGAGATATTCTTTCTGGGCATCGATGATGACCACGGTGGCATGGCTCAGTGTGGCCGCTGCGTAACCGCGACCGCTGAGTTGAAACATCGTTTTTGGAACGGACATTCTGGGGCTCCTTGGGGTGGGGCTTTTGCGACATTGTCCTCTGGCTGAGCGGTTCTGTGAATCGCTACCATCGTAGGCGCCGTCGTTATTGGCCTGCAGCGTTGTCAAGTTACACGTTCTGTTCAACGGCTGGTGCAAAAAACAGAAAACTCCTACCGTCGCCCGGATGATTTTCCTGCGTCGTCGTCATGCGTTTTGGCTGGTAGAATCGCCAGTCGTTTTTTCAGGAGTTTTGCCCGTGATCACTTCCCGACTTCGTACCCTGCGCGACCACATCCGTTGGGCCGTCAGCCGCTTCCATGGGGAGGATCTGTTTTTCGGCCATGGCACCGACAACGCCTGGGACGAAGCCCGGCAGCTCGTGCTGGGAGCGTTGCACCTGCCATGGGAAATCGCCGACAGCTACCTCGACTGCGCGCTGGAAGACGATGAGTTGGTCAATCTGCAACGCCTGCTCAAGCGTCGTATCGAGGAACGCATTCCGACCGCTTACCTGTTGGGCGAGGCGTGGTTCTGCGGCATGTCGTTCATCGTCGATGAGCGCGTGTTGATTCCGCGTTCACCTATCGGCGAACTGATCGAAAACCATTTTGCGCCGTGGATCGGCACCGAACCGGCGCGGATTCTCGACCTGTGCACCGGTTCCGGTTGCATCGGCATCGCCTGCGCCTACGAGTTCCAGAACGCCGAAGTGGTGCTGGCGGATCTGTCGTTCGAGGCGCTGGAAGTGGCCAACCAGAACATCGAGCGTCATGGCGTCGATGAGCGCGTGTACACCGTGCAGGGCGATGGTTTCGATGGCTTGCCGGGTCAGCGTTTCGATTTGATCGTGTCGAACCCGCCTTATGTGGATGCGGAAGATTTCGCCGACATGCCCGACGAATATCAGCACGAGCCCGAGCTGGGCCTGGCGTGTGGCGATGATGGTTTGAATCTGGTTCGACGCATGCTTGCCGAAGCGGCGGATCACTTGACCGAGAAGGGGTTGTTGATCGTTGAGGTGGGCAACAGCCAGGTGCACGTTGAAGCGCTGTACCCGGAAGTCGATTTTGCCTGGCTCGACTTCGAGCGCGGCGGGCATGGTGTGTTCATGTTGACAGCGGAGCAGTGCCGCGATCATCAGGCCTTGTTCGCTTCCCGCGTCTAATCAAGACTGATCATTCCCACGCTCTGCGTGGGAATGCCTCAATGGACGCTCTGCGTCCGCTGTTGGGACGCGGAGCGTCCGGGGCTGCATTCCCACGCGGAGCGTGGGAACGATCAGCCATCAGCGGTGCGTGGCAATCCAGATCAACAACCCCGCCTGAAACACCGCAAACGCCACCAGACAGGTAATGGTGAAACGCAAGCCAGCGTCTTCACGCTTGAACTTGCTGACCTTGTCTTCCTGCTTCTTCAGCTTCACTTCCTGCTCGGCCAGATTCTGCTCGGCCTGTTGAAGCATTTGCGCCGCTTCAAGAATCTCGACGATCTGCAGCTTTTCGCTGTTCCAGTCGCCGAGCAAATCGCCAACCTGCACTTCCTTGACGCTGCCCTTCAAATGCTGGGCATCGGCATAGACCACATCAAAACCATGCACACGCAGGAAATGATCGCGACGCAGACGGGTGTCTTCGTTCAGCGCGTCCTTGTTGTTCAGGTCCATGCCGTCGACGGTGTAGGTCGGCCAACGCTTTTTCACCCAATTGACGCCTTGGGCGGCCATGTAGCGGCCGATGCCACGGTTCATCGGTTCGATCTGCAAGCCGCTGTCGGGGCCGAAGTGAACACGCTTGGTTGTGTGATCCACCCACACGTCCAATTGATTCTGCTCTTTGCGTACGCGCTGGCCCGGCAGTTTGATCGCCATGCGCATCAGGCTTTTTTCTTTGCTGTTGCGCTCGGCGTAACCGAATTCGACGAAGCGCAACGGCCTCCCGCCCGTGTTGCGATCGGTCTGCAGCGGGGCCAGGCGGAGCATCTTGTGGTGCTCGACGTGGACATCCGCCCACGGCAGCTCGACCGCTGGCGGTGCGTCTTTTTCCGCGGTGGTGTCGGGTGAAGTCTGGGTATCAGTCATAACGGCGAGATCCTGTCCAAGCCCTGCTTGTCGCTAGCCATTGCGCTGGCGACAAAGGCTTATCGGCCGTTTCTTTCAGGACTAGAGGGTAAACGGCGCTTATCAGGTGCGAAGTCCGTCAATAAACTCGATGATCTTCGCGCCGAGCTCTGCAGCCAGTGGCAAATTCGGATCCTTGTAGGAGGCCAGTTGCCGCTTCATGTCGTTGTGCACAATGCGCATGACATGGTTCATGCCTTCGATCACCACCAGTTCGGCGTCCGGTTTGGCAGCCTTGAGCAGCTTCGCGTCATCCACGCCGACCTGAATGTCGTTACTGCCTTGAACAATCAGCGCTGGCATCTTCAGTTGCGCGAAAGCCTTGGCCGGATCCTGACGGAACAGCGAAATCAGATACGGCTGCACACTCGGGCGGAAAATCACCTGCAATGGTTGCGGCACATTGTCATCGGTGTGGCCGGCCTTGAGGCTGTCGAGCAGTTCGTTGCTGCGCAGCATCAAGGGTGGCGGCAGGCTGCGGGCCAGTTGTTCGCGGATCACCTGATCGACGGGACGGGCGCTGCCAGAGAGGGAAATCACTGCTGCCGCATCTGCCGTCGGTGCCGCCAGCGTGGCAATCATCGCGCCTTCGCTGTGGCCCAGCAGAATCAACTTGCCGAAACGCGGATCAGCCTTGAGCTTGCGCGCCCAGGCCTGCGCATCGGCGACATAGGCTTCGACCGACAAATTGCGCTCATCCGGCGTCGCCGCCAGGCTCGCGGCCACGCCGCGCTTGTCGTAGCGCACGCTGGCGATATTGTGTTTGGCCAAGACCCACGCCAGGCGCTTGAGGCTGTCGTTGCGCCCACCGTCGGGGTTGTTTCCGTCACGATCCGTAGGACCCGAGCCAGAAATGATCAGGACAACCGGCACCGGGTTGTCGGACTTTGGCAGCAACAGCGAGCCGAAAAGCTCGCCGGTGCCGGTATCCAAAGTTACCGGGCGTTGTAGGACCGTCGCTTGGGCAAAGCCCGTAAAGAGGGTAAGACTCAAGAGCAAAACTCGCAGCATCATCACGCCATCATTGGTCAAGGTGCCGGTTGGACTCGCCAACACCGCTAAGGTTCGAGGATGAACTACTCGGTTAGCCTGCGTATACTGGCGCGCATCACGAATTTGGGTTTGATTTCACGGAGCGTCCTGCATGTCCGGCAATACCTACGGCAAGTTGTTCACTGTCACCACCGCGGGCGAAAGCCATGGTCCGGCGTTGGTCGCCATTGTCGACGGCTGCCCGCCGGGCCTGGAGATTTCCCTCGAAGACCTGCAGCGCGACCTCGATCGCCGCAAGCCCGGCACCAGCCGCCACACCACCCAGCGTCAGGAAGCCGACGAAGTCGAAATCCTCTCCGGCGTGTTCGAAGGGCGCACCACCGGTTGCTCGATCGGCCTGCTGATCCGCAACACCGACCAGAAGTCCAAGGACTACTCGGCGATCAAGGATCTGTTCCGCCCGGCCCACGCCGACTACACCTACCACCACAAATACGGTGAGCGCGACTACCGTGGTGGTGGCCGCAGCTCGGCGCGCGAAACTGCGATGCGCGTGGCCGCCGGTGCAATCGCCAAGAAATACCTGGCCAGCCAAGGCATCGTCATTCGTGGCTACATGAGCCAGCTCGGCCCGATCGAAATTCCGTTCAAGACCTGGGACTCGGTGGAAGAGAACGCTTTCTTCAGCCCGGATCCGGACAAAGTCCCTGAGCTGGAAGCCTACATGGACCAATTGCGTCGCGACCAAGATTCGGTCGGCGCAAAAATCACCGTGGTTGCCGAAGGCGTGATGCCAGGTCTCGGCGAGCCGATTTTTGACCGCCTCGACGCCGAACTGGCCCATGCGCTGATGAGCATCAACGCGGTCAAAGGCGTGGAAATCGGTGCCGGATTCGCCTCGGTTGCCCAGCGCGGCACCGAACACCGCGATGAAATGACCCCGCAAGGTTTCCTCAGCAATAACGCCGGCGGCATCCTCGGCGGCATCTCGTCCGGTCAGCCAATCGTTGCCCATCTGGCCCTGAAGCCAACGTCGAGCATCACCACGCCGGGCCGTTCGATCGACATCCACGGCAACCCTGTGGACGTCATCACCAAGGGCCGTCACGACCCGTGCGTCGGCATCCGCGCCACGCCGATTGCCGAAGCGATGATGGCCATCGTGTTGATGGATCACCTGCTGCGTCACCGTGGCCAGAACGCCGATGTGCGCGTGAGCACCCCGGTGCTGGGTCAGCTTTGATGGCGGGCCCTGAAGCCGTCGCGGCATAACCGTGGCGGCGCTCCCTTACTGGCGGCTGTCCAGTTTCTATCTGTTCTATTTCGCCTTGCTCGGTTCGACAGCGCCGTTTCTGGCGCTGTACTTCGATCATCTCGGCTTCACTCCGGCGCGGATCGGTGAACTGGTCGCGATCCCGATGCTGATGCGCTGCGTGGCGCCGAACATCTGGGGCTGGCTCGGTGATTACACCGGCAAACGCCTGGCCATCGTGCGCTTCGGCGCGGTGTGCACGCTGCTGACCTTCTCGTTGATTTTCGTCAGCAAGACCTATGCCTGGCTGGCGATGGTCATGGCGCTGCACGCGTTTTTCTGGCACGCGGTATTGCCGCAATTTGAAGTGATTACGCTGGCGCATTTGCAAGGGCAGACCTCGCGTTACAGCCAGATTCGTTTGTGGGGCTCGATCGGTTTCATCATCACCGTGGTCGCGCTCGGTCGTCTGTTCGAATGGCTCAGCCTCGACATCTACCCGGCGGCGCTGGTGTTGATCATGGCCGGCATCGTTCTCAGCAGTCTGTGGGTGCCGAACGCGCAACCGCCGCAAGGCAATCGACCGAGCGGCGATGGCTTTCTCAAGCAACTGCGCAATCCCGGGGTGCTGGCGTTTTACGGCTGCGTCGCGCTGATGCAAATGAGCCACGGCCCGTATTACACCTTTCTGACCTTGCACCTGGAACGACTTGGCTACACACGCGGCACCATCGGCATGCTCTGGGCCGTGGGTGTCGTCGCCGAAGTGCTGATGTTCATGGCGATGAGCCGGATTCTTGCGCGGTTTTCCCTGCGCCGGGTGTTGATGGCGAGTTTTCTGCTGGCGGCGCTGCGCTGGTTGCTGCTAGGTTCGTTCGCCGAGTTTCTTTGGGTGTTGCTGTTCGCGCAGATTCTGCATGCGGCGACCTTCGGCAGTTTTCATGCCGCTGCCATCGCCTTCGTGCAACGTAGCTTCGGCGCGCGCCAGCAAGGGCAGGGCCAGGCGCTGTACGCGGCGTTGGCAGGCACCGGCGGTGCGCTCGGCGCGTTGTATTCCGGTTACAGCTGGAATGCCCTCGGCGCGACATTGACCTTTAGTATTGCCAGTCTCGCGGCGCTCGCTGCTGCCGTTATCATTGCCACACGTATGCAAGAGGACAGGCCATGAGCCTTACGCGTGAACAACTCGCCCAGCAAATCGTCGATGCCGGGCGCTTTCTTTATGGTCGCGGCTGGTCGCCGGCCACCAGCAGCAATTACTCGACACGCCTGTCGCCGAGCGAAGCGCTGCTGACCGTATCGGGCAAGCACAAGGGCCAATTGGGCCTGGACGATGTGCTCGCCACCGATCTGTCGGGCAACAGCCTGGAACCGGGCAAAAAACCGTCCGCCGAAACCCTGCTGCACACTCAGCTGTATAGCTGGCGGCCGGAGATCGGCGCGGTGCTGCACACCCATTCGGTCAACGCCACGGTGCTGTCGCGCCTGACCCCGGAAGACTTTATCGAGTTCGAAGATTACGAACTGCAGAAAGCCTTCAGCGGCATCTCCACCCACGAATCGCGAGTGCGCGTGCCGATTTTCGACAACGATCAGGACATTGCACGCCTCGCCGCCAAGGTGCAGCCTTGGCTCGACGCCCACCCCGATTGCGTCGGTTATCTGATTCGCGGCCACGGCCTCTACACCTGGGGCGCGCAGATGAATGACGCGCTGCGGCAGATCGAGGCCTTTGAATTTCTGTTTGAATGCGAGTTGAAAACCCGCAGCGTCATGAACCGCCAAGGCTGACTTCACCAGAAGTAGCCCATTTGCCTGATGAAATGCTGTGCCCGACCGGTCTGCAAGAACCGGACGGCAAGGCCGATACCGAGGAATTGCCCCAATGAGCAGCCTGTCCGTCTATCACGTTTCCAGCCCCGATATTCCCAACAAGGTGCTGACCCACTTTGAAGACATCGCCTCGACCCTGGCCGAGCAGGGCGTGCGCTTCGACCGCTGGCAAGCCGCCGCAAAGATCCAGCCCGGTGCTACCCAGGAAGAAGTGATCAGCGCTTATAAAGAACAGATCGACCAACTGATGACCGAACGCGGTTACATCACCGTCGACGTCATCAGCCTGAACAGCGACCACCCGCAAAAAGCCGAACTGCGCGCCAAGTTCCTCGAAGAACATCGGCATGGCGAAGACGAGGTACGCTTTTTCGTCGCCGGCCGTGGCTTGTTTACCCTGCACATCGACGATTACGTCTACGCCGTACTGTGCGAGAAGAACGATTTGATCTCGGTACCGGCCGGCACCAAACACTGGTTCGACATGGGCGAGCATCCGCACTTCGTTGCGATCCGCCTGTTCAACAACCCTGAAGGCTGGGTTGCCAATTTCACCGGCGAAGACATCGCCGGTCGTTTCCCGCGTCTGGAGGACTGATTCGATGTCGATCAAAGCCATTGTCACTGACATCGAAGGCACCACCAGCGCGGTGAGCTTCGTCTTCGACGTGCTGTTTCCGTACGCGGCCAAACATTTGCCGGATTTCGTTCGGCAGAACGCCGAACGCACCGATGTTGCCGAGCAACTCGACGCCGTACGCCGTGACAGCAATGCGCCGCAGGCCGATGTTGAGCGGGTCGTCGAGATTCTCTTGAGCTGGATCGAGGAAGATCGCAAAGCCACGCCGCTCAAGGCCTTGCAAGGCATGGTCTGGGCCCAGGGTTATCACGCCGGGCAGTTGAAAGGGCATGTTTACCCGGATGCCGTGGAAGCGCTGCGACGCTGGCATGCTGCCGGTTATCAATTGTTTGTGTATTCGTCGGGATCTATTCAGGCGCAGAAGCTGATTTTCGGCTGCTCCGAGGCGGGGGATCTGACGCCGCTGTTCAACGGTTACTTCGACACCACGTCGGGGCCCAAGCGTGAGGCGCAGTCGTACACCAATATCCAGAAAGCCATTGGCGTCGAACCCGAAGAAATCCTGTTCCTCTCGGATATCGTCGAAGAACTCGACGCCGCGCAAGCAGCCGGCCTGCAAACCTGCGGCCTCGCCCGTGAAGGCGGCGAACTGGGCAGCCACATCACCGTCGACACCTTCACCGGCATAGAACCCGAAGCCTTCTAACCCACACAATCCCGGTAGGAGCTGCGGAACGCTGCGATCTTTTGATCCTGATCTTCAAAAACAAGATCAAAAGATCGCAGCGTTCCGCAGCTCCTACAAAGAGTTCGCGATCACGATAGAAATCGCGCACAAAAAAACAGGCCGTGAAGCGAGAGCTCCACGGCCTGTTTCGTTTAAAGCGGTTTAAGCGTTACAGCGAGTGATAAGTCGGCAGCGCAAAACGCTGCTGGCTCTGCAGCATGGCAATTTGCGGCAGTTCACTGGCTTGTTCAGCCAGGTCACGGCGAATTGCACTGATCGCCCACGACAGTTGGTCGCCGGCATGCAGTTGTTGATAAGTCAGTGCGCGCTTGAACACTTTGCCGTCGCTGCTGCGCAGAGTCAGCAGAATCCCGCCATCGGGACGTGGCGCAGTGGTGACGTCGAAGTTGGAGAACAGCGAGGTAAATTTTTCTTGGATCAGGCTCATGTCTTTCAGCTCCGTATGCACTTGAATGGCAAGCATGCAGAGGAGGTTGCAGCGATTGTGCCAGCATTTGAAAATAAAAATATCGTTATAAATCAATGGTTTAAAAACTATTAAAATTCAGGGTGTCGTGCAATCTGCATGAATGGCCATCGTGCATCCTGCATTTTGAGGGATTGTGGTCGATCCTGCGGAACCAATCGTTCTGTTGAGGATCACTGCGAGTCCCGGCAGGTCGGCGGATACAAAACATTGCAAAAACCGCGTGTACAGCCCGAGAAGCGCTGACGTATTTTCGATCTCGACCTGCGCTCGGATGCGTCGGTTGCTTCAAGCCAAAGCCCGAAAAATAAAAACATCGGCCTGCACGCCAAGGTCGAACGGGGAGCTTCCATGCGTCACGCGCCAAGCGACACGATTACCTGGAGCATGATGCTCCGCAAACTGCCGATGATTGCCAAAGCCATCCCGCGGGTGGTCAAGGGCATGAAGGTGGCCAACGTCACGGATCCGACCCAAAGCTGTGGCCTTGGCTTTACATTCGAGCAAGCGACGCTGCGCAATCCCGACGGGCCGGCGTTATTGCACGGTGACGTCGCGCTGACCTATTCGCAGGTCAACCAATGGGCGAACCGCATTGCCCACTATCTGAACGGGCAGGGCATCGGCAAGGGCGATGTGGTCGCGGTGTTCATCGAAAACCGCCCGGAATTGCTGGTGACCATCCTGGCGCTGGCCAAGGTCGGTGCGGTCAGCGCGCTACTCAATACCTCACAAACCCGCGACACATTGATCCACAGTGTGAATCTGGTGGCGCCGGTAGCGATTGTCGTTGGCGAAGAATTGGTTCCGGCTTATGCGGCAATTCGCGATCAAGTGGCGATCACGGCAGCGCGCACCTGGTTTGTCGCCGATCAGGACACCTACAGTCATCCGGGCATTGCGCCCGAAGGCTACGTCAATCTGATCAGCGTCAGCGCCGACGCATCCAGTGAGAATCCGTCGAGCAGCCAGCAGATCTTCTTCGACGATCCGTGTTTCTACATTTACACCTCCGGCACCACCGGCCTGCCCAAGGCCGGGGTATTCAAGCACGGGCGCTGGATGCGCAGTTCCGCCAGTTTCGGCATGATCGCCCTCAATATGGGACCCGAAGACGTCGTCTACTGCACCTTGCCGCTGTATCACGCCACCGGTCTGTGCGTGTGTTGGGGCTCGGCGGTTAACGGCGCTTCGGGCTTCGCGATCCGCCGCAAGTTCAGCGCCAGCCAGTTCTGGAACGACGTGCGCCGCTATCGCGCGACGACCATCGGCTACGTCGGCGAGTTGTGCCGGTATCTGGTCGATCAACCGGCCAGTGCCGACGACAACCGCCACGACGTGCGCAAGATGATCGGCAACGGCTTGCGCCCCGGTGCGTGGGCGCAGTTCAAGACGCGCTTCGCGGTGGATCACATCTGTGAGCTGTACGCGGCGAGCGACGGCAACATCGGTTTCACCAACATCCTCAACTTCGACAACACCATCGGTTTCTCGCTGATGGCCTGGGAGCTGGTGGCTTACGATCACGACAGCGGCGAGCCGCTGCGCAGCGAGGACGGCTTCATGCGCAAGGTCGGCAAGGGCGAACAGGGCCTGTTGCTGGCGCGGATCGATGAGAAAGCGCCGCTGGATGGCTACACCGATCCACAGAAAACCGCCAAGGTTGTCCTTCACGACGTGTTTAGCAAAGGCGACCGTTTCTTCAACACCGGCGATCTGTTGCGCAACATTGGTTTCGGTCATGCGCAATTTGTTGATCGCCTTGGCGATACCTACCGCTGGAAAGGCGAGAACGTCTCCACCACGGAAGTGGAAAACCTGCTGCTGCAACACCCGCTCATTTCCGAGGCCGTGGCTTACGGCGTGGAAGTGCACAATACCAACGGGCGCGCAGGCATGGCCGCGATCACGCCGGCGGAATCTCTGGCCACCCTGGATTTTGCCGAATTGTTGAGTTTTGCGCGCCAGCGTATGCCGGCTTACGCGGTGCCGTTGTTTCTGCGGGTCAAGGTGAAGATGGAAACCACCGGCACCTTCAAGTATCAGAAAACCCGCCTGAAAAACGAAGGTTTCGACCCCGGCCAGACGGGGGATGATCCGATCTTCGCCTGGCTGCCGGGCAGCGAAACCTACGTGCAGGTCACCGATGAAGTGTTGGCCGACATTCATCAAGGCAAATACCGTTATTGATTCTGGCTATGGCTGGACTTGAGAGAAAGGGGGTGACAGCGTCCGTCGCGCTCGGGAAACTGTCGGCTTTCCGATTGACCGAAAGTGGAGTTGCCCCATGTCCGACCAAAGCCGCCAGATGACCCCTGAGGAAGCTGCTGAATTCACCGAGCAGGTTTTCAACAAGGCGCGTGACGGTGATGCCGAGATGCTCGATCGCCTGGTCACGGCCGGTTTGCCGGTGAACTTGAAGAACAGCAAAGGCGACACGCTGCTGATGCTCGCCAGCTACTATGGCCATGTCGATGCGGTGCAGGTACTGCTCAAGCACAACGCTGACCCGGAAATGCGCAATGGCAACGGCCAGAGCCCGATTGCCGGTGCGGCGTTCAAAGGCGATCTGGCGGTGGTCAAGGCGCTGGTCGAGGCGGGCGCCGAGATTGAAGGCTCGTCTTTCGATGGCCGGACTGCGCTGATGATGGCGGCGATGTTCAACCGTGTTGAAATCGTTGATTACCTGATCAGCAAGGGTGCTAATGCGCAGGCCAAGGACGCCAATGGCGTGACCGCACTGGATGCGGCGCGCACCATGGGTGCCGTCGATACCACCGCTCAACTGGAAAAACTCCAGGCCTGATAAGGTCAAAAGATCGCAGCCTGCGGCAGCTCCTGCACTGATCCCTTGTAGGAGCTGCCGCAGGCTGCGATCTTTTGCTTTGTGCGCTATCCTCCGCGCCCTCAAAATTCAAATCCACAGGATCTGCCCTCATGAAAGCCGCACTCGTCGAACTCATCAGCAAAATCAGCTCCGGCTGCATGGGCGAGGACGAGATCCTGAACGTGGCCGACGAAGCGGCGCAGGCCTACGCCGATACCGACGCCTTTCTGACCGCCAATCCGGACATCAACTACGACGACAGCTTCCCGATCCCGTTGGGCGAGTGGGTGGTGGTTGGCAGCTTGCCGGAAACCGTGCTGTTCCAGGCCGACACCTACGTTGATCTGTTTGCACAGATCGTTGCCTCGTTCGGCCCTGGCGTGGATTTCAACCTCAAGCCCAAGCAACTGGCCAAGACCGAAGCGCTGACCGCCCTCAACCGCATCCAGGTGCAGATGAGCAGCATGAACAAGGAAAACGGCGGCTACACGCTGATGAACTTCAGCCAGTTGCTCGACGACGAACTGCAAATGGTGCTGGTTTACGGCAACGACGTGCCACGCGTGCTGGAACTGTGCGCCGAAGTCGGCATCGCCGCCGCGCCATCGCTGGAAGCCTTGAAGATCGCCGTTCACGTCTGAACGCAATAAAAGGGAACCCTGCGCCCGACCGTCTATCCTAAAAGTGCATGCCACTATTCTGGAGCGACACCATGGGTTCCACGTTCAACGGTCTGATCGGCCTGATCATCCTCGCCCTCGACATCTGGGCCATCATCAATGTGCTGAAAAGCGGCGCCACCACCGGGATGAAAATCGTCTGGGTGCTGCTGATCATCCTCCTGCCGGTACTGGGCCTGATCATCTGGGCGATTGCCGGGCCGCGGGGCAACGTGCGGATCTGAATCAGCTAACACCGCAATACCCCTGTAGGAGCTGCCGAAGGCTGCGATCTTTTGATCTTGCTTTTAAAAATCAACGTCAAAAGATCGCAGCCTTCGGCAGCTCCTACAAGGATTGTGGTTTGCCGATGAAGTGAGGTTCGACCTGTCATCTTCGGCAACGTAGAATGCGCGCCTTTCCCGGGCAATCGTCCCCACGATTGACGCCCGCGCATTCATCGGAGCACTTCACCATGACCGTCACCAAGACCAGCGAGTACCTGGAAACCCTCTACGAAGGCTACGGCCAGCGTTTTCGCATGGAAAAACTGCTGCACGAAGTGCGCACCGAACACCAGCATCTGGTGATCTTCCAGAACCCGCGCATGGGCCGTGTCATGGCGCTGGACGGCGTGATCCAGACCACCGAAGCCGACGAATTCATCTACCACGAAATGCTCACCCACGTGCCGATCCTCGCCCACGGCAGCGCCAAGCGCGTGCTGATCATCGGCGGCGGTGACGGCGGCATGCTCCGTGAAGTGACCAAGCATGCTGGTGTCGAGCACATCACCATGGTCGAGATCGACGGCACCGTGGTCGACATGTGCAAAGAATTTTTGCCGAACCACTCCAGCGGCGCCTACGACGATCCACGTCTGAATCTGGTGATCGACGACGGCATGCGTTTCGTTGCCACCACCACCGAAAAATTCGACGTGATCATTTCTGACTCCACCGACCCGATCGGCCCGGGCGAAGTGCTGTTCTCGGAGAACTTCTATCAGGCGTGCCATCGCTGCCTGAATGAAGGCGGCATCCTCGTGACCCAGAACGGCACGCCGTTCATGCAGATCGACGAAGTGAAAACCACCGCTGGTCGCCTCAATAGCCTGTTCCCGGACTGGCACTTCTACCAGGCAGCCGTGCCGACCTACATCGGCGGTTCGATGACTTTCGCCTGGGGCTCGACCAACCCGGCCTACCGCAAGCTCAGCCGTGAAACCCTGCAACAGCGCTTCATCGGCAGCGGCATCGTCACCCGTTACTACAACCCGGAAATCCACATCGGCGCGTTCGCCTTGCCACAGTACGTGCTGCAGGCGATCAACAAGCCAAGCAACGATTAAAAAAACACCGCAATACCCCTGTGGGAGCGAGCCTGCTCGCGAAATCGGACTGTTGATCGTTTCCACGCTCTGCGTGGGAATGCAGCCGGGGACGCTCTGCGTCCCAAAAGATCGCAGCCTGCGGCAGCTCCTACAGTGACAGATGTCGTTCTTTTCATCTCCGTCCGCTGTAATCCTTTTGAACCAACCCCCGGCGTATAAGTCGAGATAGGTGTAAGCCCATTTGCGGGTTTGATCGAGGAGGCACCGATGCAAAAGTGGAAAGTCACTTTCGTGGACGATCATGGTGAAATTGTCGATGAGGTGTTCGAGCGCGCGGAATGCCCCAGCGACGATGAGGCCGCTCGATTGATCAAGGCACGGCTTTTGCCCGTTGCCGCCGAACTGGACCTGAACGATCTGGAAGGGCGCACCGCCGATGCTGGCGTGAAAAGCCTGAAAACCCAGAACAGCATCGAAATCCGCAGCATCACTCCCGTCTGACATTCTTCCTGTCACCTTTCACACCAGACCTTGGCAGCGGCTCTAACTTGGGGCTACTCTGCAAGCGAGATCAGCGAACGGATCGCTAAGGTCTGGTCTTGTCAGCTACATGCTTGTTTCCCGCGTGCAACCACGTTGCCGTAGTACTTAGGCCAAAGGCCCGGGGCGGGAATACGGAAAGTCTATCCATCTATGCGAGGGGGACGATTCATGAGCACAGCCTATCAAGAAGACATCAGCAGCAATGTTCTGCGCCGCATGAAAGAAGGCGGTTTCGATTTTTCCCGGTTCCATCCCATCGAGTTCTACGCCATTTTCCCGGACGAGGAGCGGGCGCGCAGGGCGGCAGGCAAATTTCGCGGTGAATCCATCAATGCCCAGGTCAGCGTGCGTGATGACGGTGCGTGGGCGCTGGAATTGAGCAAAGTGATGTACGCGACGTATGACGATATTGGCGATTTCGAGCAGGGCTTTTCGGCAGTGGTCGAGCCCTTGGGCGGGATAATCGAGGGGTGGGGGGTGAAACAGGAGGTGCGTAGCCGCCACCGGTTGAATTGAATTTTTACAGATAGAAGATCAAAAGATCGCAGCCTTCGGCAGCTCCTACAGGTGATCGGTGTAGGCGCTGTCGGGGGCTGCGATCTTTTGCTTTTGCTTTCAAAACATTTCCAAAAGGCAAAAAAAAGCCACCGGAGAGGGTGGCTAAAAGGGAAGACCGATAAGGAGAGGAAACCGGTCAGGGTTACAGCGGGGCGGGCTGCGAGGGCAGTCCAGATCAGTTGAGCTGGCGACTTCGAGGCGCTGAGCGCGGCGAAGTTTTGCAGCGAATGCGCGGATTATCCGCAGGCAGTGCCGGGCAGTGAAATCAACTCTGACTATGCTGGTGATAGGCGATGCAGTGCGTCGCAATGAAGCGGGGGCAATCCGGTTGGGGCATTTGCCGCACAGGAATGGTGCGGTGCCTGCGAATTGAATATCCAACCGATTGAAATCAAAGCGTTTATGCCGATGGCACGGGCCTTGCGAAGGCCTGTATGTCCGGGTGACAAGGAGTACGGCATGATCCGCACCTATTTTGATGAGATGTACGATGCCGGCGGCCAGGTTCGCCCGCATTATCGGGAGTTCGCCCGCTGGCTGGCCGACACGCCTGACGAGCTGCTGGCCCAACGGCGACGCGAGGCTGACTTGCTGTTCCATCGCGCCGGGATCACTTTCACGCTCTATGGCGACGAGCAGGGCACCGAGCGCCTGATTCCTTTCGACACCATTCCGCGCAGCATTCCCGCCAGCGAGTGGCGGATCGTCGAGCGCGGCTGCATCCAGCGGGTCAAGGCGTTGAACATGTTCCTCGCCGACCTCTATCACGAGCAGCGCATCATCAAGGCCGGGATCATTCCTGCCGAACAGGTGCTGGCCAACGAGCAATATCAGTTGGCGATGCAAGGCCTGGATCTGCACCGTGATATCTATTCGCACATCTCTGGCGTCGATCTGGTGCGCGATGGCGACGGCACCTACTACGTGCTCGAAGACAACCTGCGTACGCCGAGCGGCGTCAGCTACATGCTCGAAGACCGCAAGATGATGATGCGCCTGTTCCCGGAGCTGTTCGCCGCCCAGCGTATCGCGCCGATCGATCACTACCCCAACCTGCTGCTCGACACCCTGAAAAGCTCCAGCCCGATAGATGACCCGAGCGTGGTGGTACTGACGCCCGGGCGCTTCAACAGTGCGTTTTTCGAACACGCGTTTCTTGCCCGGGAAATGGGCGTGGAACTGGTCGAAGGCGCGGATCTGTTCGTGCGTGACGACAAAGTCTTCATGCGCACCACCGACGGGCCGAAAGCGGTGGACGTGATCTACCGCCGGCTCGACGACGCATTCCTCGACCCGCTGGCGTTCAACCCGGACTCGATGCTCGGCGTGCCGGGGCTGTTGTCGTCCTATCGCTCCGGCAATGTGGTACTGGCCAATGCCATCGGCACCGGCGTGGCGGACGACAAGTCGGTCTATCCGTTTGTCACCGACATGATCCGGTTTTATCTCGACGAAGAACCGATTCTGAAAAACGTGCCGACCTGGCAATGCCGCAACCCGTCTGAACTTTCCCACGTGCTCGCCAATCTTCCAGATCTGGTGGTCAAGGAAACCCAGGGTTCCGGCGGTTACGGAATGCTGGTGGGGCCGGCGTCGACGAAGGCGGAAATCGACGCCTTCCGCGAGCGCATCAAGGCCAAGCCGCACGCGTACATCGCGCAACCGACGCTGTCACTGTCGACCTGTCCGACCTTTGTCGAAAACGGCATCGCGCCGCGCCATATCGACCTGCGCCCGTTTGTCTTGTCCGGGCGCGAAACCCGTGTGGTGCCTGGTGGTTTGACCCGTGTGGCGCTGCGTGAGGGCTCTCTGGTGGTGAACTCATCACAGGGCGGCGGAACCAAGGACACCTGGGTGGTCGAGGATTGAAGGAAGCTTGCCATGTTAAGTAGAACTGCCTCGGATCTGTATTGGATGTCGCGTTACCTGGAGCGGGCGGAAAACCTCGCGCGGATGCTCGACATCAGTTATTCGCTGTCGCTGATGCCGCAGGACGGTCGCGGCGACGGTCTGCACGAACTGGCCATGCCGCTGCTGATCACCGGCACCCTGGATGATTATCTGGAGCGTCACGGCGCGTTGCATGCCGAGCGCCTGTTGCACTTTTTTGCCCTCGACGCGGCCAATCCGGCGAGCATCTACAGCTGCCTCGGCGCCGCGCGGGCCAGTGCGCATGCAGTGCGTGGGCGCATCACCGCGGACATGTGGGAGAACATCAACGCGACGTGGCTGGAGATTCGCGGGATCGCCGAGCAGGGCCTGAGTCGCTACGGCATGAGCCGTTTCTGCGAGTGGATCAAGGAGCGTTCGCACCTGTTCCGTGGTGCGTCCTACGGCACGATCATGCGTAACGATGCGTTTCGCTTCATCCGCCTCGGTACGTTTATCGAGCGCGCGGACAACACGCTGCGACTGCTCGATGCACGTTATGAAATGGCCGGCGATCAAGCCGAAGCGGTCAGCGATGGCACGGCCCACGCGTATTACCAGTGGAGTGCGCTGTTACGTGCACTGTCGTCATTCGAGGCTTACACCGAAATCTACCGTGATGCGCCAGGCGCCCGTCACGTCGCCGAGTTGCTGCTGTTACGTGCCGATGTTCCGCGTTCGCTGAGGGCCTGCACCGAAGAGATCGACCAGATCCTCGCGCAGTTGCCCGGCGCCAACGGTCGCCCCGCGCAGCGTCTGGCGGCAGAAATGGACGCACGTCTGCGCTACACCGGCATCAACGAAATCCTCGAAGAAGGCCTGCACGCCTGGCTGACTGAATTCATCCCGCTGGTGCGCCAATTGGGCAACGCCATTCACAGTTCCTACCTGGAGGCTGCATGAGACTTTCCATAAGCCACGAGACCACCTATCACTACGAAGATCAGGTGCGGGCGAGCATCCAGTACCTGCGGCTGACACCCCACGACAGCGAGCGTCAACACGTGCTGAGCTGGCAGCTCGACCTGCCGCGTCCGGTGCGCGCGCAGCTCGACCCTTTCGGCAACATCCTGCACGTGCTGACCATGGACGAGCCCCATGAAGCGATCATCATTGGCGCGCGCGGTCAGGTCGATATCGACGAATTGCGTGAGGCCGAGCATGAGAGCCAGTCGGCGCTGCCGTTCCTGCGCTTTACCCGCTTGACCGAGGCCGACGAGGCATTGCGCACGTTCGCCGAGAGATCCTGCAAGCAGCGACGGGATCGCACGGCGCTGATTGATTTGATGCACGGCTTGAATCAGCACATGACTTACACGCCGGGGTCAACCGAGGTCGATACCAGCGCCGCTGAGGCCTTCGCCGGGCGTGCGGGTGTTTGTCAGGATCACGCTCACGCGTTTCTGGCGTGCGCACGCAGCCTCGGGATTCCGTCGCGTTACGTGTCGGGATACTTGTACAGCGAGGATTGCGAGCATCTGGCCAGCCATGCCTGGGCGGAAGCCTGGCTGGATGACGCCTGGTACAGCTTTGATGTGACCAACGAACTGGCGCGGCCGGAACGGCATCTGAAGCTGGCGGTAGGTCTGGATTATCTGGATGCCTGCCCGGTGCGCGGCATGCGCCGGGGCGGTGGGTGTGAGCAGATGCACGCGAAAGTGTTCGTCTCGCCGACCCCGATCATCTCCGTCCAACAACAGTAACGGGTTCACACAAAACCTTTGTAGGAGTGAGCCTGCTCGCGATAGCGGTCTGACAGTTGAATTATCAGTGTCTGACGCTCCGCTATCGCGAGCAGGCTCACTCCTACAAGGAAATGTGCTCAGGGCTTAACCTTGCGCCCGGCCATATGCTGCAAATACCCGATCAACATCTGCAAATCCCCCTCCGGCAACACCTCTACCGAAAACCCCGGCATCTTCGCCTGCGGCCACTGACGCAAACTCTGCGGATCACGAATGTAGCGCTTCAAGAAATCCACCCCGAAATACTCAGTCGGGCTATACGGAATATTCAAATCCGGCCCGAACTGGGCATCCCCCGCACCGTTCAAACGGTGACACGCCAGACAATTCTTCTGAAACAGCGCAAACCCTAGATTTACCGGATCATCCGCCTTCAGCGCAGGATCCGGCAACAGGGCAGGGAAGCGCTCAGCCACCGGCGCCATGCGCTTGATGCTCGCCACTTCGAACGGCCATTGCTCGGGGCTGATATTGCCGGCTTGCGGGTCAGTCCACACCAGATAGAACGGCCCGGCGCTGTGCTTGCCTTCGGACAACGGCGGCCACGGCTGGGCTGGGTCTTCGATTGCCAGCCAGGCTCGCGAGCCTTGGCTGTTGAGTAGCGGCGCAGCGGCCAGTTCTGCGGCGAAGCCGTCCAGCGCCACCGCTTGCAGGTGATCGTCGGGTCTGATTCCGGTGAGCAGCGCGGCCATGGGCACGGCGCGATAGGTCATGTCCTTCTTGTAGGACACATCGTTTTTAATCGTGAGGGTTTGCACCTGAGGATGCTTGAGCAATTCCTCGGTCTGCCAGGTGCGGCTGTTTGCGCCCAACTGCAATTGCAGCTGGGCGGCAGACAAGGGCATGCTCAGCAGCATGGCCGCGAACACAATGAGCGCTTTCAAATGATCGCCGTCCATGTCGTGGGAGTGCGCAAAGGTTGGCACAGCCACGCTGGCCCGGGTAGCGGGCCAGTCATATTTTCAGTGGCGATAGATAGCACCTGCCGCTCGATTCAGCCGATTACCTTGGTCAAATTCGGCAAAATCAGCAACAGCGTCGTGGCGAAAAGAATGAGCCCTGCTTGACGAACTTTCGGTTGTTTGAACATGGCTTGACCGCCTTTATTGTTATTTCCTGATGCCTGCCTGCATATCCATGACGGCAAGCGCTGCACTTCCTGTTGAAGGACGCCGGCCTCGGCAAAACCCGACGACTCTGACGTACAAGTACTACCTTAGGGCCCGCGTCACGCTTGGCTTAGATCCATTTCATATGGAGCCGTTGTCATTTGCGATTAAAAAGGCATGAGGCGTATTGCCAGCTTCTTTGCCGCCCGCTTGCTAGACAACTCGCCGACCTGAACCGGTTCACCCAAGGCATGATGACCGTCCGTCTGAGCGTGCGGGTCAAGCGCATTGAGCGCTGTGGTCATTGAATCAATGGCTGCTCGGGGCAAGAGTGGAGCCTCAGGAAATCACTCACCCCGCACTGGTTCGAGGACGTCATGACCCAAGCTTTGATATTCGATGCGTTACGCACGCCGCGCGGCAAAGGCAAGGCCGATGGTGCCCTGCACAGTGTCAAACCGGTGAACCTGGTTGCCGGTTTACTGACCGCACTGCAAACGCGCACCGCGCTGGACACCAGTCAGGTCGATGACGTGGTCCTTGGTTGCGTCACGCCGATTGGCGATCAGGGCTCCGATATCGCGAAAACCGCCGTGCAAGTGGCCGACTGGGACGTCAGCGTGGCCGGCGTACAAATCAACCGCTTCTGCGCCTCGGGGCTGGAAGCGGTGAACCTCGGCGCGATGAAAGTGCGCTCCGGTTTCGAAGACCTGGTGGTGGTTGGCGGCGTCGAGTCGATGTCGCGGGTACCGATGGGCAGCGATGGCGGCGCCTGGGCGCTGGATCCGCAGACCAACCTGCACAGCCACTTCACCCCGCAGGGTGTCGGTGCGGATTTGATCGCTACACTCGAAGGCTTCAGCCGCGAGGATGTCGATGCCTACGCGCTGCATTCGCAACAGAAAGCCGCACGGGCGCGGGCCGATGGTTCGTTCAACAAATCCCTGGTGCCAGTGCAGGATCAGAACGGCATCATTCTGCTCGATCACGATGAGTTCATTCGTGCCGAATCGACGCTTGAGGGCTTGGGCAAGCTCAAGCCGAGTTTTGAAATGATCGGCCAGATGGGCTTCGACGCAACCGCGCTGCGGGTCTACAGCCACGTCGAACGGATCAATCACGTGCATACGCCGGGCAACAGTTCCGGGATTGTCGACGGTGCGGCGCTGATGCTGATCGGTTCCGAAGCCAAGGGCCGCGCGCTGGGCCTGCAACCTCGGGCGCGAATTGTCGCCACGGCAGTCACCAGCACCGATCCGACCATCATGCTCACCGGCCCTGCGCCTGCCACGCGCAAAGCGCTGGCCAAGGCTGGCCTGCGCGTGGAAGACATCGACCTGTTCGAAGTCAACGAAGCGTTTGCCTCGGTGGTGTTGAAGTTCATCAAGGACATGGCCGTTGACCCGCAGAAGGTCAACGTCAACGGCGGCTCCATCGCCATGGGCCACCCGCTGGGCGCCACCGGTTGCGCGATCCTCGGCACCTTGCTCGATGAACTGGACGCGCGGCGCCTGCGCTATGGCCTGGCGACGCTGTGCGTCGGCGGCGGCATGGGCATTGCCACCATCATCGAACGCCTCTGAGCCCCGTATTCAAGGAACCTTGTTATGAGCGAAGCCATTCGTTACGAAAAAGGCCAGGACGCTATCGTCGTGCTGACCATCGACATGCCGGGCCAGAGCGCCAACACCATGAACGCCGTGTACCGCGAGGCCATGGCCGGGTGTGTCGCCCGGCTGGTCGCCGAAAAAGACACTATTGCTGGTGTGATCATTACGTCAGCGAAAAAAACCTTCTTTGCCGGCGGCGACCTCAATGAACTGATCAAGGTCGGCAAGCCGCAAGCCAAAGCCTTCTACGACATGGTACTGACCCTGAAAGGTCAGTTGCGCACTCTGGAAACCCTCGGCAAACCGGTGGTCGCGGCGATCAACGGCGCAGCACTGGGTGGCGGGTGGGAAATCTGTCTCGCCTGTCATCACCGCGTGGCTTTGGATGATGCAGCGGTGCAGCTCGGTCTGCCGGAAGTGACCCTTGGCTTGTTGCCGGGCGGCGGCGGGGTGGTGCGCATGGTGCGCATGCTCGGCATCGAGAAAGCGCTGCCATATCTGCTCGAAGGCAAGAAAGTCCGTCCGCAGCAGGCGATGCAGGCTGGTTTGATCGATGAGCTGGCGGCGGATCGCGATGAACTGCTGGCCAAGGCTCGCGCCTGGATTGTTGCCAATCCGGCAGCGGTACAACGTTGGGATGTGAAGGGCTATCAGCTTCCTGGCGGCACGCCGTCGAACCCGAAAGTCGCGCAAATGCTGGCGATTGCGCCGTCGATCCTGCGTAGCAAGACCCAAGGCACGATGCCCGCGCCGGAGAAGATTCTGTGTGCGGCGGTTGAGGGCGCTCAGGTCGATTTCGACACCGCGCACTTGATCGAAACCCGTTATTTCACCGAACTGACCACCGGGCAGATTTCAAAAAACCTGATTGGCACGTTCTGGTTTCAGCTCAACGAGATCAACGCCGGTGGCTCGCGGCCACAGGGTTTTGCGCCGTATAAAACGCAGAAGGTCGGCGTGCTCGGTGCCGGGATGATGGGGGCCGGGATCGCTTTCGTCAGTGCTTCGGCCGGTATAGATGTGGTGCTCAAGGACATCAACCTGGCGGCGGCCGAGAAAGGCAAAGCCCATTCGGCGGCGTTGCTGGACAAGAAAGTCGCTCGCGGCCAGATGACAGTCTCACAGCGTGAGACTGTGCTGGCACGGATCAAACCCTGCGAGAACGATGCGGATCTGGCTGGATGCGATCTGATCATCGAAGCGGTGTTTGAGGATCGCGAACTCAAGGCCAAGGTTTCTTCTGCTGCCCAGCAGGTTGTCGGCGCGCAAGCGGTCATCGCTTCAAACACCTCGACACTGCCGATCACTGGATTGGCGACTGCTGTGCCGGATCAAAGCAAATTCATCGGTCTGCACTTCTTCAGCCCAGTGGAAAAAATGCCCCTGGTGGAAATCATCAAAGGCGCGCAGACCAGCGATGAAACCCTCGCGCGCGGCTTCGATTTCGTCCTGCAAATCAAAAAGACCCCGATCGTGGTCAACGACAGTCGCGGTTTCTTTACCTCACGCGTATTCGGCACTTTCACCAATGAAGGCATCGCGATGCTTGGCGAAGGCGTGAGCGCGCCGATGATCGAGACCGAAGCGCGCAAGGCCGGGATGCCGGTCGGGCCTCTGGCGATCTCTGACGAAGTTTCCCTCAGTCTGATGAGCCATATCCGCAAGCAAACGGCCAAGGACCTACAAGCGGAAGGGAAACCGCTGATTGAGCACCCGGCTTTCGCCGTGATTGACTTGCTGCTCAACGAATACAAGCGTCCGGGCAAGGCCGCGGGTGGCGGTTTCTACGATTATCCGGCGGGAGGCCAGAAGCATTTGTGGCCGGAACTGAGGGCGCGTTTCGAGAGGGCCGACGGGCAAATCTCGCCGAAGGATGTGCGTGATCGTTTGCTGTTTATACAAGCCATCGAAACCGTGCGCTGCGTGGAGGAGGGCGTGTTGACCTCGACGGCGGACGCCAACGTCGGCTCAATCTTCGGTATCGGTTTCGCCGCGTGGACTGGCGGTGCGCTGCAATTCATCAATCAGTATGGGGTGAAGGATTTCGTCGCCCGGGCGCAGTATCTGGCCGAGCAGTATGGCGAGCGCTTCACACCGCCGGCGCTGCTGCTGGATAAAGCCGCAAAAGGTGAAATGTTCTAAGGGGAGCGGGGAGCGAGCACTTCGGGGCTTGCCTTGCCAGGGTGTTTCAAGGCAGGCTCTGGGGTGTTCATTATTCCCATCACGTGTCAGGTATTTTTTATGTCGCTACGCATCTGCATTCTGGAAACCGACATCCTGCGTCCGGAACTGGTCGATCAATATCAGGGTTACGGGCAGATGTTTCAGCGCCTGTTCTCGCAGCAGCCGATCGCCTCCGAGTTCACTGTCTACAACGTGATGCAAGGCGAATACCCGAGCGACGATCAAACCTTCGATGCGTACCTGGTCACCGGCAGCAAGGCCGATTCGTTTGGCACCGATCCGTGGATCCAGACCCTCAAGGAATACCTGCTGAACCGTTACGAGCGCGGCGACAAGCTGCTCGGCGTGTGCTTCGGTCATCAATTGCTGGCATTGCTGCTGGGTGGCAAGAGCGAGCGTGCGACTCAGGGCTGGGGCGTCGGCACTCACAATTACAAACTGGCTGCCAAGGCGCCGTGGATGAACCCGGTGCGTGAAGAACTGACGCTGTTGATCAGCCATCAGGATCAGGTCACTGCGCTGCCGGAAAACGCTACGGTCATTGCTTCGAGCGATTTCTGCCCGTTTGCGGCGTATCACATCAACGATCAGGTGCTGTGCTTTCAGGGGCACCCGGAATTCATCCACGATTACTCCCGGGCCTTGCTGGATTTGCGTCAGGAAGCGCTGGGTTCGCAGATTTACAGCAAAGGTGTCGCGAGCCTGGAGCAGGAGCATCACGGCGCCACGGTTGCAGAGTGGATGATGCGCTTTGTGGCGCATAAGCCTGAGGTCGCTTAATAGCAGATCAAAAGATCGCAGCCTTCGGCAGCTCCTACACCGAAACCCTGTAGGAGCTGCCGAAGGCTGCGATCTTTTTGCTTTTCTACAACCACCCCGACTTCTTGAAACTCGCCCACAAACTCACACACCCCACCGTAATAAACCCCAGCACACCGAAATAGCCGTAATGCCAACTCAGCTCCGGCATGTTCTGGAAGTTCATCCCGTAAATCCCCGCCACCGCCGTCGGAAACGCCAGAATCGCCGCCCAGGCAGCGAACTTGCGCTGCACCACGCTCTGGCGTGACGCCTCAAGCAGCACACCAATTTCGATGGTCTGGCTGGCAATGTCGGCCAAGGTGCTCAGGTCTTCCATCTGCCGTGTCACGTGGATCTGCACGTCGCGAAAGTACGGGCGCATGTTCTTGTCGATAAACGGGAAGCTCAGCTTCTGCAATTCCTCGCCAATCTCCACCATCGGTGCCGCGTACCGGCGCAGGCGCACAACGTCGCGGCGCAAACCGTGCAGCTTCTGAATGTCACGCTCGTTTAATGCGCTACACAGCACGTTACGCTCCAGCTCATCAATCTCGGCATGGATCGCTTCACCGACCGGCTGATAATTCTCGATAACGAAATCCAGCAGCGCATACAGTACGAAATCTTCCCCATGCTCCAGCAACAGCGGACGCGCCTCACACCGTTGGCGGACATGGGCGTAGGACGCCGAGTGGCCATTGCGCGCCGTAATGATGTAGCCCTTGCCAGCGAAGATGTGCGTTTCAATGAACTGCAGGACGCCGTTTTCACGGATGGGCGAGTAGGTGACGATAAACAAAGCGTCGCCAAAGGTTTCCAGCTTTGGCCGACTGTGTTTTTCCAGCGCATCCTCGATGGCCAGTTCGTGCAAGTTGAACTGACGTTGCAGGTTGGACAGCTCGCGCGCGTCGGGCTCTTCCAGGCCGATCCAGACAAAGTGGCCGGTTTTTGCGGCCCAGGCCGCGCCTTCATCAAGGGAAATATTGGTGACTTTCTTACCTTCGCTGTACACCGCAGCAGCAACAACTCGACCCATGGTGGTGATTCACTTCTTCTTGGCAGATGGCAGGGAATGCAAGGCTTCAGCTTAGCCGTGTCGCTGCTTGAGAGTCAGTGAAATCTGCACAGTTCAGCGGGCAAAAGAAAACCCGCACAGGGCGGGTTTCATTTTCAGGCAGCTTGCAACTGCCGATCCATCGATTCGATGCACTCGCGCATCTGCTCGCGGCACTGATCGATGAGCATGGGCATGTCGTCCATCGTCAATCCGGCGGTAGGAATGGCCGGCAGCGAGCGTATGAGGATTTTCCCACTGCGCCAGCGATTCAAGTGCATATGTTTGATGTAGCTGCTGACACATACCGGAACGATCGGCACGCCAGCGGCAATCGCCATCTGGAACGCGCCTTTCTTGAACGGCAACAGCTCTTCGCCGAGATTGCGTGTGCCTTCGGGGAACACCCAGATCGAGGTGTCTTCGTTCTGCAGAGTGTTGGTTGTCGTGAGCATGGACTGCCGTGCCTTTTGCGCATTACCCCGGTCGATCAACACATTGCCCGCCAGCCAGAACAGTTGGCCGAACAGAGGCACCCACTTCAGGCTCTTCTTGCCGATACACACAGTACGACGGGGCACGACGTTGCCGAACACGAACAGATCGTAGTTGGACTGATGGTTGGCGATGATCACGCAGCTGTCAGGCTTGTTCATCAGGCCGCTGACATCCGTTTTCACCCGCAGGCGCAAAATGCACATGGCTGGCAATGCGTAGAGGCGGGCGCACAAACGGCTGTTGTCCGGATTGAACGGGCGGCAGATCCCGAGGATCACCCCGAGTACGCCTGCCAGAATAAAGTGCAGGCCCATCAATAACATACGAAACACGAACAGCATTTTCAGGCCCCACCGGGACAAAAGGTGGCGCAGTGTACGGATGTGCACTGTTTTCGGCAATTGCCGCTATAGAGTGCGGAGATAGGCGATGTTTAAGCGCATGTTTCCAAGCGGCTCGTCAGTGCCGTCCTAGAGCCGCTACAGCGATTTTCAATCGAGCGTGCAAGAAAAAGCCCGACACGATGGTCGGGCTGTTCTTCGCCGCAGAGTTTTGGGGATTAACCCAGATGCTCCTGATCCTGAACGATCGCATTGTCCAGGGTTTCCAGCAGCGCTTTGCGCACCTTCAGCTTGGTGTTCTTGTGCGCGAGCATGTTGATCTTCTTCAGCTGACGTGCGGCAGCCAGAGCGGCGCCTTGCAACTCCTCGGCGGAAACCACCTTGTCAAGGAAGCCGGCATCCACGGCGCTTTGCGGATCGAACATCTCGCCGTTGATCACCGAGCGGTGAAACGCCGAACGACGCAGACGATCACGGGCCAGCTCAATACCGGCGTGGTGCATGGTCATGCCGATCTGCACTTCGTTCAGACCGATGCTGAACGGGCCATCGACGCCGATGCGGTAATCGGCGGACAGCAGGATGAAAGCGCCTTTGGCCACGGCATGGCCCGGGCAAGCGACAATTACCGGGAACGGGTGAGAGAGCAGGCGACGCGCCAGAGTCGAACCGGCAGTCACCAGCGCCACCGCTTCTTTAGGGCCGGCGGTCATCACTTTCAGGTCATAGCCGCCGGACAGAATTCCCGGCTGACCGGTAATGATCACGATGGCACGATCAGTCACCGCCTGATCCAGCGCCGCGTTAAACGCCGCAATCACGTCCGGGGAAATGGCATTGACCTTGCCATTGCTCAGGGTCAGGGTCGCGATACCGTCTTCGAGGTGGTAGGAAATCAACTCACTCATGACGCTATTCCTTGTAAGAAAGATGGGCAGACGTTACCCACCGACGCCAGCCAGGTAAAGCGCCGTGACTGACCCGCCAGTCACCGTTTTCAGCCCCGCCCGGCGCAGCACGCCATTCTCCTTCTATATAGAAGAGGCGCCATTACCAAAGATTGGCCGGTTTGCCATGGCCCGTCCGCGGCCAAAACCACTTTTTCGCTTAACCGCATGAAAATTCTGAAAAAAAGTTTGCCATCGGAAAAGCTTTCGACTACATTAGCGCGCCTCGACAGACAGAACATGTTTGAAGAGATGCGGTGAAGTGTCCGAGTGGCTTAAGGAGCACGCCTGGAAAGTGTGTATACAGGAAACTGTATCGAGAGTTCGAATCTCTCCTTCACCGCCACATTCAGTACACAAAACCCCTGATTTCGAAAGAAGTCAGGGGTTTTGTGGTTTCTGGCGTCTGGATTTTATTGGCTGCGCAGTGATGTCTGCTGTGACCGATTACAATCGCGGGCTTATTTTTCAGTAAAGGGACGACATGCCATGATCATTTCCACCACTCACGCGATTGAAGGCCGTCAGATCACTGCGTACCTGGACATCGTCAGCGCGGAATCGGTGCAGGGCGTCAATGTGATTCGCGATATGTTCGCCGGTATGCGCGACTTTTTCGGTGGCCGTTCGCAGACCCTGGAGCGGGCTTTAAAGGAAGCTCGCGTTCAGGCGACGGAAGAACTCCGCGAGCGAGCCCAGGCTCTGCAGGCAGATGCGGTGGTCGGGGTGGATTTCGAGATCAGCATGCCTGGCGGCAAAGGCGGAATGGTTGTGGTATTTGCGACCGGCACGGCGGTGAAGTTGCGCTAATTTGCTATCAGGCCTGTGAGCCCATTCAGAATCGAATGGGCTGTTTTGGTTGGCGCTCAGCCCTGCGGCTTGAGGATCACCAGCCCTTTATTGTCATAGGTCAGCGGTGTGTCGATAGCGACAAGCGCAGGCGTGTCGGAGGGTTGACCCGGCTGCACCGGCTGCACCGGCTGGCTCGGATGGTAAATGACGCCAGGCTGTAGAACCGGCGTATCCGGACCTGGTTGTTTGATGGTTATTTCACCGGAAGCAATCTTGTCCTTGAGTTTTTCCGCCCCGGCTTTGCCGGCTGCGATTTGTTCGTCCGTGAGCTTTACGACGGGCAGGTTTGAAAATCCGTTGATTTGCATGTTCTCTCCTTGAGATTCATTTGTGTGAAAAAGGGCAACGGCCTGTCGGTGGAATTCTTTAGCCCTGTGGGATCAATGGCCCATGTCCGTGTTTAATTTTCCTAGGCCATTCGTCGGGCATCAGCGGATCTGAATAACAAGTCCAGGAATGACCGACTAGTCTCAAAAGCCTGGGAGGTCGATATTTTTCAGGCAGAAAGGTTTTGCCGGTGTCGACCTGTGGCGAAGAGGCGAAGGTATGACTGATCCGTATATCGAAGACGATGGCGCTGAATTTTCCTTCAACAATTGCGTGCGGTGCGGCCAGACCGAATACCAGGCAGGCTTTGGCGAGGATCCAGTGCTGACCGGCAAGATCAAATCGACGCCACCGAAGGGACCGAAAGCGAAATTTCTGCCCAAGGTTACCGTGAGAGCCAGAAAGTAAGCATTTTGCGAACAACCCCGTCTTTGAGCGGGGTTTTTTGTGTCTGACGAATGGATTGGGAAGCGTCCTACAGGTGATCGAGTTGTTGCTGGGTTTTTTTCACAAACTTTTCACGTCGGGCAAAGTAGGGTGAAGCCATCCGTTAGAAAGCAAGTCTCCAGCCCGTCTCCCCAGCGGGCTTTTTTTTGCCTGTCATAAAACCTTTCGCAGAATCGCTGTCCAATCGGCGCCGAGTGCGCGCGAGCCTGTGCTTGCGTCTGGACTTTTGTGCGCCGAGCGCATTAAATCCCGGCCCATTTTGTCATCCCATTTTTTGAGGTTTTTGTCATGCGTTTAACTCTGCCTGCTCTGGTTCTAGGGCTTCTGGTTGCTCAAGGTGCATTGGCTGCCGGCGATGGCACGGCTGCGCTGGGCGGTGGCCTGGGTGGCGCGTTGGGTAATGTGCTCGGTCAGAAAATGGGCGGCAGCACCGGTGCCGCAGTGGGTGCCGGCGTCGCGGGCGCGGCGGGCAGCGCACTGGCGGCGCGCAAGGGAAGCCGTACCAAAGCGGCCATCGGCGGTGGTGTCGGTGCGGCGGGCGGTTCGGTGATTGGCAACAGCCTCGGCGGCAAGACCGGCGCGACCATTGGTGCTGGCCTCGGCGGTGCAGCCGGCGGCGCAGTCGGCAGCAACCTGTCCAAAGGCCACAAGCGTCACTGAGACTGATCGTCTCGCAGAAACAGCCCGGCTCGATGCCGGGCTTTTTCGTTGCTGAACGTTTTTCCCAAAGGTGCCTCCAATCTCACATAGGCCCTTGTTTGGGCGGACTGTCCCGATTCGGGAACTGTGAGGTTCATATGCGATTGTCATTATCTGCACTGTTTTTCGGATTGCTGGTGGCGCAAGGCGCAATGGCTGCCGGAGATGGCTCGGCAGCCGTCGGAGGTGGACTCGGCGGCGTGCTGGGCAACGTGGTCGGCGGACAGTTGGGCGGTAGCACCGGCGCGGCGGTCGGTGCCGGGGTGGGTGGCGCGGCTGGCAGTGCGGTCGGGGCGAATAAACATAATCGCACCGAAGCCGCCATTGGCGGTGGCCTCGGCGCCGCAGGTGGCTCAGTGGTCGGCAATAGCTTGGGCGGATCAACCGGTTCGGCGGTCGGTGCAGGATTGGGCGGCGCGGCGGGTGGTGCGGTCGGCAATAACCTGGGTGACGATGGCGGATCTCATTCGGGCGGCCACAAGCACAAGAACAAACACAAGAACCGCCATCATTGATAAGCGGTTCAGCAGAAACCCGGCCTCGTGCCGGGTTTTTCGTTTTTGCCGGTCAGACTCAGGAACGATTGGCCGTAGGACTTTTCGAACTTCATACACTCCCCCGAAATGATGAGGTATGCCATGACTCCCGAAACCGAAGGCAAGGAAGAAAAAGGCCCGAGTGGGCTGCCGTTTATCAATGATCCGGGGAATGAGGATCCGGGGTCGTTGATGGATGATGCGACGGTGCCGTTGAATGATTCGGATGAGGCGGATATGGAGTATGAAGAGGATGAGGATGAGCAGTGAACAGATGCCTTTCAGGTCACGTCTGTTGATGACCTGAACCGACCACTACTGGGCCTGTGTTTTTCAGGCCCTTGAGAAATTAGTGGTGATTCGAAAGTTGTTTAGTCGGAATGGACCTACAGAAGCTAACGATCAACCGGTTACTCCTGTTTTTCCAGTAAAAACTTAACGTGCTCCAGCCATTCGTTCCCATTTGGCCATTCGTGCCAGTAGCAATAACAACACCCTATTTCTTTCAGTAGAAAGTTTCGTAAGTCATTTTCCGTAAGGTTTAATGCCAATAATGCTTCAATTTCTTTTACTACATTGAGTAGTGTCGCCTTCTCGGAATCTGCTATGAACGACTTGATAATATCGTCTGCCAGTGCGGACTCACACATCCAATCTTCATGAAAATATGCGCCGAGGAATTGGAAAAGCTCAGGGAGGTCATCATTTGTCATTTACGAATCCTGTCAAAATAAAATAGCCGAGTGGTGTTTTTTCTTCACGCTGGATTATCAATCTAATGCTGAATAGCGGTTCCAATTTTCCGCTCTGCCGAATAACACCTACGCCTGCCGGGGCAGTTGTAGGTTCATTGATAACAAACTTTTTTCCTTTACCTTTGAGAAAGCTATCTATCTTGTTCTGATTGTTTTTGATCACGCGTGATATGGCGGATTCGGCTTCGGTCCTAGTGAGAAATGTGGAGGCAATGGGTATGTTTGGCTCTGCTTTTAACCTATCTCTTAACTGCGCCTCAGAGCGTTCAACATGTTTTTTGTAAACATGCCCGCCCCGAGAATCATTTGCCCTCAGTCCACCCCCCGGCACTATCTCACTATAGGGCCCATCAGCTTGTATTGCTCCCGGACATGGATTACAAGCCAACCCCAACGGATCCACCCACCCCGTCGGATTCGGCACGTACTGGTACTGATTCAACCCACCGGCCAACTTGATGGGATCCGGCGTCAGATACC
>NZ_JBIUVX010000039.1:0-45074 GCF_044743175.1 Pseudomonas sp. NPDC087690
GGCCAAATACATCGCCGTGTGCGCCGGCATTCCGCCGTCGTCGGTCAACCAGCTGGATCTGGCTGACCTCAACGCGCTGAGCTGGGCCGTTGCGAGTTTTTTCATGAGTGCGGCGTCGGAGCCATCACCGACCTGATCGCAGTCGCCTATGACCTGGCCTGGTTCTGGAAGGTTGACCCCGAACAGATGATGGCCAGGCCACTGGATGTGCTCCGCGAATCGCTGGAGCACGCGCAACGGATCAATGCGATGCAGCAGGTGCAGTGATGGCTATTACACAGATAAACGCGATCCAGCAAAACGTTCAGACCACGGTCAACATGCTCGTGGTCATGCAAGGTCTGCAGAAAATGGAGACCGAGATGAAGGGCGTCCGGGGCAAAGTCGCGGCGTTCAAGAAAAGCCTGGAAAGCACTGGGATCAAGCCGCTTGATCTGTCTGGGTTTATCTCGGGCGGTGGCTTGCTCAAGCCGTTTCAGGAGGGCTTGAAAAAGGCGATCAAGGCCGAGGACGAACTGGCGAGCAAAAGCAAAAATCTTAAAACCCCGACGCTGGGCAAGGACGCCCTGATTCCCGCGCCACTGGGGGCACCTGCAACGGCGCAGGTGCCCGCCGTGGTGAAGGGCGAAACGTCCACCAATCTTGCGAAGTTCAACGTTTCGCTCGATGACATTTCGTTGAAGATCGGTCAGGCGTTGTTGCCGGCAGTCAATGGCTTGGTGACGGCGCTGGTGCCGGTCATGACCTCGGTCGGCGAATTTGTCGCCGATCATCCGCAACTGGTCGAAGGGCTGGCGGCAGCAGCGGTAGCGTTCACCGTCGTGACGACGGCGGCTGCGGGTTTCAGTGCTGTGCTCACGCTGCTCGCTTCGCCTATCGGCCTTTTTGCCGCCGGGGTTGCATTGGCGGCAGGTTTGATCGTCGCCAACTGGAAGCCGATCTCAGCGTTTTTTGCCCGGCTGTGGCAACAGATTGCTCCGGTGGTGATCC
Source organism: Pseudomonas sp. NPDC087690 (assembly GCF_044743175.1). Taxonomy (NCBI): domain Bacteria; kingdom Pseudomonadati; phylum Pseudomonadota; class Gammaproteobacteria; order Pseudomonadales; family Pseudomonadaceae; genus Pseudomonas; species Pseudomonas sp. NPDC087690. The sequence continues at coordinate 991 of NZ_JBIUVX010000039.1, forward strand.
CGATGGCTGGCTTTTTCCGGACGCTGTTCGGCTTCACTCCGATGGGGATGCTGATCAACAACTGGGGGCCGGTCAGTGGCTTCTTCGCGGCGCTGTGGGACGTACTCAAAGCGCTGGCGGCGCCGGTCATCGACTTCTATGCGACGTTGTTTGCGTATTCACCGCAGGCGCTGATTCTGAAGAACTGGCAGCCGCTGGTTGGTCTGTTTGCATCGATATGGGATTTGCTCAGGGCGGTGTCGGTGCCGGTAGCGGCTTTTTTTCGCGACCTTGTGGATTACATCAAACTGCCGATCCTTGCGCTGTATGCCGTTATCCGCGAGCAATTGGGCTGGTCGCCTCTGGAGATGTTCATTCAGGCCTGGGACCCTTTGACCGCCTGGATTAAAAAGTGGAGCGACACGTTTTACGAAGTGCTGGCGCCGATCAGGGATTTTTTCAACGGAGGCCTGGGGAAACTCGCGGCCGAAGCATCGGCCAAGGTCGACGTGCTCACCCGCTCACAGGAAAAAACCAATGCCGAAGGCAAAGGTGAATGGGCGCCGCAATTCCTTGGCTCCAGCACGGACGTTACGTCCAAAACCCTGTTGTCGGCGGGGACACTGACGCAATCCTCGAGCTCACTGACGCAATCCTCCAGTTCGCTGACGCAGACGTCCAGCGCCCTGATCCAGCAAAGCGCTGCCAACAACCGCACGCAACTCGAAGGCGGCCTGACCGTGCGCTTCGAAAACGCCCCTGCGGGGCTGCGCACCGATCAACCGCAAACCAATCAACCGGGCCTGGCGCTGTCTTCGCGCATCGGCTATCGCTCGTTGTCCGTGGGAGGTTCCAATGAACTGGCGTGACCGTTTATTGCCGGCATCCTTTCGCGGTGTCGGCTTCTGGATCGATTCGGCGAAAACCCCGGTCGGCCGCAAAGGTCAGCTGCACGAATATCCGCAGCGTGACCTGCCGTATTTCGAAGACCTCGGCCAGCAGGCGAGGATTCACGATGTCACCGCTTTCATCGTCGGCGCCGATTGCCTGGAGCAGCGCGACAAGCTGCTCAAGGCGTTGGAAGCGGGCAGTGGCGAGCTGGTGCATCCGTGGCTCGGGCGCCTGCAAGTCAAGGTCGGCGAATGCGACATGACCCACACCCGTCAGGACGGCGGGTTGGTGACCTTTACCCTGAAATTCTATCCCGATAAACCGTTGCAGTTTCCGACCGCGACCGTCAGTACCCAGCAGGCAATACTGCTCAAGGCCGGGACTTTTCAGGCATCGGCACTGGCGCGGTTCGAGCAGGCGATGACGATGATCAAAGCGGCGCGGATCGGCATTGCCAATTTGCGTAACAGTCTCGCCGGCGTCTACGAGATCATCAAAGAGCAGCTCCAGCCGCTGATCAAGTACTACAAAGACATCACCGACTTCGTCAAAGCGGTCAAGGAGTTGCCCAAGGAACTGGCGGCGGAGTTCAACGGCTTGCTCGGCGATATCAAGGAGCTGAAGACGTTTGCGAAGGAAGGCTACCGTGGCGTGATTGCCGACGTGTCGCAACAACTCGAAGCGATCCGCAAAGCTGATGCGCCGAAGCTCACCACTGGCAAGGACACCAATGCGGCGGCGCAAGCCATGGCTGATCTGGTGCAGGACACCCTGATCGTGAAAGCGGCGCAGTGGATCGCTTCGATGCCGGTTGCAAGCAAACCGATGAAGTTGCCGTCGACGCCTTCCGTCAGCAGTCAGGCCCACCAGCCGATCACTCATCAGGACGTGCCGTCCACGGACGATACGCTAGCGGTGCTGAAGAATCTGGTGAGCTCGGTTGATCTGGCGAAGAACAAATACGGCGCTGCACATCACCAGGTAGCCAGCGATTTGCTGGATGCGTTGGTCACGCACCTCAAGGCCGTTGCGTCCTCGGGTATCCGGGTTGTCACTAAAACCATTCAGGAAAGCGCGCCGTCGCTGGTGATCGCCTACAAGTACCTGGGCGATGCTACGCGGGCCCTTGAAATCCAGCAGCGCAACCCGACGAATCACCCCGGGTTCTCACCCAACCAAGTGAAAGTCCCCGGGGAGTAAACCATGAGCGAGATGGATAACCGCGTCACGCTGACGGTCAACAACCTGGAGTATGGCGGCTGGAAAAGCGTGGAAATCAGCGCTGATCTCGAGCGCCAGTTCCGGACTTTCAAACTCGACATCACCTGGCAATGGCCAGGGCAAACGGTGGATAAACCGATCAAGCCCGGTGACCCCTGCGAGGTCAAGATCGGCAATGATCTGGTGCTCACCGGTTACGTGTTCAAAGCGCCGATTCGTTATGACGGGCGGCAGATCAGCCTGACCATCGAAGGCAGTTCGAAGACCCAGGATCTGGTCGATTGCGCGGCCACCAATCGCCCGGGTCAATGGCAGGAGCAACCGTTGCTGCGTATTGTCGAGGCGCTGGCGATGGAGTATGCGCAATCGGTGGTCAACGAAATCCCCGAGACCGCACGACTGACCAAACACACCATCGTGCCGGGTGAAACGGTGTTTCAGTCGATCGATCGTTTGCTCTCGCTGCTACGGGTGTTTTCCACCGATGACGAGCAGGGCCGTTTGGTGTTGGCCAAGCCCGGCAGCGGTGGCCGGGCGAGCGATGTGCTGGAGCTGGGGAAGAATATTCTCTCGGCCAGCGCGCCGATGGATTACAGCCAGGTGTTCTCCGAATACCGGGTCATCGGCCAGCAAAAAGGCTCGGACAAGAAGAGCGGGGCGGCGGTCAGCGAAGTGGAATCGATTGCTGCCGACCTGACCTTCAAACGTCGGCGCACCACGGTGATCAATGAAGGCACGCAGCTGACCTTTGAATTGGCGCAGCAGCGTGCGCAATGGGAAAGCGCCACCCGCATGGGCCGTGCGCAGAGCACTACCTATCAGGTGCAGGGCTGGCGTCAGGCCAACGGTGATTTGTGGCGACACAACACGCTGGTGCGAGTGAAAGATCCGGTGCTCGGGTTTGATGGCGACATGCTGATTTCCAAAGTCACGTATTCGCTGTCGGCGCAGGGGTCGGTGACCACGCTGCAAGTGGCGCCGCCGCATACCTTCGATGCCAATCCGACACCCCCGAAAAAAACCTGAGCCTGACTCCGAACCCTGTGGGAGCGAGCCTGCTCGCGAAAGCGCTGGCAGCTTCAACATCACATTGCCTGACCCAGCGCATTCGCGAGCAGGCTCGCTCCCACAGTGGATCGCGTGATGCCTACCTTTTGAGGACACCCCATGAGCCTACTGACACGCTTGCTGGCGCGCGGCACCGTCGTGCTCGCCAATTCGGCATCCAAGCTGCAATCGCTGCAAATGCGCCTCACCGCCGGCGAGGTGAACGACGACCTCGAACACTTCGAACCCTACGGTTTCACCAGCCATCCGCTGGCCGGTGCCGAAGGCGTGGTCACGTTTATCGGCGGTGACCGTTCCCATGCTATCGCCCTGGTCATCGCTGACCGCCGCTATCGCCTGCAGTCGCTGGCTGCCGGTGAAGTGGCGATCTACACCGACGAGGGCGACAGGATTCACTTCAAGCGCGGGCGGATCATCGATATCGAAACCACCACACTGAACATCCGCGCCAGTTCGGCGGTGAACTTCGATACGCCCGTCATCAACCAGACCGGCAAGATTGTTTCCACCGGTGATCAACTGGCCGGCGGCATCAGCCAGATCAACCACGTGCACGTCGGCGTGCAAGCCGGCAGCGGCCAGACCGGCGCGCCGGCAGGAGGCAAATGATGTTGATCAGCCCTAATCTCCACGCTGCACTGACCCGCGCCGTGCTTATCAGCCTGTTCACCTGGCGCCGCGCTGCCGATGACGACGCCCTCGACGACGACGAACGTTTCGGCTGGTGGGGCGACAGCTTTCCGACCGTCGCTGACGACCGTATCGGCTCGCGGCTGTGGCTGTTGCGCCGGGTCAAGCTGACGCGACAGACCCAGATGGACGCCGAATTCTATGCCCGCGAAGCCCTGCAATGGCTAGTCGATGACGGCCACTGCAGCGCCATCGACATCATCAGCGAACGCCTCGACGCCCAGCGCCTGAACCTGCGCACGGTCCTGACCCTGGCCGACGGCGAACGCCTGGACATCAACCCCGATAACAGTTGGCAGGTGATCTATGCCGTTTGAAACCCCTTCGCTGCCGGTGCTGATCAAGCGCACCCAAAGCGACCTGGCCGGCGATTCGCTGCGCCAGTCCGATGCGCAAGTGCTGGCGCGAACGCTCAGCGGCGCCGCGTATGGCTTGTACGGGTACCTCGACTGGATTGCCGAGCAGATTCTGCCGGACAAGGCCGACGAGTCGACCCTGGAGCGCATTGCTGCACTGCGTCTGAACCAGCCGCGCAAACCCGCGCAAGTGGCCACCGGCACGGTGAGTTTTACCGCCACCGCCGGCGCGGTGCTCGACGTCGATACGTTGCTGCAAACCAACGATGGTCGTACCTATAAAGTTACCGCCGCACGTACCACGGTCAACGGCAGCAACAGCACCACCATCGCCGCGCTTGACGCCGGCAGCCTCGGTAATGCCGATGCCGGTCTGGCGCTCTCTCCGGTGCAACCGATTGCCGGGGTTGTCGGCAACAGCTTCGTCGTTGTCGAACCGGGTCTGAGTGGCGGCGTCGCTCTGGAGAGTCTGGAGTCGCTGCGTTCGCGAGTGATCCGTTCCTATCGCGTCATTCCCCATGGTGGTTCGGCCAGCGATTACGAGACCTGGGCGCTGGAAGTGCCGGGCGTGACCCGCGCGTGGTGCCGAGGCGGTTTACTCGGGCCGGGCACGGTCAGCCTCTACATCATGCGCGACGATGATCCACAACCGGTGCCAAACGCCGAGCAACTGGCTGAAGTGCAGGCGCACATCGAGCCATTACGTCCGGTCACTGCCGAGGTGCATGTGCTGCCGCCGGTGCAGGTGCCGGTGACTTACAAACTCAAGCTGACACCGGACACCAGTGCCGTACGCGCGGCCGTCGAAACCCAGTTGCGCGACTTGCACAACCGCGAAGCCGACCTCGGCCAGGACCTGCTGATCAGCCATATCCGTGAAGCGATCAGCAGCGCCGCGGGTGAAACCGATCACGTGCTCAATGCGCCGACCGCTAACGTCGCCGCCGACGACAGCGAACTGCTGACGTTCGGAGGTTGTGTATGGGGGTGATCAGAACCGCCGCGCAATACCAGGCGCAACTGCGTGCGCTACTGCCCAGTGGCCCAGCCTGGGATCCGGAGCGAGTCCCGGAACTTGAAGAAGTGCTGCAAGGCGTCGCGGTCGAACTGGCGCGCCTCGATGCGCGCGCCGCCGACCTGCTCAACGAGATGGACCCGGCCGGCGTCAGCGAACTGGTGCCGGACTGGGAGCGGGTGATGGAACTGCCTGACCCGTGCCTTGGCGCCACACCGCTGTTCGACGACCGCCGCCTCGCCGTACGCCGACGTTTGCTCGCGGTCGGCAGCCAGGCCGTCGGCTACTACCTCGACATCGCCAAAAGCCAGGGCTATCCCAACGCGACCATCACCGAACTCGAAGCCCCGCGCATGGGCCGCTCGCGTTTCGGCTCGGCGCATTGGGGCACGTGGGAAGCGCAGTTCATGTGGACGCTCAACACCGGCGGCCGCCTCCTGCTCGGTCGGCGTTACGGCGCGAGCTATTGGGGCGAGCGCTTTGGCGTCAACCCGGGCTCGGCGCTGGAGTGCCTGATCCACCGCAGCGCGCCGGCGCACACCAAGGTGCACATCAATTATGACTAGGGAGTAAGCCGGATGGATTATCCGAAAAGCATGCCCGGTGTCGGTTTGGTCAACAGTCGTTTTGTCGATGAAAATCCCGTCACCGGAACCCCCGGATCGCTGATTCCTGCGGAGTGGGGCAACGCCCTTACCGAAGAGGTGTTGGCGGTTATCAAAGCGGCGGGGATCGAACCGACCGAAGGCTTGAACACCCAGCTGCTCGAGGCCATCCGTGGCAAAAAGCTGTTTGAAACGCCGCCACAATTCGATGTCAGTCAGAAAGTCGCGACGACCGAGTTTGTGCAGCGCGCACTCGGCAGTCTGGCGGGGCAGACCAATTACGTGGGTGATGTTTCGTTGACGGTCGCTGACGTCGGCAAACTCTCGATCTTCACCAGCCCAGGCACGGTGACACTGCCGGAATGGTCAACTGTGCCTGCGGGAGGCTTGGTGTCTCTGGTGGCAGGTTCCGGTGGTTTGAACGTGAAAGTCAGGAGTGGCGAGAGTCTGGGCACCGCCAGCGCTGTTGCACCGGATAACACATTGTCATTTGTCGGTGGCAGCTACGTTACTTTTCGCCGGCTTCTACTCGGCGGAGGATGGGGGCTGGACTCCGGTGACGGTGCGCTCAAGTACTCGCCAGCGTTTACCGCTTCCTTGAACACTGCAGGCGGCTATCAGCGTTTGCCCAGTGGCCTGATCCTGCAATGGGGACTGGCCACGGGCGGCGCACTCAGCGAAACCATTACCTATCCGATCGCCTTTCCCAAAAGCGTGCTCTTTCTCTCGGGCGGCGATCTTTCACCGGGATTCTCCGACCTGCGCTTTTCCCTTTACCGACTCTCGCAAAGCCAGTTTCAGCGCTTCTCCAATGCTGACCCTGGCGGCTGGAACTGGTTCGCCATCGGCTTCTGAAATCAACGGTGAATGAAATGAAATACATTGATTTTGATGCCCAGGGCGAACTGCTTGGGCGCTATGACTCGACGATTCACACGCAGGTGCCTGCCACTGCCGTAGAGATCTCCGATGAGCTGTTCCTGCGCACGATCGAGGAGCGCGACGGCATCTGGAAGTGGACCGACGGCAAGGTCACCAAACATGCATTGCCGAACGCATCGCAGCTGGTTGAAAGCGAACAGCGAGCATTGGCGCTGGCGCGGCGTGACGAGTTGTTGGCCGAAGCTGATCAGCAAACCGTCGGTATGGCAGACGCCTACATTGCAGGGTTGCTGGATGCCGATGACATGCAGCGGTTCAAGGCATTTGCTACCTACAAACTGGCGCTGAACAAGATCGACAGGCAGCCAGATTATCCGCAAAGCGTGGACTGGCCAGTGTTGCCGGTTTGATGCCTTTTCTGACTTGAAGCCTACAAAAACAGCTTCTTGAACAATCACCCAGAATAACGGGAGGTCCCGGCGTGGATTATCCAAACAGTGTGCCCAGCGCCGGATTGGTGAATGGGAAGTTCGTTGATGAAAACCCGATGACCGGAACCCCGGGATCGTTGATTCCGGCGGATTGGGGCAATGGGGTTACCCAGGAAATTCTCAACGTGATCAATGCCGGTGGGCTGACCCCGGACGAGAAGAAATACGATCAGTTGTTGCAGGCGATTCAGAGCGTTTCGGCCAAGGGCTGGAACCAGGATCTGGCGTTGCCGATTGGCTCATTGCCAACCGCTACCGTGGCTACGGCAGATGGGCGAATGCCGATCACGCCGTCGGCGGTTGCAACAAGTGGCGGGCGCTTATCGATTCTGCCCGGTGTGTTGGTCAGCCTAGGCCAGGAAGTGTTGGCCGGTCAGTTGGGGCGTCCGCGCACCTTTACGACGATAGCCTGGAGCAGTGCCGAACTGTTGCCCAACTCCGGTTACTTTCTGCGTGCGCAAGTGGTCGCGGGTGTGCTGACCTTCTACACACAGCGCGGCATTATCTATGACGCCACGCCCGAGGGATTGAAGGGCACGATCAATGGTGCGGCGGGCGGTGGTTTTCAGTCGACGCCGCTGGATCTCTGTCTGGCTTGGGTGGTGACAGCCGGCCCCGGCTCGGTACCGATTGTCCGGGCGATGTATAACCGTAGCCGCTTGTCGTGGACGCAAACAATCAGCGGCAATGGCGTGGTGTACCTGCCACTGGACCCGCATGCCCGTGCCGCGCGTCTGGTGGTGGGCAATGCGACGCCGCATCCGACACAAGTCACTGCTGTGAATTTTGCGACACCCGGATGGCTGGGCGCCAACTACTGTTTTCTCAACCCGAAGGTTGCCACGTCGAGCAATTGGGACGGCTGGGCCAGTGCGGGGGAGACGGTGCGGGTTATTACCAACAACGAGGTGAATGACACAACCGTTTCGACATTGACCGCCAGCTTCGACCACAGCATGTTGCGTTCCCTTTGGCAGACCTATCAAGCCGAACACGCCTTTGGTGCCGATAACGGGACGAGTGATGAGTTGCTGTTCAGCATGGGCATCAAAAATATTCTCCCGACCGACTACGCAAACGGTATTGCGATCAACTTTTCAGCGGCGGTGAATATCAATCTTTCCTGGGAGTTGATCCGATGATCATCATTCAAGAATTGCATCAGTTCGAAGACGGCTTGCGTGCTGCACAGCCTTCACCGGCCCATGACTGGGACGGTGAAGCATGGCAGCTCAATGCGGGCAGGGTCGCCGAGCTGGAGCTGCAAGAAGCCGAACGCCTTTGCGCCAGAATCGATGCCGCCGCTGACAGCGTCCGCACGGTGCTGGCCGGCGACCCGCTCAAAGCCATGGAATACGCCCAGGCCGCCGCCGATGCTCAGGCTTATCAGGACGCCGGTTACCCGAAAAAGGAAGTGCCGCTGTCGGTCGCTGCCTGGGTGGTCAAAGGGCGTACGGCCAAACAGGCTGCCGAGCAGATTCTCGCCAAGGCCGATGAACTGACCAATCACCTGTTGACCCTGCGCACCCTGCGTCTGAAAGCCAAGGCGCAGATTCGTGCGCAGTCCGCCAAAGGCAATCTGGAGCAGGCGCACAGCGCAGCTGCTGAAGCATTGGTCGCGATTCGTGAGCTGGTCAGCGGTGTTTCCGGCTAAGCCAGAAAGCCTTCGTTCTGCGTCACCCAAGCCCACGTCCGCGTGGGCTTTTTATTTTCAGAAAACCGACCGTGGACGGACACGCTTAAAAAGTTTTGCCGACGTCGTCATTTGTCATTTCAGAGGAACGAACACCCATGGATTATCCAAAAAGTGTCCCCAGCGTCGGCTTGGTCGATGGCCGCTTCGTCGATGAAAACCCGGTGGAGGGTACGCCGGGATCGTTGATTCCGGCGGTGTGGGGCAACAGTGTCACTCAGGAGATTCTGAGTGTGATTAACGGTGCCGGGCTGGTCGCTGCCGAAGCGGACACCGGCCAACTGCTTAAAGCCATTCAATCGATTGTCGGCACCGCCAGTCCGATGCGTTCGGTGATTACCCGGTTGGCGGCCTCGAAAACACTGGCCGAGGCAGAACTCGGCCTCGTATTGATCGATGGCAGTCCGGGCGCGGTGACTCTGCAGCTGCCGTCGGCCAATGCCGCACTTGGTGTACGTGATGTGATCGTCAGGCGAGTGGACAACAGTGGCAGTCGCATAGTCATCCAGGCGTCGGGTACTGATCGTATTCGCTTTCATACCCATCTGGCCGCCAGTGGTTATCCGTTTTTCGTATTAATGGGCAGCGGTGACTGGTGGCATCTGCGCAGTGATGGCGTTGGGAGTTGGTGGCCGGTCGGTCGCTTCGACAACACTCCGCTAGGTCGGCCTTTCTTCGAGACGACCATCCTGCTTAACCCCGGCGGATATGGTGCACTCAATGGCTCTGTCATGAAACGCGCCGAATGGCCCTGGCTGTGGGATCACGCTCAGCAATCAGGAATGCTGGGAGCAGAGGCCTTGCGCTCAGGTACGGAGGGGAAGTGGACCACGGGTGATGGTGCGTTGACGTTTCGCGGGCCTGAAGGGCGAGGGGAGTTTCTCAGGGTTCTGGATGAGGGGCGAGGAGTGGACACCGCACGTGTGATGGGCACCTTTCAACCGGGGTCTACTCACGCCTATGCCCAAGGTGCTAACGGCGGTGGGGCGGTGGGCGCTTACTGGTCCGATAGCCTCATCGGTTTTGGAGCGGATACCCGAGAGGAGCCGCAATTCATTTCGGGGCTGCTCAACGGTGGCCCGATTTTTCCTGTGAACACTACCTATCAGCGAGATACCGCGGCCACCTTGCTTTACGCCTTCAAATCCCGCCCTCGCAACATCGCCTATCCCGGCCGCATCAAACTTATCTGAGGCACTTCATGTTCAATTATCTATTCGATGGTTCGGGCGCTCTGTCTGGCCCAGTCGAGTTTCCCGTCACACCCGGTATCGGCATTCAACTTCCGGCCAACGCCGTTGAACTGTCCTTCGAATTGCCTGAGCCGGAAACCGGCCGTAGTTGGGCGTTGATCAATGGCGTACCCCGTGAAGTGATTGACCGCCGAGGAGTGGTGTATCGCAAGGACGGGGGCGCGCAACAGATCTGGAACGAGCTGGGAGCGTTGCCTGAAGCCCTTACGGCACAGTCCTGGCCGGGTGAGTTTCATGTATGGCGCGATGATGCCTGGGTGTTGGATGAGCAGGCTCGAATGGCGAATGCCAAAGCGCAGGAGCTGGAAAAGCGCGACGTACTTTTGCGGGACGCCGTCCTGCGTATCGCTCCGCTTCAATATGCCGAGGACATCGGTGATGCGAGCGATGAAGAACGGCTGCAATTGCTCGAATGGAAACGCTACAGCGTCGAGCTCAATCGCCTCGAAAAGCAGGCCGGATTTCCTGACGAGATTACTTGGCCGACTGTCCCCGGCGCCGTCGTGAACGGCTGATTTCTACAAGGAGAAGTGAAATGGATTATCCAAAAAGTTTGCCCGGCACCGGCCTGGTCAACGGCAGGTTTGTCGACGAAAACCCGTTGACCGGGGCCATCGGGTCTTTGATTCCAGCGCAGTGGGGCAATGCTGTCACTGAGGAAGTGCTGAATGTGATTCAGTCGGCTGGCCTCGCAGCGGATGAGCAGGACAACGCTCAATTGAAGTCTGCCATCGAGCAGAAAATCACCCAGAGTGTGGTGCCTGTGGCCAGTGTTCAAGACGCGGAGCAGGGAACCGACAACGTTAAACGCATGACTCCGTTACGGGTTTTTCAAGCCATCGCCAAACGCGTGGTGCAGGCGAGCGAAAGCATTGCCGGGGTGGCGAAGATAGCTACTCAGGCGCAGACCGACAGTGGCGCGGATACCACCACGATCGTGACGCCGAAAACGCTGCGCTTTGGCTTTTCTACCAGTCTGACCACCAACGGCTACATTGTTTTTCCTTCCTGGCTGGGTGGTTTCATCATTCAGTGGGTCGGACTGTCGACCTTAGGAATTCAAGGGGCATATTCGAGTTTTACCTTGGCGTTTCCCAACGTTTGCCTTGCGGTATTTCCATCCACTTTGAATGGATCGGCTCCGGGCAGTGTTTCGCTGGGTGCGAAAAATCAGAACGGTTTCACGTTGTACTCGGAACTGTTGCCTTGCGGCTTTTGTGCAATCGCGTTCGGACGCTGAGGAGTAACCATGAACCGTTTTTATAGTCAGTCCACAGGCTGTGTGTACCTGTCCGGCATCAATCCAAGCATGCCGAGCGATGCAGTACCGATCACTGAGGAGCGTTTCATCGCGGTGATCGGCAACCCTGCGCCCGGCAAAATCCGCAGCCATGATGCCGATGGTTTGCCAGTGCTGATCGATGCTGCGCCGCTGTCGGATGCCGAACTTTCGATGCTGGCGCGCAAATGGCGCGACGGGCAGCTGTTGGCCAGCCAATGGCTGGTTGATCGTGATCGGGATGAGGAGGCCGCAGGCAGACCGATGAGCCTGAGCATCGAGGACCATCAGGAACTTCTGGACTATCGCCAGGAGCTGCGGGACTGGCCGTCGAGCACGGGGTTTCCCGCAGACGCGAGTCGACCTTTACCGCCGGACTGGCTGATGCGAATGCTGGCTGTGGCTTGATGTCGCGAGTTGAACAGAGTGTTACAGCCATTTTTACCAACGCCCGCCTATGCGGGCGTTGGCGTTTCATGCGACCTGAAAGGAGCTGAAAGTGGATTACCCAAAAAGCGTTCCCGGCTCAGGCCTGGAGAACGGCAGGTTTGTCGACGAAGACCCTATCGCCGGAAAGCCTGGCTCATTGATCCCGGCCAGTTGGGGCAACAGCGTCACCGAGGAAATTCTCAGCGCGATTACGGCCGCCGGTTTGACCCCGGATGAAGAGCAGACCAATCAACTGGCCCAGGCGATTCGGCAATTAGCGAAACCCGACCCGTTGCAGCAATTCCCGGTGCAGGTGTACCGCAAGAATCTGTTGATCAATGGTGGCTTCGATATCTGGCAACGCGGGACGGCCAACCAGGCACCGAATGTGGGTGGTTACGTGGCAGACCGGTTTCGCTGTGACTGGAACGGTAACGCGGCTGTGGCGATCAGCCGGCAGAGCTTCGTCCCAGGGCAAACCGAGGTGGCTGATGAGCCGGCCTCTTTTCTGCGCTGGCAGCAGACGACGGCTGGCGTTGGCGCAACGGAACACAAAATCTCCCAGGCCATTGAATCGGTGCGAACCCTTGCCGGGAAAACCGCCACCGTCACGTTCTGGGCGCGATCTGATGCGGCGCGCGCACTGAAAGTAGCGGTTACGCAGTTTTTTGGCGCAAGTGGTTCGGAACCCGTGACCAAAGCGGTCGAAGTCTTTCAGTTGAACACTGCCTGGACAAAGTACAGCGCAACATTTCAGGTGCCGACCATTGCCGGGAAAATGCTCGGCACCAATGATTGCCTGAGACTGGCGTTCGACCTGCCGCTCAACGTCGTACAGACGGTTGATCTGGCGCAGATCCAGTTGGAAGAGGGGCCTGTTTCCACGCCTTTCGAATACCGTCCGGTTGCTGAAGAATTGATGCTCTGTCAGCGTTACTTCGAGAAGTCGTTCGCCAACCGTCTACCGATTCAGGCGAACAATGGCGCCGGCACGTGCATTCTTTCGTTTAGCCAGTCGGCAGGAGGCAACGCTGGGCAATATGGCCTGGCCATCCACATGCAGGTACTCAAGCGAGTGCAACCGACTGTTGTGCTGTATTGCCCTGCAAATACAAGCAATCAGGTTTGGAACTACACGGCACAAACAGCGTGTACGGGGACATTCATACACGGGGTGACCCAGCGTACTTTCGCGATCAGCACGGTAACGCCCCCCAACAGCGTGCCCGGTCAAGCATTGCAGATTGAATGGACAGCCGACGCTGAAATCTAGGAGTGAACTCATGACCTATCAACTGACTCCTTGCGGCGTATTGCGCATGGAGGATTCAGCATTCATCCCGCAGGACCCGACCAATCGCGACTGGGTTGAGTATCAGGCGTGGCTGTCATCGGGCGGGCAGGTGCTGCCATTGGACGAAACACCTGAGGCGGCAGCGGGTACCCTGAAAACTCTGGCAAATAAATGGCTGGCAGGCATTGGCCGTCAGCCGTGATTCAATCGGGGCCATATCCAGGGAGGATCAAGCATTATGCAAATAACTGAAAACAACCTTATCGACATCATGCCCAACGCCCGCTCCCAAGCGGGCGTTTTTGTTTCTGTGCTCAACGCCGCCATGACTCGTCGTCTTATCGATACCCCCAAACGCATGGCTGCGTTTCTGGCGCAGGTCGGCCACGAGTCGGGGCAACTGCGGTATGTGCGAGAGTTGGGCAACAACCAATACCTGAGCAAGTACGACACCGGTACGTTGGCCCTGCGTCTGGGCAATACGCCAGAGGCTGATGGCGACGGGCAAAAGTATCGCGGACGTGGGCTGATACAAATCACTGGCCGTAGCAATTACCGACAATGCAGCGTTGGCCTTTTTGGCGATGAGCGCCTGCTGTCCTTGCCCGAACTGCTCGAACAACCGCAATGGGCGGCTGAGTCCGCCGCTTGGTTCTGGGAGCAGAACGGCTTGAACGAACTGGCCGACCGCGACCAGTTCAACACCATCACCCGGCGTATCAACGGCGGGTTGAACGGTTTGCAGGATCGTCTGGAGATCTGGGCGCGGGCGAGGGCGGTGTTATGCCAATCCCCTGGCGTGTGACCGGCATTTTGTTGCTGGCCGCTGGTGCCTTTGCAGCCGCCTGGCAATTTCAGGACTGGCGCTACGGACGGCAATTGGCGGAGCTGGCTCGGTTAAACGCCGAGGTACTCAATCAACAGAATTCCGCCGCCGCCACCGCGCAACAGGCCGAGCAGGATAAGCGCCTGGCACTGGAGCAGCGGCTTGCCGCCAGTGAACAAACCCACTATCGAGCACTGAGCGATGCCCAACGTGATCAGGATCGCCTGCGCGATCGTCTTGCTACTGCTGATGTACGGTTGTCAGTCTTTCTCGACGCCAGCGACGTTGCCCCATGCTGCAACGTGCCCGCCACCGCCGGCGCCGGCCGCGTGGATCCTGCAACCGTACGCGCCCGACTTGACCCGGCGCATGCTCAACGAATTATCGCCATCACCGACAGCGGCGACCGCGGATTGATTGCCCTGCAGGCCTGTCAGGCGTATGTCAGAGCGTTGGTGCCCGAACATTTTGAATGAGTCTGTGTATTGAAAGCGCAATCGGCTCGTGTACGGTGGAGGCATTCCACACGATCCGGAGCATGCCGTGAAAGAAATCACCCAATTGGCTGCTGAACTTGGCCGACGCCTGCAAGTGCTCAACGCCCACGTCACCACGGCCGAGTCCTGCACCGGCGGCGGGATCGCCGAAGCCATTACGCGGATCCCGGGCAGTTCAGCGTGGTTCGAGGCTGGCTATGTGACCTACTCCAACCGGCAGAAAACCCAGCAGTTGAATGTGCCGGCCGGGTTGTTCGAGACGGTGGGCGCGGTCAGTGTCGAGGTGGTCGAGGCGATGGTGCGGGGCGCCCAGGACAAAAGCCTGGCGCGATTTGCCGTGGCGGTCAGCGGTGTAGCGGGGCCGGACGGTGGCTCGCCGAACAAACCGGTCGGCACTGTTTGGCTGGCCTGGGGTGTTGGCGAGACCGTGACCAGTGAGGTTCAACACTTCCCCGGCAACCGCGATGAAGTCCGCCGACAAACGGTGAAGGCCGCGCTAGAGGGGCTCCTGCGACTAGCGGCACGAGAAATCGAAAATCAGGGGTAGGCGATCCGCGAACGCTGTGGAATAATACTGGCTACTTATACAGGTGTTGGCCGTCAGGCCTTATTGATTACGTGAGGACTTTAATGGACGACAACAAGAAGAAAGCCTTGGCTGCGGCCCTGGGTCAGATCGAACGTCAATTCGGCAAGGGTGCCGTGATGCGTATGGGCGATCAGGACCGTCAGGCGATCCCGGCTATCTCCACTGGCTCTCTGGGTCTGGACATCGCGCTCGGCATTGGCGGCCTGCCAAAAGGCCGTATCGTTGAAATCTACGGTCCGGAATCTTCCGGTAAAACCACACTGACCTTGTCCGTGATCGCCCAGGCGCAAAAAGCCGGCGCGGTGAAGGAAGGCGACGAAGTGGTCGGCAGCGAAACCCGCGTCAAGGTTGTGAAGAACAAGGTCGCTTCGCCGTTCCGTCAGGCCGAGTTCCAGATTCTTTACGGCAAGGGCATCTACCTCAATGGCGAGATGATCGACCTGGGTGTGCTGCACGGTTTCGTCGAGAAATCCGGCGCCTGGTATGCTTACGAAGGCACCAAGATCGGTCAGGGCAAGGCCAACTCGGCCAAGTTCCTGGCGGACAACCCGGAAATCGCCGCGAAGCTCGAGAAGCAACTGCGTGACAAGCTGCTGACGCCGGCAGTGATCGACTCCAAGGCCTCTGCAGTCAAAGAGACTGAGGACGACCTGGCCGACGCTGATATCTGATTGCAGCGATGACCACCGCCGTACTCGATACCCTCGTCGCTGTGCGGCGAACCGCCATGGACCTGCTCGCACGCCGCGAGCACGGTCGAGTCGAGCTGACGCGCAAATTGCGTCAGCGCGGCGCCGAGGCGGAGATGATCGAAACAGCCCTCGACCGTTTGACGGAGGAGGGGCTGCTTTCCGAAGCCCGTTACCTTGAAAGCTTTGTTTCCTATCGTGCCCGTTCCGGCTATGGCCCTCTACGGATTCGTGAGGAGCTGAGCCAGCGCGGTTTGCAGCGTGCCGATATCGAACTCGCCCTGCGCGAAAGCGGTATCAGTTGGCAGGAGCAACTTCAGGACACCTGGCGCAGGAAGTTCTCCGGACATTTACCGATTGATGCAAAAGAACGGGCCAAGCAAGGCCGGTTTCTGGCGTATCGAGGGTTTTCGATGGAGATGATCAACCGCTTGTTCAGCGGTCGAGGCATGGACGATTAATCCGATTCAATAAAAACGGCCCGCTATGAAAATAGCGGGCCGTTTTTTTTTGCCCTCAAATAACCTTTGATGGTTCGCGTGAGCGTTGCGCTGTTTGCGGTTTGGAATCAGCCCAGTTTTCCGGCAGGTTGATGTAATCGATCAGTTCCCGCAGACGCCCGTGGGTGCGCGCGTTGAAGGCGAAGGCCAGTCGCGCCAGATGACTGAACTGCGCTTCATCGTGTTCCTCGCCGGCGTAGGCGTGCTGATGAAACTGGTCACTCAGGCACAGATCGGCAAACGCTTCCTGCATGTGCGCCAGCGCCTGATCGCTGAGCTTGTGATGCATGCGGATCACGAATTGGCGCTTGAGCCAGCGGCTGGAGTGGAAGTTACTGTAGAACTGATTGATCTGCTCGACCGCCTCTTCGACGCTGTAAACCAGGCGCATCAATTTCATGTCGGTGGGCAGGATGTAACGGTTGTCCTCCAGTTGCTGACGAATGAAGTCCATCGCGCCTTGCCAGAATGTGCCGCCCGGCGCATCCAGTAACACCACCGGCACCAGCGGACTCTTGCCAGTCTGAATCAGCGTCAACACTTCCAGTGCTTCATCCAGGGTGCCGAATCCTCCGGGGCATAACACCAGCGCATCGGCTTCTTTGACGAAGAACAATTTGCGCGTGAAGAAGAAGTGGAAAGGCAACAGATTGCCGGTGCCGTCGACGGTCGGGTTGGCATGCTGCTCGAAGGGCAGGGTGATATTGAACCCGAGGCTGTGATCGCGACCGGCACCTTCATGGGCGGCTGCCATGATGCCGCCCCCGGCACCGGTGATGACCATCATGTCCGAACGGGTCAACGCCGCGCCGAGCTCTCGGGCCATGGCATACAGTGGATGTTCGACTGGCGTTCGCGCCGAGCCGAATACGGTGACTTTGCGTCGGCCCTTGAATTGCTCCAGCACCCGAAACGCTTGCTCCAGTTCGCGCAGGGCTTGCAGGGTGATCTTGGCGTTCCAGCGGTTGTGATCTTCCTGCGCCATGCGCAGCACGGTCAGGATCATGTCGCGGTAGATGGGAAGGTTGGGGCTGTTGGGGGAAACCCGGCTGAGTTGTTCTTCGACCTGAGTAATGAGGTCGGGACCGTTTTCCTGAAAATGACGACTCAAGAGGTCATTCGGTTGGTAAGGCATTCAACGTCTCCTTCTGCACAGAGCGGGATGGCCCTGACGAGCGGCGTCAGTGCCGCGCTGCAAAAAAACACACACGATCGACAGTTCCTTTCCTGCCGTTTAAAAATGTTCGGGAATACTCTGAATCTAGACCCTTGCGAAGCTTTGCGCTGATTCGATCATTGCGCCGCAACGTTTTGGCTGGCAACCGTTTATTGTTTTTCAGCCGATGCCGTCACCGCTCGTCCGAACGTGCGCCGAGCGGCAATCCCTCTGATTAACTAACTTACAGGCGCCGTACGACAACTTTGCGTTAACGACCGTACGCAAGGTGCACGCTATTCAAGGATTTGCGGGTGGCAAGGAGGCGGGACACATGGCCAGAGTGATTCTGGAGATCGATACGCAGTTGTATCGAATGTTGAAGGCATCTGCCGAGACCAATCATCTCAGTCTCGAAGAGGAGTGCTGCCGGCGCTTGGCCGGCGGCGAGCGCCGTTCGCACTATCTACAGGCCTTGCTGGCCGAACTGCGCGCCGAGGATGAACAGCGGCGCGCCAATTCGCGATGATTACTTCTTCTTCGCCGGACCGGCTTTCGGGCAATCCGATTCCTGATAGCTGGCGGAGCCGATCGCTTTGTTGGTTTTCACTTCCGTGAAGTCGTAACGCATGATTGCGCCCTTGGCCATCAGCTTGCGAAACGACGGGTTGTTGCACACCGAAGCGCCCAACTGGAAATACACGGCTTTAGGGTCAGCGCGCATCTTGTCGGCGTGGCTCTTTTGCACACTCAGGTGGTTGATCAACTGCGTGCCTTCAACGGTGAAGCCCTGATCAAGAATGTCTTCACTGATGGCGCGTGGCGTGCCGACGCTGCTCTGGGCGGCGACGTTGCGCAGCTCGCGGTTCAGATTCTGCTCACTCAGGGAGGCAGCCTGAGCGGTGAAGGACGACGCCAGCAGAATGGCAGCGGTGGGAACGATAAGGCGCAGCATGAAACTCTCCTGGTTCAGTGACTGGTGGTTCGAACAGACTAGTGACTGTGCGTTCAGTGGCGGCGAATTATAGGGGAGCCGGTCGGGAGGGTACAGGCTTGTGCCCATCGCTCTGGTAAACTGCCGGCCTTTATTGCCCTGCCGAGTGTCGTTCGTGTCGAGTTTTCCTGCTTTTCGGCGTTATCCACGATGAACCATGCGCCCAACGCCGTCGCCCGTCTGCGTGACCAGCGCGAAGATGAAGGCATCAAGCCGATTCAGGCCCGTGGCTTTCGCTCTGAGCGTTGCCGCGACTGCCGGGTGATCATCAGCCATTGCCTTTGCGCGTGGCGACCGAGCGTCGACACTCGTTCGGGCGTGTGTCTGATCATGACCGGCAAGGAAGTGTTCAAGCCGAGCAACACCGGTTGGCTGATTGCCGACGTGGTGCGCGATAACCACGCGTTCATCTGGTCGCGTACCGAGCCCGATCCGCAGATGCTCGCGCTGCTCAATGACCCGCAGTGGCAGCCGTATCTGGTGTTTCCCGGCGAATACGTTGAACCGGCGCGAGTGACCAACACCGTCGCGATCGATAGCAGCAAACGTCCGCTGTTCATTTTGCTCGACGCAACGTGGACTGAAGCGCGGAAGATCTTCCGCAAGAGCCCGTATTTCGATCGCTTGCCGATCTTGAGCCTGCTGCCCGACAAACTCTCGCGCTACCGCTTGCGTCGTTCGACCCGCAGCGAACATCTGTGCACCGCCGAAGTGGCTGCGCTATGTCTCGAACTGGCGGGTGACAGCGACGCGGCTTCTGCGCTGGACGCCTATTTCGACGTGTTCAGCCAGCACTACCTCGGTGCCAAGCAACAACTGGACATGAATGAAACCACCCCCGCGCACGCCGAGCTGTTGCCCTATATACGAAAGGCGCAGCCGGAGTTGGCCCAATAGTGGCCCATACTGTACAAGCCAGCGGCCGTGCTGCTTGACCACCCCGTCTTCGCTGGGCATGCTTGGCGCCGATTAGGGTGCGGCCAAGGTTTGAAACGCCGTGTTTGCTGTTGATTGGCGTTGAACGTGCCCCTGTGGATATCGCTTCAAAAGCGGCATCTTGAGTTGCTTTGGCCAGACCGGAATGCACCGTGTCTGCCATCAAAAACAGGATCATTTGAAAAATGGCCACATACGACATCCTGATTGCCGATGATCACCCTCTGTTTCGTAGCGCCCTGCATCAAGCGGTGACGCTGGGCCTTGGCCCGGATGTACGCCTGGTGGAAGTGGCGAGCATCGCCGAACTGGAAACCCGCCTGACCGAAAAGGCTGACTGGGATCTGGTCCTGCTGGACCTGAACATGCCCGGCGCTTATGGCTTTTCCGGGCTGGTGCTGCTGCGCGGACAATACCCGCAGATTCCGGTGGTGATGGTGTCGGCGCAGGAAGAAGCGTCGGTGATGGTCAAATCCCGAGAGTTCGGTGCCAGTGGCTTTATACCCAAGTCCAGCGATCTCAACGTGATTCAGCAAGCGGTGCGCAAAGTACTCGATGGCGATGTGTTCTGGCCGCCGCAAGCGTTCGAAGCGGTCGCCGTTTCCGACGAAGCCAAAGCTGCCAGCGATGGCCTCGCCAGCCTGACGCCACAGCAGTTCCGCGTGCTGACCATGGTTTGCGAAGGCCTGCTGAACAAACAGATTGCCTATGAGCTGAGCGTGTCCGAAGCGACCATCAAGGCCCACGTCACGGCGATCTTTCGCAAGTTGAATGTGCGCACTCGCACGCAAGCGGCTTTACTGCTGCAACAACTTGAGTCAATTCCGAGCCAATAAAGGCTGGTGTCTTCACGTTTTTTTGACTTTTATTGATCTAGCTTTCCCACTCCTTTTTGGTTGGTTTCTTCCTTATGTCACCTTTCAAGGGCCAAACCGGCCTGAAACGCATCCTGAATGCCTCCGGTTATTCGCTCGACGGTCTGCGCGCCGCCTTCACCGGTGAAGCGGCGTTCCGCCAACTGGTGCTGCTCAATGTGGTGCTGATTCCGCTGACGTTCTTCCTCAATGTCAGCCGTGTAGAGCAGGCCGTGCTGATTGCCGTGTGCCTGCTGGCGCTGATCGTTGAGTTGCTTAACTCGGCAGTGGAAGCGGCCATCGACCGCATCTCGCTGGAACTGCACCCGCTGTCGAAGAACGCCAAGGACATGGGCAGCGCCGCGCAATTCGTCGCTCTGAGCATGATCGGTCTGGTGTGGGCGGTGATTCTGCTTTAAGCGATGGTCGGCAAAACGATCTCGTCGCTGCGCTGAACCCCGGCGGTGAAAGCGCGGCACAGCTCGAGAAACTCGCGCATCGCCGAGGTCTGGTATTTCTGCTTGTGCCAGATGAAGTAGAACTGCCGCGCCAGATCCAGATCCGGCGTTTCCACCGGCACCAGACTGCCGCGTCGGAACGCATCGCGCAGTGCCAGTCGCGAGATGCAACCAATCCCCAACCCTGATTCCACCGCGCGTTTGATCGCCTCGGTGTGTTCCAGCTCCAGACGGATATTCAGCGAGCTGCGATGGTGACGCATGGCCTGATCGAAGGTCAGCCGCGTGCCGGAACCCTGTTCACGCAGAATCCACGCCTCGTGAGTCAGCTCTTCCATGGTTGCGCTGCCGCGCTGGGCGAGCGGATGTTGCGGCGCGCAGAACACCACCAGCTCATCCTCGACCCAGCTCTGCACTTCGATGTCCGGGTGGCTGCAATCGCCTTCGATTAGACCCAGATCAATTTCGTAGTGGGCAACTTGTTGCACGATATTGGCAGTGTTTTGCACGTGCAGCTTCACTTGGCTTTCCGGGTGGCGCTGCATGAAGCTGCCGATCAGCAGGGTCGCCAGGTAATTGCCGATGGTCAGCGTCGCGCCTACCGACAGCGAGCCGAAACCGGATTTGCCGTTGAGCAGGTCTTCGATTTCCTTGGCCTGATCGAGCAGGGCCACCGCTTGTGGCAGCAGCTGTTTGCCGAGGGCGTTGAGGCTCAGCCGTTTGCCGGCACGGTCGAACAGTTGGCAGCTGGACTGACGCTCCAGTTCGGTGATCGAGGTGCTGGCAGCCGACTGTGAGAGGTTGAGCAGACCCGCAGCACGGGATACGCTTTCCTGCTGGGCGACGGCGACGAAGACTTGCAGTTGACGGAGAGTAAATCGCATATCGATATAACCGATAACCCTTATCTTAATAATCCAGTTAACAGATATTGTCGTCGCTATTAGAATGCGATGCAATTGCGCACCGTCGCCTGCAAAAGCCAGCGCAGACCCAATCTCCAGGAGTCAAACGTACATGAGCAACATGAACCACGAGCGTGTCCTCAGTGTTCATCACTGGAACGACACTCTGTTCAGCTTCAAGTGCACCCGCGATCCGGGCCTGCGCTTCGAGAACGGTCAGTTCGTGATGATCGGCCTGCAACAGCCTAACGGCCGCCCGCTTATGCGCGCTTACTCGATCGCCAGCCCGAACTGGGAAGAGCATCTGGAGTTCTTCAGCATCAAGGTGCAGGACGGCCCGCTGACCTCGCAGCTGCAGCATTTGAAGGAAGGCGACGAGATCATCATCTCGAAGAAGCCTACCGGCACCCTGGTTCTGGATGACCTGAACCCGGGCAAGCATTTGTACCTGCTGAGCACCGGCACTGGCCTGGCGCCGTTCATGAGCGTGATCCAGGACCCGGAAACCTACGAGCGCTTTGAAAAAGTGATCCTGGTCCACGGTGTGCGTTACGTCAACGAAGTCGCCTACCGCGAATTCATCACCGAGCATCTGCCGCAGAACGAGTTCTTCGGCGAAGCGCTGCGTGACAAGCTGATCTACTACCCGACCGTGACCCGCGAGCCTTTCGAGAATCAGGGCCGTCTGACCGATCTGATGCGCAGCGGCAAGCTGTTCAGCGACATCGGCCTGCCACCGATCAACCCGCAGGACGACCGTGCAATGATCTGCGGCAGCCCGAGCATGCTCGACGAGACCAGCGAAGTGCTCGACAGCTTCGGCCTGAAGATCTCGGCGCGGATGCGCGAGCCGGGTGATTACCTGATCGAGCGTGCGTTCGTCGAGAAGTAAGTCCCACTGAAGAAGCCCCCATTGCCTGAATTGGCAATGGGGGCTTTTTTATGCCCGCGACATTCACCTGTAGGAGCTGCCGCAGGCTGCGATCTTTTGATCTTGCTTTTGAAGAGCAAAATCAAAAGATCGCAGCCTGCGGCAGCTCCTACATTGGGCGCGGTTTCAGACCATGGCTGGAATGACTTCCAGCACGCGAATCTGCTCAGGCGTCGGATAATGCCAGCGCACGTCCAGATCCCAGAATTGCGCGCCATATTCGCGTTCAGGCGCCGGGGTTTGATAGGCCGGGCGCGGATCCTGCGCCAGACACTGTTCAATCAGTTCAACCAAAGGCTCGTCGAGGCGCTGAGCGTGTGTGTGCGCCTGTTTCAGTGCTGAGTCCGTCCACTGCACGTCAATCAACTGCGGTGCGGCGCTGGCGATGCTGTTGGCGGCGTCGGGAATGATGTCGGCGTAGGGCACGTAGGGTTTGATGTCGAGAACCGGCGTGCCGTCGAGCAAGTCGATGCCGGAGATGAACAGGCGATTGGCTTCGACTTTGTCCAGTTTCACCACGGACTGGCCGATGCCATTAGGACGGTGTGTGGCGCGGGTGGCGAATACGCCCATGGACTTGTTGCCGCCCAGGCGTGGCGGGCGGACTTTCAGTCGCGGTTTATCTTCCAGCGCTTGATGAAACAGGAACAGCAGCCAGACATGGCTGACCTGCTCCAGGCCTTGCACCGCGTCACCCTGATCGAACGGCGCCACCAGTTCCAGCACGCCACGGGCGGCAGGGGCCAGTTGTGGCTGGCGGGGGATGGCGAATTTCTCCTTGAAGCAGGAGCGCACGAAGCCGATGGGGGAGACGCTGTAAGTCATGGTTTGCATTCGAAGCGGGGCAGGGGTGGGCATGATAACCCGGCAGACCCTATGGCTGGTGGAGACTGGGCTGACGCCATCGCGAGCAGGCTCACTCCTACAGGGTCATGGGTGTACACAAAATCTGTGTTCGCTGAAAATCCCTGTAGGAGTGAGCCTGCTCGCGATAGCTTCACCGCCGATGTCAGAGACTAAACCCGCCATCCAGCGGAATAATATTCCCGGTCATATAAGCCCCAGCCGTACTCGCCAGACTGATCGCCAACGCCGCCATCTCCTCTTCACGCCCCCAACGCTTCATCGGAATCAACGCCGTATCTTCAGCCAACGCCTGCTGATCATTGCCAATATGCTGAGTCATCTTGCTCGGAAAGCGTCCCGGCGCAATCACATTGACGTTGATGTGCTGGCTCACCAGCTCCCGCGCGAGAATCCGCGACAACTGATGCAGGGCCGCCTTGCTTGGCCCATAGGCATACGCCTGCTCACCAAACGAAGAAATCCCCGCCACCGAACCAATGTTGATTATCCGCGCCGGATTCGCCGCCGAGCCGGCCTTGCGTAGCAACGGCAGAAATTGCTGGATGCAGCTGAACACCGACGTCACGTTGAGCTGCATGACCTTTTCCCAGCCCTTGACCGGATAGCTTTCCAGCGGCGCACCCCATGTGGTGCCGGCATTGTTTACCAGAATATCCAGATGGGTGATCTGCTCGCCCAGGCGCGCGGCCAGTTCCTGCACACCTTCTTCGGTCGCCAGATTCGCCGCCACGCCGTGGCACGTGCCCAAGGCGCTGAGTTCTTCCGCAGTTTGATGGCAGGCTTCGGCATCGCGCGAGCAGACGTAAACGCGCGCGCCAGCCTCGACAAAGGCTTTGGCGATCATTTTGCCGATACCACGGGTGCCGCCGGTCACCAGAGCGGTGCGGCCTTGCAGGGAGAAATACGGGTGCATGGCGAGTCCTGAAGATTGGGGATCAGTACACCCTAGTCGCCAGCCGCGCGAAGCGGAGCCATTATTTCTGGAGGGAATGAACAGTCATGCGTTGCGGTGGCGACCATCGGTCGCCACCGCGGAGGGGATCAGGCCGGACGAACGCGCAGGGTCAGGCCCTTGAGGAAATTGCGCAGCAACTGGTCACCGCACGGGCGATAGTTGGTGTGGCCGACCTTGCGGAACAGCGCGCTCAGCTCAGGCTTGGACACCGGGAACTCGGCAGCCTTGAGGATCGCGTGCATGTCGTCTTCTTTCAGTTCGAAGGCCACACGCAGCTTTTTCAGGATGATGTTGTTGGTCACCGGCACTTCGATCGGCTGCGGCGGACGGCTTTCGTCCTTGCCGCGCTTGAAGATCACCAGGCCGTCGAGGAAGTGCGCGATGACTTCGTCCGGGCAGCGCACGAAACCTTCTTCGTCTTCTTCTTTCTTGTCGAGCCAGGTCACTACGTCAGCGAGCGCGACGTCCATGCCGCCGAGCTTGATGATCTCGACAACTTTCTTGTCGCTGATGTCGAGCATGTAGCGCACGCTGCGCAATACGTCGTTATGAATCATGTGAGTAATCCTGATGCGTTGTGGGCAGCGCGCAGGCGCGCTACCGGAATGTGTGGCGGCAGTGGAAGTCTTAGAACTTCTCTTTGCCGGACAGGTAGCGCCATTGGCCGACCGGGACTTTGCCGATCGAGACGCCGCCGATGCGGATACGGCGGATGCCGACGACCTTGAGGCCGACCGCTTCGCAGAACTGCGCGATGATCCCCGGCTGCGGGTTCTTCATGGCGAAGCGCAGACGGTTTTCGTTCTGCCAGCTGGCCTTGACCGGCGGCAGTTCCTTGCCCTTGTGCGTCAGGCCGTGCTGCAGGCGATTGAGGCCGTGGGCGACCATGTCACCTTCGACTTCGACCACGTATTCCTGCTCGATCTTCGCGGCGTCGGCGGTGAGCTTGCGCAGGATTTTCCAGTCCTGGGTGAACACCAGCAGGCCGCTGGCCTTGGCTTGCAGGTCAGCGCTGGCGGTCAGGCGCAGAAAGTGGCCGCGCAGAGGGCGCTTGCTGAAACGGTGCTCTTCGCTAAGGGTTTCGGCGCTGAGCGATTGCATGGCCGTTTCGACGTCCATGCCGGCAGGGGCATTGAGCAGGATGGTCACCGGCTCCGGCGCGGTGGCCTTGGCGTCCTTGTCGAGCTCGACTTTCTGCTCGCCGACCTTGAATTGCGGCTCGTCAATCACTTCGCCGTCCACGGTGACCCAGCCGCCCTCGATGAACAGCTCGGCCTCCCGGCGGGAGCAACCGACCAGTTCGATGAGGCGTTTGGAGAGGCGAATCGGGTCAGTCATGACAGGGCCGTAACAAAAAAGGGGTGGGCATTGTACCTGTGTGGCGCCGGTTAAGCCCGGTTCCATTTCGGTAATGCTTTTTGTAGGCGTGAGCCTGCTCGCGATAGCCATCTGACATTCGACATTGATGGTGGCTGATCTGGCGCTATCGCGAGCAGGCTCACTCCTACATTGGGTTGGGTTGTGTCAGCCGTTACTGGAGCGCTGCTGGTTCTGGCGCAAGCGCATATGCAGCAACGGATACGGCTGGCCCATGCCATCGACCTCCGAGCGGCCGATCACTTCGAAACCCTGCTTGAAGTAAAAGCCCAAGGCCTGCGGGTTCTGTTCATTGACGTCGAGTTCATCGGCATTCAGATGCTGCATGGCATAGTTGAGCAGCTTCTTGCCCAAGCCCTGACCCCGATAATCCGGATCGATAAACAGCATCTCGATCTTGCCCGCCGCGACACCGGCAAACCCGGTGATGCGCTGGTCGGCGTCCCTGGTGCAGATCAGCATCACCGCATCCAGATAACGCGAGAGCACCAGATTGCGCAGCAACTCGATGTAGCTGTCCGGCAGAAAATCATGGGTGGCGCGAACCGAGGCCTCCCAGACCCGGGTCAGTTCCTGATAATCGCTGAGTTTCGGTGTGTGGATGACCGAATGGTGACGCATGCCCGTCTGCCTCTTGTCCGTTTCAAGGGAGTCCGTCCCCCGCTAAACGATAGCCGTAAAAAAGCCCCGCATCTTGTAAAAAGAGTGGGGCTTTTTGTATTTGTTGCGGTGTCTGGCTGGATACTTCTGTCGCCAGCAAGATCTCTCCCCCTCACCCCAACCCTCTCCCCCAGAGGGGGCGAGGGGGAAGGGAGCTGATCTTCATGCTGTTCAAAACTGAGTTCGACCGGATAGCTCAGGTCGATGTACCTCGAAAGAACAACACGGTCAGCTCCCTCTCCCTACGGGCGGTCCGACGTTTCGGGAGGGCTGGGGTGAGGGGCTTTTGACCTTCAGATCAGATCTGTTCGGCCCACAGGTCGTATTCGTCAGCGTCAGTCACCTTGCACCAGACCTTGTCACCCGGCTTCAGATTACTGCCGTTGTCGATAAACACGTTGCCGTCGATTTCCGGGGCGTCGAAGAAGCAGCGGCCAACCGCGCCTTGCTCGTCGACTTCGTCCACCAGCACTTCGATTTCACGGCCAATGCGCATTTGCAGGCGTGCCGAGCTGATCGCTTGCTGGTGCGCCATGAAGCGATCCCAACGATCCTGCTTGACGTCGTCTGGAACAATCTCCAGATCCAGATCATTGGCCGGGGCGCCTTCAACCGGCGAGTACTGGAAGCAGCCAACGCGGTCGAGCTGGGCTTCGGTCAGCCAGTTGAGCAGGTACTGGAAGTCTTCTTCGGTCTCGCCCGGGAAGCCGACGATGAAGGTCGAACGGATGATCAGATCCGGGCAGATTTCGCGCCAGTTCTTGATCCGCGCCAAGGTCTTGTCTTCGAACGCCGGGCGTTTCATCGACTTCAACACTTTCGGGCTGGCGTGCTGGAACGGGATGTCCAGGTACGGCAGGATCTTGCCAGCGGCCATCAACGGGATCAGCTCGTCGACGTGCGGGTACGGGTAAACGTAGTGCAGACGCACCCAGACGCCGAGGGTGCTCAGCGCTTCACACAGTTCGGTCATGCGGGTTTTCACCGGCGCGCCGTTCCAGAAACCGGTGCGGTATTTGACGTCGACGCCGTAGGCGCTGGTGTCTTGCGAGATCACCAACAGCTCTTTAACGCCGGATTTGACCAGACGCTGAGCTTCGTCGAGCACATCACCGACCGGACGGCTGACAAGTTTGCCGCGCATCGACGGGATGATGCAGAACGAGCAGCTGTGGTTGCAGCCTTCGGAAATTTTCAGGTACGCGTAGTGACGCGGGGTCAGCTTGATGCCTTGCGGCGGCACCAGGTCGATCAGCGGGTTGTGATCCTTACGCGGCGGCACGACTTCGTGCACGGCGTTGACCACTTGCTCGTACTGCTGCGGACCGGTCACGGCCAGCACGCTCGGGTGGACGTTGCGGATGTTGCCTTCTTCCACGCCCATGCAACCGGTGACGATGACCTTGCCGTTTTCCTTGATCGCTTCGCCGATCACTTCCAAAGACTCAGCCTTGGCCGAATCGATGAAACCGCAGGTGTTGACGACTACAACGTCGGCGTCCTGATAGGTGGACACCACGTCATAGCCTTCCATGCGCAGCTGGGTCAGGATGCGCTCGGAGTCGACCAGTGCTTTCGGGCAACCCAGAGATACAAAGCCAACCTTTGGATTGGCCGGCGCAGGAGTGGTGGACATGTCTAACCTCGGTATTTTGTGACATCGCTTTCTGGGTGCGAAAGCCGACGGACGGGCGCTTAGGGCGCGCCTCTGATCAAAAAGTGCGCAATTCTAGCGGCGAGCAACGCACTTGACCAGCTTTATGCAGGGAAATACGACGAGTGCTGCGCTATGCTTCGCGCCGTTGAGCTTTACCAATTTTTTACAGTCAACAAAACGTCTGTAACAACAGGTAAAACAGCGCATGCTGCACCACAAAGCATAGTGCTTCATTCAAAGAAGCCGGTTCTAAAATCAGGAGTGTTGGATGGGTCAGGCAAGTAGTCATGCGGCAGGCGCCGAGGGTTCGGCCTCCAAGCCGCTGAGCATGCTGGTCGCGGCGGTCGGGGTAGTTTACGGCGACATCGGCACGAGCCCGTTGTACACCCTCAAAGAAGTGTTTTCCGGCGGTTACGGCGTACCGGTCAACCACGACGGCGTGCTGGGCATTCTGTCGTTGATCTTCTGGTCGCTGATCTGGGTCGTGTCGATCAAATACATGATGTTCGTGCTGCGCGCCGACAATCAGGGCGAGGGCGGCATCATGGCGCTCACCGCACTGGCCCGTCGCGCTGCCGGGCATCGCAAGAAATTGCGCTCGTTGCTGGTGGTTTGCGGACTGATCGGCGCGGCGCTGTTTTATGGCGACAGCATGATCACCCCGGCGATTTCCGTACTGTCGGCGATTGAAGGTCTGGGGCTGGCATTTGATGGCATCGACCATTGGGTCGTGCCGCTGTCGCTGGTGGTGCTGGTCGCGCTGTTTCTGATCCAGAAACACGGTACGGCGCGGATCGGCATTCTGTTCGGGCCGATCATGGTCACCTGGTTCCTCGTCCTCGGCGCCCTCGGTGTGTATGGCATCAGCCACGCGCCAGAAGTGCTGCATGCGATGAACCCGATCTGGGCGGTGAATTTCTTCGTGGTTCATCCGGGCATGGGCGTGGCGATTCTCGGCGCTGTGGTGCTGGCGCTGACCGGTGCCGAAGCGCTGTACGCCGACATGGGTCACTTTGGCCGCAAGCCGATTGCCCGTGCGTGGTTCATTCTGGTGTTGCCGGCGCTGGTGCTCAATTACTTCGGTCAGGGCGCCTTGCTGCTGGAAAATCCCGAGGCGGCGCGTAACCCGTTCTATCTGCTGGCACCGAGCTGGGCATTGATTCCACTGGTCGGCTTGTCGACGCTGGCCACGGTGATTGCCTCGCAAGCGGTGATTTCCGGCGCGTTCTCCCTGACCCGTCAGGCGATCCAGCTCGGCTACATCCCGCGCATGTACATCCAGCACACCTCCAGCGACGAGCAGGGCCAGATCTATATCGGCGCGGTGAACTGGGCGCTGATGGTCGGCGTGGTGCTGCTGGTGCTGGGCTTTGAATCCTCCGGCGCACTGGCCTCGGCCTACGGCGTGGCGGTGACCGGCACCATGCTGATGACCACCATTCTGGTGTCGGCAGTGATGCTGCTGCTGTGGAAATGGCCACCGATCCTCGCGGTGCCGGTGCTGCTGGGCTTTCTGCTGGTGGACGGTCTGTATTTCGCCGCCAACGTGCCGAAGATCGTCCAGGGCGGTGCATTCCCGGTGATCGCCGGTATTGCGCTGTTCGTGCTGATGACCACCTGGAAGCGCGGCAAACAACTGCTGGTCGAACGCCTCGACGAAGGCGCGCTGCCGCTGCCGATCTTCATCAGCAGCATCCGCGTGCAGCCACCGCATCGGGTGCAGGGCACAGCCGTGTTTCTCACTGCACGCTCCGACGCCGTGCCGCATGCGCTGTTGCACAACCTGCTGCATAACCAGGTGTTGCACGAGCAGGTGGTGTTGCTGACGGTGGTCTACGAAGACATCCCGCGCGTACCGCCATCGCGGCGCTTCGAGGTCGAAGCGCACGGCGAGGGTTTCTTCCGGGTGATCCTGCACTTCGGCTTCACCGATGAACCGGACGTGCCGCAGGCGCTGAAGCTGTGTCATCTGGATGATCTGGATTTCAGCCCGATGCGCACGACTTACTTCCTCAGCCGCGAAACGGTGATTGCTTCGAAACTTGAGGGCATGGCGCGTTGGCGTGAAGCGCTGTTTGCGTTCATGTTGAAGAATGCCAATGGGAACTTGAGGTTCTTCAATCTGCCGCTGAACCGGGTGATCGAGTTGGGGACGCAGGTAGAAATGTAAGCTTGGCCCCTACCGAAAAGCCCCCGTCAGCCTTGTGGTTGGCGGGGGCTTTTTTGTGGGCGTCTGGTCGAGCGGGTATTTGGTCGGTGGCTGGAAACAGGAAGTTGCACTGTGTTTAATTCAACGCAATACTCTGTGCATTATTGTGCTAATCAGCAAGTGAGTGAGAGGTAGTTATGACGGCATTACTAGAACGTGCTGACCAGGCAATTTCCGTCACTGCCATGGTCAGGAGCTTCAGTGCGAAGCTCAAGGAAATCTCCAGTCGTGCAACTGAGCGTTTGGTTATCTTCAAAGACAATCAACCGGCCGCTGTCATCATCAATGTGCAGGCCTATCAAGAGATGCTGGATGAACTCGAGAATCTGCGCATCGAAGCGGCAGCCCGGGAGAGATTGATCAATTTTGATCCGGCCCAGGCGGTCAGCCATGACGATATGCGGGCCAGGTATGCCAGGAAGGACTAAAGGAGTGCTGGATGGTTTGGGGAGTGATTTATCATCCGGAAGTCCAAGGGGATCTGGATCAACTGGGATCTGCGGCAGCCAACCGGGTTCTTGATGTCATTGAAGAGCGGATTATTAATGGTGAGCCAGACAAGTCTGGAAAACCGCTCAGAGCCAGCCTTGCCGGATGTCGCAGGATTCGCACGGGCGACACGCGCATTGTTTATCGGGTCAATGGCAGGGCGATTCAGGTGTTGATCGTCGCAGTTGGGGTGCGGCGAGATGAAGAGGTTTACGACGCCGCCGAGCGTCGAATCTGATCAATGTGTCGAAACCAATTAAAAGATAGCCCTCGCCGGTTTTTCAACTGGCGGGGGCTTTTTTGTGCCTGCGCTTTTACATGCTCTTGGGTGCATCTAATTCAGATTCAGCCTTTGTTCGCGGAGGACGAGGAGTCAGTGTCTGAATCACATCATCAAGCAAAGCCTTGCCCATGAGTGTGAGGTAATGCGCAGCCCAGGCGTGGCGGTCGGTGTCTCTGATGAAGGCCGCATCTTCGGCGAAGGATTTTGCGAGGTACAGCAGGTCGGAGGATTTGGACAGGGCATCGAGAATCGGGATGCCGGCGCTCACGTTGAAGAACGCTTGATCCGAGTTGTAGAGGAAAGGGGTGAAGCCGATGGTTTTAACGGTTGCGAGTCCGTGCAGATCAGTTTCGGTCATCGTGTTACTCCTTAGTTCGAAGTGCCGCGACTTTCGTTACCACGCGAAAGGGAGGCAACTGTACGCAGGGTGGTAAACCGGGAACCAAGGAAACCGGCACGCCCGAAAGCGTCCCACGCACAGCCGCCATAACTTGAGGAGCGCGCTGTTGCGATGGTTTCTCCGGGTTACCACACCCGATCGCTGAATGGGTCAGCGACGTCCGGAGAGTATCCCGTCGAAAAACAGCGCAATAGAGCGGCACAGCGCCCCAACAAGAGTTTCGGAGTTTGCCTACAAGGTCTGTGGGCGTCATCTGATATTGCGAGACCAGAAGTAAACGAAACTAAACGTTGCTGGCGGTTTTGCGGGGATTTGTTCAGCAGATGAATGAGTGTGGAGTTGACGATCGATAATGCCAATCAAGCAGGTGTCCACGTTTTATGGAATGTGGACACTTGGCGTTTTTAGCTTCCTGAAGAGTCAAGAAATTTACGGTC
Source organism: Pseudomonas sp. NPDC087690 (assembly GCF_044743175.1). Taxonomy (NCBI): domain Bacteria; kingdom Pseudomonadati; phylum Pseudomonadota; class Gammaproteobacteria; order Pseudomonadales; family Pseudomonadaceae; genus Pseudomonas; species Pseudomonas sp. NPDC087690. Next base: position 32,806 of record NZ_JBIUVX010000039.1, read on the forward strand.
ACTGCACAAAATCTCGAATCCAGCGCCATCCCTTGTAGGAGTGAGCCTGCTCGCGATAGCGGTGTGTCAGTTGGCAACCAGGTGGCTGACACTCCGCTATCGCGAGCAGGCTCACTCCTACAGGGGAATGGGTTCATCGTCCGAGATGTAAAAAGCCCCCGCAACTGCGAAGTTGCGGGGGCTTTTTGTGGAGGCTCAGATCACTCTTCGGCGACCGAGTCCTTGCTCTGGCGCTTCTCGATCAAATCCACCAAACGCTTGGCCAGCGCCGGGTAGTTCTCGTCGAAGTGGTGGCCGCCAGGCAGTTTCACTGCCTCGCCAACGGCAGTCTTGTCGGTGCAGCCACTTTCATCGGTCTCTTCTTCACCGTAGATGCACACCACTTTGGCCGCTGGCAGCTTGGCCATTTCCGGGCCGGTCGCGGCTTCTTTGCCGGCGTTGCCCAGCCAGCCTTCAACTTCGATCTCGAAGCTGCCGGTGCGGGCGAAGGCGAGCAGGATGATGGCGTCGACGCGTTGCTGCTCGGTGTCTGGCAGACGGTTGTAGATCGCTGGCAGAACGTCAGCACCGAACGAGTAACCGGTGAGGATGAAGCGCTTGGTGCCCCATTTCTGCCGGTAGTGCTGCATCAGTTCGGTCAGGTCCAGGGCGCTTTGCTCCGGGCTCTTGTGTTGCCAGTAGTAGCGCAGGGTGTCGATGCCGACCACCGGATAGCCGATCTTGGCCATTTCACCGGCCACGTCGCGGTCGAGATCGCGCCAGCCGCCGTCACCGGAGAGGAACAGGGTCACGGTGTCTTTGGCCTGGCCGGCCGGCACTTCAACCACCGGGATCGCCAGACCGCCGTTGGCCTTGTCGCCGCCGACGAGGATCTTGCGCAGTTCGTTGTTGAGCACTTGCGGCAGGTTGATGTCGTAGTCGCTGATGCTGGTCTCGGCGTTCGGTTGATCGCGCACGAAACCTGCGCTGGCGTCGTCCGGGTTGTCGTTCCACGCTGCCAGCCAGTGGCCGTGGGCGGCGGATTTCGGCAGCAGGTGCGTGCAGCCACCTTTTTCCAGGGCCAGATCCACGGAAATGGCTTGAGCCTTGTCGTCTTTCTGCTCCGACAACCAGCGCCAGGCGAGTACAGCGCCCGGGCCGATGCCGCTGACGAGAGTGGCCGGGCCATTCAGTTCACGCAGACCCGATTGCAGGGCGCGGCTTTGCAGCAGGCAGTCTTTCGGCAGAATCACCTGAACGATCTGCGCCGAAGCGCTGCGGCTCAGGGTGGTCAGTTGTTTTTCAGAGAGTTTCTGGTCGTCGTTGACCGCAACCAGCACTTGAGCCTTGGGCTTGGTGCCGGGAATGACGCGGGTCATGGCGGCGCCATCGGCCGGGTTGAGCTGTTCGACGGTCGGTTCCGGTGCCGGGCGTTTCAGGTACCAGAAACCGCCGCCGGCAATCACGGCCAGCACAATCAGTGCGGCCAGGATGTACTTCAGGGAGCGTTGAATCATCAGCGTTTCACCAATCCAGTCAAGCCGCCCGCGATCAGGGCAGCAGTGTCGGCCAGCGCCACCAGCGGATCGAGTCCGGCGGGCACGGCCATATAACGGGGTTCCCAGTCAGGCTGGAACTTGTCTTTGAAGCGGCGCAAGCCTTGGAAGTTGTACAGCTGCTCACCACGGCGGAAAACCATCGAGCCCAGACGCTGGGTCAGCGGTGCACCACGGCGGGGTTGCAACCCCGACAACGGCACCATGCCCAGGCTGAAGCGCGCGTATCCGTGACTCTTATAGTGTTGAATCAGGCCGACCATCATGAATTCCATGGTCAGCTTGGGGGCGTCCGGGTGCGCGCGCATCAGGTCGAGACTGGCCAGGTCATGGCTATAAGTTTCGAGCAAGTTGGCGAACGCCACCGGGCGGCCTTCGAAGCGAATCACCGCGATGCGGAAATGCTTCAGGTAATCGTCGCTGAAACGGCCGAGGGAGAAGCCTTTCTCACGCACGTTCTTGCCGGTCAGCCACGCATCGGAAATCACTTTCAGCTCGTCCATCGGCGCCTGACCCGGCTCATGGATTTCCAGCGACAAACCATCGCGGGTGCCACGGTTCCAGGTGTAACGCAGGTCCTTCATCTCTTTGCCCTTGGCTTCCAGGTCAAAGCGAATCAGGTCGACCCGGGCTTCTTCGCCGAGTTTGATCGCGGTCAGGCCGATGTCCATGTAGTACGGCAGGTTCTCCGCGCGCACCTGGTAGAACACCGGGCGGGCGTGGTGAATATCGCAGAGGTCGCGGAATTGCCAGATCATTTCGGCGCGTTGCTGGCCGGGGCCGATCGGGTCGTACAGCGCCACCAGACTGCGGCCACGGCGTGCGTACATCAGGAACGCTTCGTCGTTCTGGTGAAACAGCAGCGCCTTGTCACCGGTCAGCGCGAGGCCACCGTCGGGTTGCGACGAGGCCATCAGAATCTTTGCCGCGCGATCGAGTTCGTCAGGCGTCGGCAAGTGAATGACCGGGCGCGCGGTGCGCAGCAGCCAGGTCAGCGCGATCACCAGCAACAGCACGGCGGCGCCGAGCAGCGAGCGCAGGCCACGCGGGGCGTCAGCATCCAGGGTGAACTGCCACCACAGTTGATGGCTGTACGGTACGTCTTGATAGGCGAACAGCAGCAGCCATGTCGATGCACCGAGGACGCACAGGCTGGCCACCAGGTACAACGGCGAGAAGGGCAGTTCGGTCAGGCGACTCGGGCGATAGAACGAGCGACGGAACACACCGAGCAGCGCAGCCGTCAGTGTCATCAGCGTCGCTTCTTCCCAGTCGAAACCTTTGAGCAGCGAGAGCAGGGCGCCAACCAGCAGCAGAATGGTGGTCAGCATCCACGCGGCCGACAGTCGGCGGCGCAGGCCCTGAGCGAGCATCAGGCAAAGCACGCCGATCAGGCTGGCGCCGAAGTGCGAGGCGTCGACCAGACGATGCGGGATCAGAAAGCCGATGTGCTCCAGACGGGTGTCGATCTCGGGAGTCGCGCCGGAAAACAGCAGCACCACACCGGACAGGAACACCAGCACCGCCAGAATCGGTGCCGCCAGACCGGACGCTGCACGCATGGTCTGAGTCTGAAACAGGCGCTGGCCTTCGTTGATCAGCAGGAATACGCAGGCGACCAGCAGCGGCAACACCACGTAGATCAGGCGATACAGCAGCAGCGCCGCGGCCAGTGGTGCGGCACCGAGCTTGTCAGCGAAAGCGGCCAGCAGAATCGCTTCGAAGACACCAACGCCACCCGGTACGTGGCTGAGTACGCCGGCAGCCAATGCCAGCAGATACACCAGCAGGAATGCACCAAACGGCGGCGCTTCCGGCAGCAACAGATAAAGGACGGTGGCAGCAGCGGCGACGTCGAGGGCGGTAATGATCAGTTGCAGGAACGTCAGGCGTCGACCCGGCAAGCGCAGCGTGCGACGGCCAACCCTGACCAGCAGGTTGTCGCGCAACGGTTGTTCCGGCAGGCGTCGACGGTAGATGCCGATAGCCAACACTGCGCCGAGCAACAGCACAACAGCGGCGACAGTGCCGAGCAGGCCTTCGGACAGCCCCAGCGCCTGGGAAGCCGCAGGCAGGTCACTCAGCGTCGCGAGCGCTGCCAGCGGCGGCAAGGCGCAGCCCAACGACAGGCTGGCGAACAAGGTCATGTGCGCGACTTCCGACGCCCCCAGACCCAGTCGTGCATATAAACGGTAGCGCACCGAACCGCCGGACAGCAGCGACAGACCGATCGCATTGCCAATCGCAAACGCCGTGAAGCCGCCCAGCGCCAACGTGCGTGGCGGCAAAGTCACGCCGGCATAACGGCTGGCCGACCATTCATAGCCCAGCAGAATGATGAAGCCGACCACGGTCGCGCCGAATGCACCAAGCAGGGCGGGTTTCGGCACGTCGAGAATCGAGTCGTGCAGCGCATCGAGATCAAGTTCGGCGAGCAGATGGCGGCAGGCAATCAGCGCAATGGCGAACAGCAGCAGTGTGACCGCCAGACCGATCGGTTGCCGGTATTTGCTCAACCGATCCAGCAAGCGCAGGCGCTCGGGTTTGATCGGATGTTCCGCTGTGACGGTGTCTTGTGGATCAGACGAGTTGGCGCGCATCAATCACCTCTTGGATTGTGCGCGACAGGATGGAGGTATCCAGCCAAGTTACCAATCCCTGTAGAAAAAAATAATCACAAAATACTACGCCTCTCACCGGGTATCGGCGAGGGCAGTTCCTGGATTGCAGAGGCCTTGCCTGCGACTCAAGCATAGTCGCAAGTCAGGACTTCTGATGATCCCAAGCGGTTCACTGCACAGTGACAGATCATTGTTGCGAAAGGACTTTTTCAACAGATACAAAAAAGGCCACTCTTTCGAGTAGCCTTTTTTGATGTTTGGTTGCGGGAGCCGGATTTGAACCGACGACCTTCGGGTTATGAGCCCGACGAGCTACCAGACTGCTCCATCCCGCGTCTGTGTGTCGGCATTCTACAGAGGAACGCCGGGGTGTCAACCCGCAATCTGGATAAAATCTGTTGAGGTTCAATCGGTTAGCGATTTTTGTCGGGTGTTTTTTACGTTGCAGGGCAGGTGGGGCAAGGCTTTCAGCTCTATTGACGGTTGTTTGTCGATTGAGAAAATAAATTCAAAGGCCTTTTCCTACGTGCGCAAAAGAACATTCATACCACTGGTGCTATATACAGGTGTCAGTGAGATACTGCCGATCCGGTTCGCCACGTTTCCTTTTCTGACATGACACAGCGAAAAATCATCCACATCGACTGCGATTGTTTTTACGCCGCCATCGAGATGCGCGATGACCCGCGTCTGGCCGGCAAGCCTTTGGCGGTGGGTGGTTCGGCGGATCGGCGAGGGGTGATCGCCACTTGCAACTATGAAGCGCGGGCATACGGCGTGCGCTCGGCGATGGCGTCGGGGCATGCCTTGAAGCTGTGCCCGGACCTGACCATCGTCAAGCCGCGCATGGACGCTTATCGCGAAGCCTCGAAAGAGATTCATACGATTTTTGCCGATTACACTGACTTGATTGAGCCTTTGTCGCTGGATGAGGCGTATCTGGACGTGTCGGACAGCGCGCATTTCGGCGGCAGTGCCACGCGCATTGCGCAGGACATCCGTCGCCGAGTCTCCAATCAATTACACATCACTGTGTCCGCAGGCGTAGCGCCGAACAAGTTTCTGGCGAAGATCGCCAGCGACTGGAAAAAGCCCAACGGCTTGTTCGTGATCACCCCGGATCAGGTCGAAGACTTCGTCAGTGGTTTGCCGGTGAGCAAGTTGCACGGTGTTGGCAAGGTCACGGCGGACAAGCTGGGCAGGCTCGGCATCGTCGACTGCTCGCAGTTGCGCGAGTGGGACAAGTTGGCCCTGGTGCGTGAATTCGGCAGCTTCGGTGAGCGACTGTGGAGTCTGGCTCGTGGGATTGATGATCGCTTGGTGCACAACGACAGTCGGCGTCAGTCAATCAGCGTGGAAAACACCTACGACGTTGATCTGCCGGATCTGCGCAGTTGCCTGGATAAATTGCCAGAACTGCTGGAAACCCTGAAAACACGGATGGCACGGATCGACAGCAGTTATCGGCCGGGCAAGCCGTTCGTCAAAGTGAAGTTTCATGATTTCACCCAGACCACGCTGGAGCAGGCCGGGGCAGGGCGGGATCTGGGCAGTTATCAGTTGATGCTGACGCAGGCGTTCAATCGCGGCGGGAAGCCGGTGCGGTTGCTCGGGGTCGGGGTGAGGCTGGAGGACTTGCGCGGCGGGTTTGAGCAGATGGAGTTGTTTGAGCGGTAGTCCGTTAAAAGCAAAAGATCGCAGCCTGCGGCAGCTCCTACAGAGAAATGCGTTCCCATGTAGGAGCTGCCGCAGGCTGCGATCTTTTAATAGGCCTTAATTCGGCCCTGGATCCGCCACCAGGCGCCCGGCATCCTTGGTCAGCGACTTGAGAAACTCAGTCTGCAACTCAGGATCATTGCGCGTCAGTTCGATCAGGCTTTGTTCCAGTTCGCTGGCTTCTTCTTCCAGACCCAGTTCCGACAGACGCTTGACCCGGTGTACCCACTGGCTCACTTCGTCGTCTTCGAGGTCGTCATAAATCAGCCCGTGCGCTTCCAGCAACTTGCCACGCAGGTGACTGCTGATCATCAGCGTCGAGTCCGAGTGCACGTCATCCTTGCTGTCTTCGACACTGATCTGCAATTTGCCGACATGATTGAGATCATTTTCAGCAAAGGGACTGTCGAGCAGATTCAGGCGCAGCACACCGTTGCGATCGGTGGTCATGTCGAAGGTCTGTTTGCCAGCCTTGACCTGTACCGGGCGCTCGCTCCAGGGCAGGCTCGAATACTCCGTGCGCTTGTCGCGCTGGACTTCATCGATGCCCGCGAGGTTTTGTTGCGCACGACCGTTGGACTGTACGTTCATGAACGGATTGAGCCCGGCAAAACCGTAGCTCAGCCAGTCCTTGGTCACGCTGTCCGGCAGGTTGCCCAACGCAAAAACGTTGACCACATTCGCACCGACGCCGCCGACCACGGCCACTACGCCCAGCGGGATCTCGTAGACCTCCCGCCAAGGCTGGTAAGGCGTGTAGCGATCGTAATGACGGGTGACCTCGAACTCGGTGACTTCGAAAGTCTTCTGTTCGTTGATCTTCACGCGCCGCTGCGGCAGCTCAAGCGCCTTAGGCTCACCGACATCAATCTGCAGGCTGTGGTCGAGCAACTTCCGCTCGACCCGCTCTTCGTGCTCGCTGCGTTGTGACATGTGATTGGCACAGCCGCTGACCAGCAGGGCACCGCACAGGGCGGTGCCTCCGAGGCCTAAGGTGTTTCGCTTGAACATGACGTCTCTATCTGGTTTCAGCGGCGGATACGGGCCTGCAGGAAGGACAATACGTCAGCCACCGGCAATGCTTGCGCTTCGCCTTCGGTACGACTCTTGTATTCCAGGTTGCCTTCGGCGAGGCCGCGGTCGCTGACCACGATCCGGTGAGGAATGCCGATCAGTTCCATGTCCGCGAACTTGATGCCCGGGCTGGTTTTCTTGTCGCGATCGTCCAGCAGCACTTCGAAGCCGGCCGCCGTCAATTCGGCGTACAGCTTGTCGGTGGCTTCGCGCACCTGCTCGGTTTCATAACGCAGCGGTACCAGAGCGATCTGGAACGGCGCCAGGGTGTCGCTCCAGATGATGCCGTTGGCGTCGTTGTTCTGCTCGATGGCCGCAGCCACCACGCGGGAAACGCCGATGCCATAGCAACCCATTTCCAGGGTCACTGGCTTGCCGTTCTCGCCCAGTACTTCGCACTTCATTGCTTTGCTGTACTTGTTGCCCAGCTGGAAGATGTGCCCGACTTCGATGCCGCGCTTGATTTCCAGGGTGCCTTTGCCGTCCGGGCTTGGGTCGCCAGCGACCACGTTACGCAGGTCGGCCACGGTCGGAACCGGCAGATCACGCTCCCAGTTCACGCCGAAGTAGTGCTTGTCGTCGATGTTCGCGCCGATGCCGAAATCGCTCATCAGTTCGACCGAGCGGTCGATGATGATCGGCAGCGGCAGGTTCAGCGGGCCGAGGGACCCTGCGCCGGCGCCAATGGCGTCACGCAGTTCGGCGTCGGTGGCCATGACCAGCGGGTTGGCCACGCCAGGTTGCTGGGCTGCCTTGATTTCGTTGAGCTCGTGGTCGCCACGGATGACCAGCGCGATCAGCTTGCCTTCTTCTTCGGCGCGCACGATCAGGGTCTTGATGGTCTTTTCAATCGGCAGATTGAATTTTTCCACCAGTGCCGCGATGGTTTTGGTGTCTGGCGTGTCGACCAGGCGCAGCTCTTCGGCCGGCGCTGGACGCGAAGTCTCGCGTGGCACGGCTTCGGCTTTTTCAATGTTCGCGGCGTAGTCGGAACCGTTGCTGAAGACGATGTCGTCTTCGCCGGACTCGGCCAGTACGTGGAATTCGTGCGAACCGGCACCACCGATCGAACCGTTATCGGCTTCAACCGGACGGAATTTCAGGCCCAGACGCGTGAACACGTTGCAGTAGGCTTCATGCATGCGGTCGTAGGTGACTTGCAGCGACGCCTGATCTGCGTGGAAGGAGTAAGCGTCCTTCATGATGAATTCGCGGCCGCGCATCAAACCGAAGCGTGGACGGATTTCGTCACGGAATTTGGTCTGGATCTGGTACAGGTTGATCGGCAGCTGTTTGTAGCTGCTCAACTCGTTGCGCATCAGATCGGTGATCACTTCTTCGTGGGTCGGGCCCGCGCAGAAGTCGCGACCGTGGCGGTCTTTGATGCGCAGCAACTCAGGGCCGTATTCTTCCCAGCGCCCCGATTCCTGCCACAGCTCGGCCGGTTGGGTGCTCGGCATCAACACTTCCAGAGAGCCGGCGGCGTTCATCTCTTCGCGCACGATGGCTTCAACCTTGCGCATGACTCGCAGGCCCATGGGCAGCCAGGTGTAAAGGCCCGAGGCGAGTTTGCGGATCATCCCGGCGCGCAGCATCAGCTGATGGCTGATCACGACCGCATCGGAAGGCGTTTCTTTCTGTGTGGCGAGCAAAAATTGACTGGTGCGCATGGTTGGCCGTTGTCGGTTGCTATGACTGGAAATGACGGAGCAGTGTACCGGCGAGTTTTGCTGACGTACAGGCGTGCGGCCGGTGTAGAGGTTCAACAGCGGAATTCCTCCCGCCGTTGAGGAAACGTCTTACGATTCTTCCGCGACAGGTGTCGGTACCGGCTCGGGCGTTGGCGTCGGGCCTTCACGGCGGCTCTCCTGGAACCAGTGCAATGCGATCAGCACCAGCGTCGGTACGCCGAGCAGCGCGGTGATCAGGAAGAAGCTGTGATAGCCGAACTTCTCGACCAGCACCCCGGAATAACCACCCATCAAACGTGGCAGCAAGAGCATGATCGAGCTGAGCAGGGCGTATTGCGTCGCCGAAAACTTCAGGTTGGTCAGGCTCGACAGGTAGGCAACGAACGCCGAAGTCGCGAGGCCCGAGCTGAAGTTGTCGAGGGAAATGGTCACCACCAGCATCTGCAGGTCCGGGCCCATGTCGGCGAGCATCACGAACAGCAGGTTGGTAGCTGCCGAAGCAACACCACCGATAAACAGAATCGGCAGAATGCCGAAACGCACGATCAGCAGGCCGCCCATGCCGGCGCCGACGAGGGTCATGATCAGGCCAAAGATCTTGCTGACACTGGCGATCTGATCCTTGGTGAACCCCTGGTCGATGTAGAACACGTTGGCCATCACGCCCATCACCGTGTCCGACATCCGATAGGTAGCGATCAGACCGAGCAGCAACAGCGCCTGCCAACGGTAGCGCAGAATGAAGTCGTTGACCGGTGTCAGCACTGGCGCCAGGCCACGGCGGCCCATGGTCGACAGGCACAGACCGGTCAGCAGCGTATAGAGAATGGCGCGCAGAAAGGCGCGGTCTTCGAGCAGCAGGTCGAGCGGACTCATGCCGCCGAACAGCACGCTGGCGAAGTCGGTGTTGTAGAGCTGGGTGAACATCGCCGGTACGGACACCAGCAGGACGATCAGCACGAACACCGACATCAATTGATGCATGAAGGTGTAGCGCCCGGCCTGCAGCTGAGTGCGCAGCGGCACCGGCGGCTCGCGCATGAACAACGTGGTCAGCAGCGCCGGCACCATCAATGCACCGAACAGCACATAGGTGCCAGTCCAGGCCGAGTGTTTGTAATTGAAACCGGTAGAGCCGAAACCTTCGGCGAAAAACAGTGCGCCGGCGGTCGCCAGCAGCGCAGCAACGCGGTAACCGGACATGTAACTGGCGGCGAGGGCGGCTTGGCGGTTGTCTTCGGCGATTTCCAGGCGATAGGCGTCGACCGCAATGTCCTGGGTGGCGGAGGCGAAAGCGACGACAACGGCAATGGCGATCAGCCAGGACAGATGTTTCTGCGGATCACAGAACCCCATACCGATCAGGCCGAGGATCACCAGCACCTGAGAAAGCACCAGCCATGAACGGCGGCGGCCAAGTTTGCCGAGCAGCGGCAGGCGCCATTGGTCGAGCAACGGTGACCAGACCCATTTGAACGCATAAGCCAGACCGATCAGGCTGGCGTAGCCGATGGTTTCACGGGCGACGCCCGCTTCACGCAGCCAGACTGAAAGCGTCGAAAACACCAGCATGTACGGCAGGCCGGCAGCGAAACCGAGCAACAACAGCACGAGCGTCGAAGGACTGGCATAGGCGGCGAGCGCGGCGCGCCAGGTTTTACGGGGCATGGGCTGAAGTCTGCCTCAAGATTGCGAAAACAAAGCGCGCACTCTAACCGCTGTGCTCTACCGGACGCCAGCCATGGCGCTGAATATCCACACGATTATTCCGGACGGTGATGCCTTCCATGCGCAATCTGGCCCTTTGTTCGTCGCCCGACGGGCTGCCCATCGGCAGGCTGATCCGCCCACCGGCGCCCAGCACGCGGTGCCAGGGCAACTTGGTATCGTCGGGCAATTGACTCAACGTACGACCGACCCAGCGGGCGGCGCGCCCCAACCCGGCCAGTTCGGCCAGCTGACCATAGCTGACGACTTTGCCCTCGGGGACTTGCGCGAGGGTCGAGTAGAGCGCCGTGCGTCGGATTTGCGCTTCGCTCTCATCTTCGTGGATCGGGTCTGTCACGGGCGTGGTTCCTGAACTTCGGCGCAGTTGTCGCTGCAAGGGTAATGCGTGACTGCGCAGTTGAGAAATGAACTCAATAGAAATAGTCCGGTCAGTCCTTGTCAGGGTCTTATTCCTACGGATAATGCCGACTTTTTCGCAAACTTGAGCCTTTGATTCGCTTATGTTGTCCAGATCCCTGCTGTGCCTAGCTGTTTTCAGTGCGTCCACGCCCTTGCTTGCCGACACCGTCTGGTTGAAGAACGGTGACAAGTTGAGCGGCACCATTACCGTGTTCGATGGCGGCAAGCTGTTGATCCAGACCAAATACGCTGGCGCGGTCACGATTGACTGGAAAGAGGTCAAGACCCTGGACAGCGATCAGCACTTGCTGGTCAAGCAGGATGCCTACACCGGCGAAGTGTCCAAATCGCTGAGCGCAGCGGAAGAAGGCAAGGTTACCCTGGCCAATGGTGAGGCGCCGAAGACGGTCGAGCTGGCGAGCATTCAGCAGATTCTCAAGCCCAAACCGGTGGTCGAGGATCTGGTCTGGAAGGGTAATGTCGACCTGGCGCTGGACTATCAGCGTGCCGAGAAGGATACCGACGACTATGACGTCGGCTTCAAGACCACTGCGCGGCATGGTCGCTGGCGGCACATCGCGGAAGGTGAATACAACCGCGAAGTGCAGGACGATGTAACCACCACCGACAACTGGCGCGCGGAATACTCGCTGGACCGCTTCCTCACTGATCAGTGGTTCTGGCAGGGGCGTTTGAATTACAAGCGTGATCACATCGAAGAGCTGGCCCGCCAGCGCGTGGTGGGTACCGGTCCCGGTTACCAGTTCTGGGACGATGAGCTGGGGGCGTTCTCTCTCGGCTCGCTGCTCAACCGCACTGATTACGAGTATCGCGATGGTAGCAAGGACAACTTCTACTCCGTCGCCATGAAGTGGGACTACAACCGCTACCTGATTGGCAAGAAGGTCGAGTTCTTCACCAACGGTGAAGTCGGCAAACCGTTGTCTGGCGTGGCTGACTACGCACTGGATGCCGAGATGGGCTTGCGCTACAAGGTCACCGACTGGGCGTCGCTCAATCTCAAGGCGGAGCGTGACATCATCAGCGGCACTAACGATGCCGATCTGAACAAGACCCGTTACACCGCTGGGTTTGGCGTGGCCTGGTAAGGCAAAAGCAAAAGATCGCAGCCTTCGGCGGCTCCTAAAGAGGATTGATATACGTCCTTTAGGAGCTGCCGAAGACTGCGATCTTTTTTTGCGCGCTGAAAAATAGTCGCCCACAAAAAAGCCCCGCTTTTAAGGGCGGGGCTTTTTTCTAAAGAAGCTACAAGTTAGATAACTTGTACTTCCTCAGCTTGCATGCCTTTCTGACCGCGGGTAGCGATGAAAGAAACCTGTTGGCCTTCTTTCAGGCTTTTGAAGCCGTCGGATTGGATAGCTTTGAAGTGATCGAACAGGTCGTCACCGGATTGTGGAGTGATGAAGCCGACGCGTTTTTGATCGTTGAACCACTTAACGGTACCGGTTTGGCGATTTGACATGGTGTAACTCCTTGAACAAAGA
>NZ_JBIUVX010000040.1:0-31102 GCF_044743175.1 Pseudomonas sp. NPDC087690
TGAAGCAACCTGCTGCCGAAACCTACATAACTCATTGAATCTCAAGGAGTTTTCCGTTTCGACTGCGCCGGAAGTGGGGCGAATTATAGACATCTCAAATCTGCCGTCAACCCCTATTTTCATAATTCTGTCACATCGGTCCAAAAACCCCGAAAACACGAAGGCCGACCTCGATGAGGTCGGCCTTCTGCCCTTCTACTTACAGGCTAGGGAATGCGAATTGCGAAGCCTCGTGGCTCGCACGCTGCGGCCAGCGCTGAGTGATCGCCTTGCGACGGGTATAGAAGCGCACACCGTCCGGACCGTACGCGTGCAGATCGCCGAACAGCGAACGCTTCCAGCCGCCGAAGCTGTGGTAAGCCACCGGCACCGGCAGCGGCACATTTACGCCAACCATGCCGACTTCGATCTCATCACAGAACAGACGCGCCGCTTCACCGTCACGGGTGAAGATGCAGGTGCCGTTGCCGTATTCGTGATCGTTGATCAGTTGCATGGCCTCTTCCAGGCTGTTCACACGAACGATGCACAGTACCGGACCGAAGATCTCTTCTTTATAGATGCGCATCTCCGGGGTGACGTTGTCGAACAGGCAGCCACCGAGGAAGAAGCCCTCTTCATGACCCGCCACGCTGAACCCACGACCGTCGACCACCAGGGTCGCGCCCGCTGCCACGCCGTCATCCACATAACCGCTGACCTTGTCGCGCGCCTGTCCGGTCACCAGTGGGCCCATGTCCAGACCGCACGATGTGCCGGCACCGATTTTCAACGCCTGGATCTGTGGAACCAGTTTCGCCACCAGCGCATCCGCCACCTGGTCGCCCACACACACAGCAACCGAGATCGCCATGCAACGCTCGCCGCACGAACCGTACGCGGCCCCCATCAGTGCGCTGACCGCATTATCCAGATCGGCATCCGGCATCAGCACTGCGTGGTTCTTCGCGCCGCCCAGTGCCTGAACGCGCTTGCCGCGCTTGGTGCCTTCGGCGTAGATGTACTCGGCAATCGGCGTCGAGCCAACGAAGCTCAGCGCTTTGACTTCCGGCGCTTCGATCAGCGCATCCACGGCAGTCTTGTCGCCATGCACCACGCTCATCACGCCTTTCGGAAGACCCGCTTCCAGCAACAACTGAGCAATCAGCAGTGTAGAGCTTGGATCACGCTCGGACGGCTTGAGGATGAAGCAGTTACCGCAGACGATCGCCAACGGGTACATCCACAGCGGCACCATGGCCGGGAAGTTGAACGGCGTGATACCGGCCACAATCCCCAGCGGCTGGAAGTCCGACCATGCGTCGATGTTCGGGCCGACGTTGCGGCTGTACTCGCCCTTGAGGATTTCCGGAGCGGCGCAAGCGAACTCGACGTTCTCGATACCGCGCTTCAATTCACCGGCAGCGTCTTCCAGGGTCTTGCCGTGCTCTTCGCTGATCAATTGCGAGATGCGCGCTTCGTTCTGCTCCAGCAGTTGCTTGAAACGGAACATCACCTGAGCACGTTTGGCCGGCGGCGTGTTGCGCCACGCCGGGAACGCAGCCTTGGCGGCATCGATGGCTTTCTGGATGGTTGCCTGGCTGGCCAGTGGCAGCTTGTGGATAGCCTGACCGGTAGACGGGTTGAACACATCTACCGCGCGACCGTTCTCGGTCACCAGTTCGCCATTGATCAAATGCGGGATAACGCTCATCGAAAACTCCTGAATTCTTGTGCGCAGACGCTCGCAAGAGGCGCCTGCTATTTGCATAGCTATATAGAAGGAAAAATCAGTCGAGCTTGTTCAGCACTTCGCCGACCGCGTCGAACAGGCGATCGAGGTCTTGCGGCTTGCTGTTGAAGGTTGGGCCGAACTGCAGGGTGTCGCCGCCGAAGCGCACGTAGAACCCGGCTTTCCACAGGGCCATGCCCGCTTCGAACGGACGCACAATGGCGTCGCCATCACGACCGGCAATCTGGATCGCACCGGCCAAGCCGAAGTTACGGATGTCGATAACGTTCTTCGAACCTTTCAGCCCATGCAGCGCGTTTTCGAAATGCGGTGCGACTTCGGCAACGCTCTGCACCAGGTTTTCCTTTTGCAGCAGATCGAGCGCTGCAAGACCTGCGGCGCACGCCACCGGGTGTGCCGAATAGGTGTAGCCGTGCGGGAATTCCACGGCGTATTCGGGGGTCGGCTGATTCATGAAGGTCTGGTAGATCTCGGAGCTGGCAATCACTGCGCCCATCGGGATCGCGCCGTTGGTGACTTGCTTGGCGATGCACATCAGGTCCGGGGTCACGCCAAAGGTGTCGGCGCCGAACATGTTGCCGGTACGACCGAAACCGGTAATCACTTCGTCGAACACCAGCAGGATGCTGTGCTGATCGCAGATTTCGCGCAGACGCTTCAGGTAACCCTGCGGCGGCACCAGAACGCCGGCGGAACCGGCCATTGGTTCGACGAATACGGCGGCGATGTTCGAAGCATCGTGCAACTCGATCAGCTTCAGCAGCTCATCGGCCAGTGCAATACCTCCCTGCTCCGGCATGCCACGGGAAAATGCGTTGCTGGCCAGCAGCGTGTGCGGCAGGTGATCGACGTCCATCATCGCCTGACCGAAGAGTTTGCGGTTGCCGTTGACGCCGCCGAGGCTGGTGCCGGCGATGTTCACGCCGTGATAGCCACGGGCTCGGCCGATCATTTTGGTTTTGGTCGCCTGGCCTTTCAGGCGCCAGTACGCACGAACCATTTTCACCGCAGTGTCAGCGCACTCGGAACCGGAGTCAGTGAAGAACACGTGGTTCAGGTTGCCCGGGGTCAGCTCGGTGATTTTCTCGGCCAACTGGAACGACAACGGGTGGCCGTACTGGAAGCCCGGCGAGTAATCGAGGGTGCCCAACTGTTTCGAGACCGCTTCCTGAATTTCCTTGCGGGTGTGGCCTGCGCCACAAGTCCACAGGCCAGACAGCGAGTCATATACCTTGCGGCCCTTGTCGTCGATCAGCCAGCTGCCTTCGGCGCCAACGATCAAACGCGGGTCGCGCTGGAAGTTGCGGTTGGCGGTGTACGGCATCCAGTGCGCGTCCAGCTTCAATTGGCTGGCCAGTGGCGACGGCGCATTTTCAGGCATGTTCATCGGGCAAAACCTCGCAGGGCATAAGCGTCAGGGAGATAAAAAGCGTTGTTGCAGCTAAATTGCCACGGGGATAAAGTCGGTGAAATCCAACTCTTCTAACCTTCAGTTAGAACTTTGCTAAACAATGAGAACAATAAGATGAGCAGTCGCCGCCCCGATCCGCTAGCCCAGGTGAGTGACTTTGATATTCGCCTGCTGCGGATTTTTCGTAGCGTGGTGGAATGCGGCGGCTTCTCGGCGGCGGAAACCGTGCTCGGCATCGGTCGCTCGGCGATCAGTCAGCAGATGAGCGATCTTGAACAGCGCCTTGGCTTGCGCTTGTGTCAGCGCGGGCGCGCCGGTTTTTCGCTGACCGAAGAAGGACGCGAGGTCTATCAATCGGCGCTGCAACTATTAAGTGCGCTGGAAAGTTTTCGCACCGAGGTCAACGGCCTGCACCAGCATTTACGCGGTGAGCTGATCATCGGCCTGACCGACAACCTCGTCACCCTCCCCCACATGCGCATCACCCACGCCCTCGCGCAATTGAAGGAACGCGGGCCGGATGTGCAGATCCAGATCCGCATGATTGCGCCGAACGAAGTCGAGCAAGGCGTGCTCGATGGACGCCTGCATGTCGGCGTGGTGCCGCAGGCCAGTGCGTTGTCGGGGCTGGAATATCAGCCGCTGTACAGCGAACGTTCGCTGCTTTACTGCGCGGTGGGCCATCCGCTGTTTTATGTCGATGACAAGCAACTGGATGACGAACGCCTGAACAGTCAGGACGCGATTGCGCCGACGTTTCGGTTGCCGGCGGATATTCAGGCGCATTACCAGGCGCTCAATTGCACCGCCAGCGCCTCCGACCGGGAAGGCATGGCGTTTCTGATTTTGACCGGGCGCTACATCGGTTATCTGCCGGATCACTACGCCAGTCTTTGGGTGCAGCAAGGTCGCTTGCGTGCGCTGAAAGCGCAAACGCGTTTCTACGACCTGAGCCTTGCATCGGTCACGCGCAAGGGGCGGCGCCCTCATTTGGTGCTGGAAAGCTTTCTGGAGAGTCTGGCGGCGACGCGTTGAAGGCAAGATCAAAAGATCGCAGCCTGCGGCAGCTCCTACGTTTACGGGTGATTCGCTCATAAAGCTGAGCAAGTGGACAGGTTTTTGCAGAGGGGGAATTACTTCGTTCCTTTGATAAGAAGCCCTAAGCCATGCAGCCAGATTCCGCACCGTCCAGCGACCTGATCTACGGCCTCAACGACCGCCCCAAACCACTCGCCGCCACCCTCGCGGCGCTGCAACACGTGCTCGCCAGTTTCGTCGGCATCATCACCCCGCCATTGGTGATTGGTTCGGCGCTGGGGCTGACGGCGTATTTGCCGTATCTGATCAGCATGGCGTTGATGGTCTCGGGCGTCGGCACGTTTATTCAGGCGCGGCGGCCGTTCGGGATTGGCGCCGGGATGATTTGCCTGCAAGGCACCAGTTTTGCCTTTCTTGGTGCGGTGCTGTCGGCGGGGTTTCTGGTCAAGCAACGCGGCGGCAGCCCGGAAGACATTCTGGCGATGATCTTCGGCGTGTGCTTTTTCGGCGCAATCGTGCAGATCGTCCTCAGCCGTTTCATCGGTCAATTGCGTCGAGTCGTTACGCCGCTGGTGACCGGGATCGTCATCACCCTGATCGGTATCAGCCTGATCAAGGTCGGCATCACCGATCTGGGTGGTGGCTTCAATGCGCCGGACTTCGGTGCGCCGGGCAATCTGGCGCTGGGCGTGTTTGTGTTGCTGACGATCATTCTGCTCAACCGCTCCAATACGCCGTGGGTGCGTTTGTCGGCAATTATCATCGGTTTGCTGCTCGGCAGTCTGGCCGCGTGGTTCAGTGGCAAACTGCTGCCGCAGCCTTTGCCTGACTTGCCGCTGGTGAGTTTTCCTACGCCGTTCAAGTTTGGCTTCAGCTTCGACTGGACGGCTTTCCTGCCGGTCGCGCTGATTTATCTGATCAGTACCATCGAAACCGTTGGCGACCTCACCGCCAACTGCATGCTCGCTCGCCAACCGATCAGTGGCCCTTCTTATATAAGCCGCCTGCGCGGTGGCGTGCTCGGCGATGGCGTCAGTTGCATGATCGCCGCGACCTTCAGCGCCTTCCCCAACACTACGTTTGCGCAGAACAACGGCGTGATCCAACTGACCGGCGTCGCCAGCCGCTACGTCGGCCTGTACATCGGCGCGATCCTGTTCTGTCTTGGCATGTTCCCGATGATCGGCGCGGTGCTGCAACAGATCCCGAAGCCGGTGCTCGGCGGCGCGACTCTGGTGATGTTCGGTGCGGTGGCCGCTGCCGGCGTGCGCATCCTCGCGCAGTCGTCGCTGGATCGACGCAGCATGTTGATCATCGCCACTTCGTTCGGCGTCGGCCTGGGTATTGCTGCGCAACCGAACCTGTTGCACCTGCTGCCGAAACTGGTGCAGAACCTGTTCGACTCGGCGATCACCAGCGGTGGCCTGACCGCGATCATCCTGTGCCTGTTGCTGCCGGAGGCGAAAACCGAGGCCGCTGAAGTGCACGCGCCGCTGAACAAGATCGAACAGGCGTAACGGTTTTATCGCGCAAGGACTTGTCGGATGCCTGTGGGTGCGCTATCAACGCAACTGGTTGCACCCACAGACAAACCCGGAAGTGCCTATGACCTTTGAAGTCCCAGCCCACGGCGGTAAACCCGCCAGCCGCATTCGTCAGAAGAACGAAGAGACCATCCTCAAAGCCGCCGAAGACGAGTTCGCCCGTCACGGGTACAAAGGCACCAGCATGAACACCATCGCCCAGAATGCCGGATTGCCCAAGGCGAACCTGCATTACTACTTCACCAACAAACTCGGTTTGTACGTGGCGGTGTTGAGCAACATCATCGAGCTGTGGGACAGCACCTTCAATACGCTCACCGCCGAGGACGATCCGGCCGAAGCGCTGACCCGCTACATCCGCGCCAAGATGGAATTCTCCCGCCGCCAGCCGCAAGCCTCGCGAATCTTTGCAATGGAAGTGATCAGCGGCGGTGAATGCCTGACCGAATATTTCAATCAGGATTACCGCGCCTGGTTCACTGGCCGTGCGGCAGTGTTTCAGGCGTGGATCGATGCGGGCAAAATGGACGCGGTCGATCCGGTGCACCTGATCTTCCTGTTGTGGGGCAGCACCCAGCACTATGCCGACTTCGCCACGCAGATCTGTCGCGTCAGCGGTCGCAGCAAGCTGACCAAGCAGGACATGGAAGACGCCGGCAACAACCTGATCCGCATCATTCTCAAAGGCTGCGGCCTCACTCCTCCTCTATAAGACGTTTATGCCTTTCACCCTCAGCGGTTTTTGCGAGTACCGCGAAGAGATTCGCAAAAGCCGCTTTATCACCTTCGCCACGCCGATCGGCAGCCCTGCCGAGGCGCAGGCATTCTTCGAGCAACACAGCGACTTGAATGCCTCGCACAATTGCTGGGCGTGGAAACTTGGCGATCAATATCGCAGCAATGACGACGGCGAGCCGGGCGGCACGGCGGGTCGGCCGATTCTCGCGGCGATTGAAGCGCAGGATTGCGATCAGGTCGCGGTGTTGGTGATTCGTTGGTACGGCGGGATTCAACTGGGGACTGGCGGGTTGGCCCGGGCCTATGGCGGTGGCGCGAACAAGTGTTTGCAGACGGCGGCCAAGGTTGAGCTGATTAGCCGGGTGCCATTGAGTTGTGCTTGCGGGTTTGCCGAGTTGGCGTTGGTGAAGTTGCGGGTGGCCGATCTCGGTGGATTGGTTATCGAAGAAAACTTCACGGCAAATGGGGTTGAGTTGAAGTTGGCGGTGGGGGAGGCGCAGATCGAGGTTTTGCAAACCCAGCTAGCGGATTTGAGTCGTGGACGAATTTTGTTGCAGCGGTGAAGCAACATCAAAAAATCGCAGCGTTCCGCAGCTCCTACAGGATCCGGGGTTGTCATGAATTTTGTGGGTGATCCCGGTATCGGCGTTTTCGTGTAGGAGCTGCCGAAGGCTGCGATCTTTTAGGGCATCACCCTTTTCCGATATTCCCCGGAGTTGCCCACATCTGCTGTGCACCCGACTGTGGATAACCTGAGCACATAACGCTGTAACCCTTCTGTCACGTGGCTTTGCGCGGTTTGCTCACTTTTCGTTCAATTCAACCGACGAAACGAAAATTTCAAACAGAAACAGACAGTTAGCGCGGTTTATCACCATTAGAAGAAAGCACCGCAGTGCTTATGCCCGGGTTTGCGGCTTGCGCACAATAACTGTGGAACAAGCTGTGGATAACCCGTTCATGGCTGGCGCAGTCTCAGGTTCTGCCTGACTCACACGTGTTTGCTCGTTTTTTGATCAGTTGCCAACGGGCAAAACTGGAGCCCGATCAACGGCTTTGCTCTGAATTGGTGCCGTGAGCCCAGCCAGTTTTGCAGGCAATGCTCTGCTTCAGGCACTCGCACACGCGGCCCGCTCGCGTTCCTGACTCAATGGCCAGGAAATTGCTTTATCCACAGGCACAACTCCAAGCAAGTCGAGCCTGTCATGCCCATTGCTCCTGCAACCCCGCGCCTGCAATTGCGCCATATCAGCAAACGCTATCCCGGTTGTCTGGCCAACGACGCCATCGACCTGACCATCGCCCCCGGAGAAATCCACGCCCTGCTCGGCGAAAACGGCGCGGGCAAAAGCACCCTGATGAAGATCATCTACGGCGTTACCCAGGCCGATTCGGGCGAGATGCTCTGGCAAGGTCAACGGGTGAATATCCGCAACCCGGCACAGGCGCGGCAGTTGGGCATCGGCATGGTGTTCCAGCATTTCTCGCTGTTCGAAACCCTCAGCGTGGCGCAGAACATTGCCCTGGCGATGGGCGCGGCCGCCGGTACGCCGAAACAACTGGAACCGAAGATTCGCGAAGTGTCGCGCCGTTATGGCATGGCGCTGGAGCCGGAGCGACTTGTCCACAGCCTGTCGATTGGCGAGCGGCAACGGGTGGAAATCATTCGCTGCCTGATGCAGGACATCCGTCTGCTGATTCTCGACGAACCGACCTCAGTGCTGACACCGCAGGAGGCAGACGAGTTGTTCATCACCCTGCGCCGCCTCGCCTCGGAGGGCTGCAGTATTCTGTTTATCAGCCACAAACTCGGCGAGGTTCGGGCGTTGTGTCACAGCGCGACGGTTTTGCGCGGCGGGCGCGTGTCCGGGCATTGCGTGCCGGCCGAATGCTCCGATCAGCAGTTGGCGCAGATGATGGTTGGCGAAGCGGCGGCGTTGATTGGTGACTATCCGAAGGTCAGCGGCGGCGCGGCGTTTTTGCAGGTGAAGGGCTTGAGTTGGCACAACCCGGATCCGTTCGGCTGCACGCTGACTGACATTGATGTGCAAGTGCGCAGTGGTGAAATCGTCGGCATCGCCGGGGTCGCGGGCAACGGTCAGGATGAATTGCTGGCCCTGCTCAGTGGCGAACAAACCTTGCCTCGGGCGCAAGCCGCGACCATTCGATTCGCCGAACAACACGTCGCTGATTTACGCCCGGATGCGCGACGCAAACTGGGCCTGGCATTCGTGCCGGCCGAGCGTCTCGGTCACGGCGCGGTGCCGGAACTGAGTCTGGCGGACAACGCCCTGCTGACGGCTTTCCAACAAGGTTTAGTCAGCAACGGGCTAATCCAGCGCGGCAAAGTCGAAGCCCTCGCCCAACAGATCATTCAGCGCTTCGGCGTGAAAACCCCGGACACGCAAACTGCCGCGCGCAGTTTGTCCGGCGGCAATCTGCAGAAATTCATCCTCGGCCGGGAAATCCTTCAGCAACCGAAACTGCTGATCGCCGCGCACCCGACCTGGGGCGTCGACGTCGGTGCTGCCGCGACCATCCACCGCGCGCTGATCGCGTTGCGCGATGCCGGTGCGGCGATTCTGGTGATTTCCGAAGACCTCGATGAACTGTTCCAGATCAGCGACCGCCTCGGCGCGCTTTGTGGCGGGCGGCTGTCGGCGCTGCACAACACCGGCGACACGCAACTCAGCGACGTCGGCGGCTGGATGGCCGGCCAGTTCGACAACCCACCTTCAGCCGCCACGGTTTAACGGAGTTTTCCAAATGCTGCTTTCCCTCGAACCCCGTGGCCAGCAATCGCGCTTGATGTTGTGGTGCTCACCGTTGTTGGCGGCGGTGCTCACGCTTGGCTGCGGCTCGCTACTGTTCATCGCCCTCGGCCATGACCCGCTGCAAACCTTGCACACGCTGCTGATCGCACCGGTCAGCGATTTGTATGGCATCTCCGAATGGCTGGTGAAAACGCTGCCGATCTTGCTCTGTGCATTGGGTCTGGCGGTGGCGTATCAGGCGCGGATCTGGAACATCGGCGCCGAGGGGCAATTGCTCCTCGGCGCCCTCGCCGGCAGCGCGCTGGCGGTGAACGTCATCGACATGCAAAGCCGTTGGGCGCTGGTATTTATTCTGCTCATCGGCACCCTCGCCGGCGCGGCGTGGGCCGGGCTGACGGCGTGGTTGCGCACCCGCTTCAATGCCAACGAAATCCTCACCAGCATCATGCTCAATTACATCGCGCTGAACCTGCTGCTGTTCTGCGTACACGGGCCGTTGAAGGATCCCGCCGGGTTCAACTTTCCCGAGTCGGCGATGTTCGGTGATGCCAGCCGTTTGCCGCTGCTGATGGAGGATGGTCGCGTGCATGCCGGGGTGTATTTCGCCTTGCTCGCACTGGTGGCGGTTTGGGTGTTGTTGCAGAAAAGCTTTGTCGGTTTCCAGATCAAGGTGCTTGGGCTGGACAAGCGTGCGGCGGGGTTTGTCGGCTTTCGCGAGAAGCGCTTGATCTGGCTGGCGCTGTTGATCAGCGGTGGTTTGGCCGGGCTGGCGGGAGTCTGTGAAGTCACCGGGCCGATTGGCCAATTGGTGCCGCAGGTGTCGCCGGGGTATGGCTATGCGGCGATTACCGTGGCGTTCCTCGGGCGCCTCAATCCGATCGGTATTCTGTTTTCCAGCCTGTTGATGGCGTTGCTGTACATCGGTGGCGAGAGCGCGCAGATGACGATGAACCTGCCGCAGGCGATCACCCAATTGTTTCAGGGAATGATGCTGTTTTTCCTGCTCGCCTGTGACGTGCTGATTCTCTATCGGCCACGCCTGAACCTGCGCTGGGCGAAGCGCACTTCGACCACTGCCGTAACCGCCGGAGCGCTGTGATGGATATCGATCTGTTGAGCAATATTTTTTACGCCATGGTGCGTTGCGGCACGCCGCTGTTGCTGGTGGCGTTGGGTGAACTGATCTGCGAGAAGAGCGGCGTGCTCAACCTCGGTCAAGAAGGGATGATGCTGTTTGGCGCGGTGATCGGCTTTATCGTCGCGCTGAACAGCGGCAACCTGTGGCTTGGCGTATTGCTGGCGATGCTCGCCGGGATGTTGCTGTCGTCGCTGTTTGCCTTGGTGGCGCTGGTGTTCAACGCCAATCAGGTGGCGACCGGTTTGGCCCTGACGATTTTCGGTGTCGGGCTGTCGACCTTTGTCGGTGCGGCCTGGGTAGGCAAACCGCTGGCCGGTTTTGAGCCGTTGGCGATTCCCTATCTGAGTGAGATTCCGCTGATCGGGCGGATGCTGTTTGCCCAGGATCTGCTGGTGTATCTGTCGTTCGCGCTGTTTGCGCTGGTGGCGTGGGTGATCATCAAAAGTCGTGTCGGGTTGATCATTCAAGCTGTGGGTGAGAACCCGGATGCGGCCAGTGCGATGGGTTTGCCGGTGTTGACCGTGCGCACCCTGGCAGTGCTGTTTGGCGGGGCGATGGCCGGATTGGCCGGCGCGTATCTGTCGCTGGCGTACACGCCGATGTGGGCCGAAAACATGACCGCCGGGCGCGGCTGGATTGCGCTGGCGCTGGTGGTGTTTGCCAGTTGGCGGGTGTGGCGGTTGCTGCTCGGGGCGTATCTGTTTGGGCTCGCCAGCATCCTGCACCTGGTGGCGCAGGGGTTGGGGCTGGCGATTCCGTCGAGTTTGCTGGCGATGCTGCCGTACGTGGCAACGATTGTGGTGTTGGTGCTGTTGTCGCGGGATGCGTTGCGGACGCGGTTGTATGCGCCGGTTTCGCTTGGGCAGCCTTGGCAGGCGGGGCATTAATGTAGTGATGTCAATGGCCCCATCGCTGGCAAGCCAGCTCCCACAGGTTTAGTGCTGATCACAAATTTTGCGCACTACTCGGACACTGTGGGAGCTGGCTTGCCAGCGATGAGGCCCTCACAGGCAACACCTGAGCAATGCCCCACGCCAGTTCGAAGACCAGGAAAACAATCAGAATCGAACTGGCGCCGTGCAACAAGGCATACGCCTGCCAAGCCGCAAACAGAAACCGCGCCACCGCGTCATACCGTCCATAAAGCGCCTGCGGATCACGAATCCGCAGCACTGCCCAAACACACACCACCGACCCCAGCAGATTCGCCATCAACAGATGCACAGGCTGAAACGCCGGCAGTTCGCCGGGCAAATCCAGCGCGCTCAACATCCCATGCACAAGCGCAAAACTCCACGGCGTGGCAAACGCCGCCGTGACGACCAGGTCATACCAGGCACTGCCGCGCACCACGTTGCGATATTGCGTTGAAGTCCACATCATCCATGCTCCAGAAATTTGAGGAGCAACCACGGTAAAGCCTGGAGTATGCTCCAGGGTCAATAGCCCTTTTGAGAGTCGCCATGCGCATCGGTGAATTAGCCCAGGCCAGCGCCGTCAGCCGTGACACCCTGCGTTTCTACGAGCAGCGCGGGTTGATTGCGGCGCAGCGCAGTGCCAATGGTTACCGCGACTATCCGCCGGAGATGGTGCAACTGGTGCTCTATATCAAAACGGCGCAGCGTCTGGGATTTACCCTCGGCGAGATCGGCGACAGCGTGGCCGCGTTGTGGAACGCACCCGATCCGGACAACGCCGTCGCGCAATTGCTGCGCGACAAACTGCAACTGATCGAAACCCGCATGCGCGAACTCGACGCGCTGCGGCAAGAGCTGCAACTTCGCCTCGGTCAGGCCTGTCCATTGAATCCATGATCCTCATTCATCAAGGAAGCCCATCATGTCTGCAAAAAACGCACTGATCATCGGCGCCTCCCGGGGCCTTGGCCTCGGTCTGGTGAAAACCCTGCTGGCCGACGGCTGGCAGGTCACCGCCACCGTGCGCAATCCGCAAAACGCCGAGACGCTGCAAGCGCTGGGCAAGGTGCGGATCGAGAAGCTCGACATGGACGATCAGCAAGCGGTGATCGCTCTGAGCCAACAGCTCAAGGGCGAAACCTTCGACCTGCTGTTCGTCAACGCCGGGGTCAAAGGCCCGGCCGATCAGGCCCCGGGAGGCGCGACACTGGCCGAAGTCGGCCAGCTGTTTTTCACCAACGCCGTGGCGCCGATCAATCTGGCCCAACGCTTTGCCGGGCAGATTCGTGACGGTAGCGGCGTGCTCGCGTTCATGAGTTCGGTGCTCGGCAGCGTGACCATGCCGGACGCGCCGGAACTGGCGCTGTACAAGGCGAGCAAGGCTGCGCTGAATTCGATGACCAACAGTTTTGTTACGCAATTGGGCGAGCAGAAGATGACGGTGTTGTCGCTGCATCCGGGTTGGGTGAAGACCGACATGGGTGGCGAAGGGGCGGATCTGGATGTGGAAACCAGCACCCGTGGGTTGGTTGATCAGGTGAATGCTTATACCGGTAAAGGTGGGCATCACTTCATCAATTACAAAGGTGAAACCATTCCCTGGTAAGCACCCAAATCCCCTGTAGGAGTGAGCCTGCTCGCGATAGCGGTGTGTCAGACACAAATCTTCCGACTGACACACCGCTATCGCGAGCAGGCTCACTCCTACACGGGACCGTGTTGTCTGGTCGGGTTGGGCTTGCCCGATGCGGCGTTTTGTTTGAAACTGCGCGCCTCGTCCCCGCGGCGACCCTGGATCAGCAGACAGGGCATCACTGAGCTGGCAACCCTGAACCCAATTTTCAGAGGAGCCGGCAACATGCCCGCGACCCGTACCTGGTTAAAAAATCCCCTCGCCATTTTCACCTCCAACGAGCTCGATGCCCGTGGCGGTCTTGTCGTGCAAGACGGTGTCATCGTCGAAGTGCTTGCGGCCGGCCAACAGCCGTCGGCGCCGTGCAATGAAGTCTTTGATGCTCGCGAGCATGTGATCCTGCCGGGCCTGATCAACACTCACCACCATTTTTATCAAACCCTGACTCGCGCCTGGGCGCCGGTGGTCAATCAGCCGTTGTTTCCGTGGCTGAAAACCCTGTATCCGGTATGGGCGCGACTGACACCTGAGAAACTCGCCCTCGCCACCAAAGTCGCGTTGGCCGAATTGCTGCTGTCGGGCTGCACCACCGCTGCCGACCACCACTACCTGTTCCCGGACGGCCTGGAAAACGCCATCGACGTGCAAGTCGAAAGTGTCCGTGAACTGGGCATGCGCGCCATGCTCACCCGCGGTTCGATGAGCCTCGGCGAGAAGGACGGCGGCCTGCCGCCGCAGCAGACCGTGCAGGAAGGTCAGGTGATTCTCGACGACAGTCAGCGCCTGATTCACGAATACCACGAACGCGGCGACGGCGCGCAGATCCAGATCGCGCTGGCGCCGTGCTCGCCGTTCTCGGTGACCCCGGAAATCATGTCGGCCAGCGCCGAACTGGCGAACAAACTCGACGTGCGCCTGCACACGCACCTGGCTGAAACCCTCGATGAAGAAGACTTCTGCCTGCAGCGTTTTGGCCTGCGCACCGTCGATTATCTCGACAGCGTCGGCTGGCTCGGCCCGCGCACCTGGCTGGCCCACGGCATTCACTTCAACCCGGATGAAATCGCCCGCCTCGGCCAGGCCGGCACCGGTATTTGCCATTGCCCGAGCTCGAACATGCGTCTGGCTTCCGGCATCTGCCCGAGTATCGATCTGACTGACGCCGGTGCGTTGTTTGGTCTGGGCGTCGATGGTTCGGCGTCCAACGATGCCTCGAACATGATTCTCGAAGCGCGTCAGGCGTTGTACATCCAGCGTCTGCGTTACGGCGCCGAGAAGATCACCCCGGAACGCGTGCTGGGCTGGGCGACCAAGGGTTCGGCGAGCTTGCTGGGCCGCACCGACATAGGTGAGATTGCCGTGGGCAAGCAGGCGGATCTGGCGTTGTTCAAGCTGGATGAACTGCGCTTCTCCGGCAGCCATGATCCGATTTCGGCGCTGCTGTTGTGCGGTGCCGATCGTGCGGATCGGGTGATGATTGGTGGCAAGTGGCGCGTGGTTGATGGGCAGGTTGAAGGCCTTGACCTCAAAGGCTTGATCGCCGATCACAGCCAGGCGGCTCGCCAACTGATCGCCGGCACCTGATTCCCCTCCCCATATGATCGTTCCCACGCTCTGCGTGGGAATGCATCTCGGGACGCTCCGCGTCCCAGCAGCGGACGCAGAGCGTCCATGGCGGCGTTCCCACGCGGAGCGTGGGAACGATCAATCATCAGAGGCCGAGCAGGGACAGCATGATGAAGGTCGCGAACAGCACGAAGTGCGTCATGCCTTCGATGGCGTTGGTCTCGCCGTCATTCAGGTTGATCGCACTGACGATCAACGTCAGGAAAATCATCACCGTCTGCACCGGCGTCATCGCCATCTGAAACGGCTGGCCGGTATACAGCGCCATCGCCTCCATCACCGGCACCGTCAGAATCACCGTCGACAGCGACGCGCCCATCGCAATATTCACCACCGACTGCATGCGGTTGGCCAACGCTGCACGCAACGCGGTCAAAATTTCCGGCGCCGCAGAAATCGCCGCCACCAGAATCGCCGTGATCACCGGCGGCGCGCCAGTGCCTTCGAGGCCCAGATCGAGGGTCTTCGACATCACCTCGGCCAGGGCGCCGATCACCACAATGCCAAACACCAGAATACCGATCGACAGGCCGATGCTCGGGGCTTTCCCCTGCGCGTCCTGCGGTTCCTTCTTGCGGCGTTTGTCCGGGTAGCTGTAGCTGAAAAAGTAACTGTGCGGGCCGACCTGCATGCGCAGAAACAGCGCATACAGCACCACCATCGCACCGATGGTGAACGCTGAATAAATCTTCCAGTTGGCCTCGGGAATGAACTCCGGCACCACCATCGACACGCCCATGGCGGTGAGGATCATCACGCTGTAGCTGCGCGCCGAATCGTCGTTGTACGACTGCTCGCCATGTTTAATCCCGCCCATTAGCGCGGCGAGGCCGAGGATGCCATTGATGTCGAGCATCACAGCGGAATAGATCGTGTCACGCACCAGCGTGGGCGACGCTTCGTTGCTCATCATGATCGCCAGAATCACCACTTCCACCAGCACGGCCGCGAGCGTGAGGATCATCGTGCCGTAAGGGTCGCCGACCTTTTCGGCGAGCAATTCGGCGTGATGGGCGACGCGCATCGAGGCGGCGACGATGAAGGCGATCAGCACCAGACCGGCAGTCAGCGCGACGATCTGGCCGCTGTGCAACATCCAGTGTTCCAACGGATAGGCGACGCACGCGGCGATGACGGCCAGTAGCAGAAAACTTTCTTGCTTGAGGATTGTGAACATGGCGGGCCTTTTGCCGAAGAGTGCGAATGAGCTACTGACTGCGGGGCGGCGCTAACGTTTCGTTACACCTTAGCGCACCAAGCGATGGCGTGAACTCGCGGACTTGCACTGCGTTGGTTCTGGCGCTGAAAAGATCGCAGCCTTCGGCAGCTCCTACAGGTTGCGCATTCCCATGTAGGAGCTGCCGAAGGCTGCGATCTTTTTTGTTTGTTGTCCTATTGGTCAGCAATTTGCATTGGCCCTGACCACACACAACAAAATGGAGCTCCAATTCATGCAAATACGTCCGCTGCACAAACTGCTGTGCGCCGCCCTCGGTCTGGGGATCAGCCTGAGCGCCAGCGCTGCCGATCCGCTGAAGGTCGGTTTCGTCTACATCGGCCCGATCGGTGATCACGGCTGGACGTATCAGCATGAGCAGGGGCGCAAGGCTCTTGCCGAGAAATTCGGCAATCAGATCACCACCAATTACGTCGAGAACGTCGCCGAAGGAGCCGACGCCGAGCGGGTGATCCGCAACATGGCCAAGGACAAATACGATCTGATCTTCACCACCTCGTTCGGCTACATGAACCCGACGCTGAAAGTCGCCAAGCAATTTCCCAAGGTGACTTTCGAACACGCCACCGGCTACAAACAGGACAAGAACCTCGGCACCTATCTGGCGCGCACCTACGAGGGCCGTTACGTCGGTGGCTTCCTTGCGGCGAAGATGACCAAGACCAAAAAGATCGGCTATGTCGCCTCGTTCCCGATCCCCGAGGTGATCCGCGACATCAACTCGATTCAACTGGCGCTGAACAAATACAACCCCGGTACCGAGATCAAGGTGGTGTGGGTCAACTCCTGGTTCGATCCGGGCAAGGAAGCCGATGCGGCTAACGCGCTGATCGATCAGGGCGTCGATGTGGTGTTCCAGCACACCGACAGTCCGGCACCGATTCAGGCCGCTGAACGTCGTGGCGTGTATGCGGTGGGTTATGCCTCGGACATGGCGCACTTCGGGCCGAAAGCCGTGCTGACGTCGATCGTCAACGACTGGGCACCGCACTACATTCAAGCGACGCAGAGCGTGATCGACCACACGTGGAAATCCCAGGATTACTGGGGCGGGTTGAAGGAAGGCACGGTTGAACTGCCGATCAGCGACTTGGTGCCAGCGCCGGTGAAAGCCGAGGCCGAGCAGATCATTGCCGACATCAAGAGCGGAGCATTCCAACCGTTTACCGGGCCGATCAAGGATCAGGCCGGGGTCGAGAAAATCCCGGCGGGCGTGAGCGCGACCAATGCGGAACTGGCGTCGATGAACTATTACGTTGAAGGCATGAAGGCGGAGATGCCGAAGTAATCCTCCGCAAAACACACCGACCCTGTGGGAGCTGGCTTGCCAGCGATAGCGGTCTGACAGGCAGCATTGATGTTGAATGTGATGGCCTCATCGCTGGCAAGCCAGCTCCCACAGAGTTCTTCAGTGTTCTCCAGTCTGCGTTTCTTCAGGACCCGTGCATGAACAGTCTTCCGATCATTGATATCAGCCCGCTGTACAGCGACGATCAAAACGCTTGGCCTGCCGTGGCTGAACAAATTGACCTGGCCTGCCGCGAATGGGGCTTTTTCTACATCAAGGGTCATCCGATTTCAGCGCAGCGCATCACAGCCGTGCTTGCTCAGACTCAACGTTTCTTTGCCCTGCCCGCCGCAGAAAAACTCAAGATCGACATCACCCAGACCCGCCACCATCGCGGCTACGGCGCCATCGCCACCGAGCAACTCGACCCGAGCAAACCCAGCGACCTCAAAGAAACCTTCGACATGGGCCTGCACCTGCCGGCCAGCCATCCCGACGTGCTCGCGGAAAAACCTCTACGCGGACCGAACCGTCATCCAGCGCAAGCGGGATGGGCAGACTTGATGGAGCAGCACTACCTCGACATGCAGGCCCTCGCGCAGACCCTGTTGCGCGCGATGACCCTGGCGCTGAACATCGAACGTGATTTCTTCGACAGCCGCTTCGTGGATCCGGTCAGCGTGCTGCGCATGATCCATTACCCACCGCGCCACACCGCCAGTTCCGCCGAGCAGCAAGGCGCCGGTGCGCACACCGATTACGGCTGCATCACCCTGCTCTATCAGGACAGCGCCGGCGGTCTGCAAGTGAAAAACGTCAAAGGCGAATGGATCGACGCGCCACCGATTGAAGGCACTTTCGTGGTCAACCTCGGCGACATGATGGCGCGCTGGAGCAACGACCGTTATCGCTCGACCCCGCACCGGGTGATCAGCCCGCTCGGGGTGGATCGCTACTCGATGCCATTCTTCGCCGAGCCGCACCCGGACACGCGCATCGAATGCCTGCCCGGTTGTCAGGACGCAGCGCATCCAGCGAAATATCCGACCACCACTTGCGCCGAATTCCTCCTGTCGCGCTTCGCCGATACCTACGCTTATCGCCGCGAGCAGGAAGCCGTTTGATGGATCGCTTGGTCAGGTTTTGCCAATTGTTTCGGCGAGCATCTGTAGAATGCCATCATTGCACCTGATGAGAAAAGAATATGTACGACTGGCTCAACGCCTTGCCCAAGGCTGAACTGCACCTGCATCTGGAAGGCTCGCTGGAGCCCGAGCTGCTGTTCGCCCTGGCCGAACGCAACAAGATCGCCCTGCCGTGGAACGACGTGGAAACCCTGCGCAAGGCTTACGCCTTCAACAACCTGCAGGAATTCCTCGACCTCTATTACCAGGGCGCTGATGTACTGCGCACTTCGCAGGATTTCTACGACCTGACCTGGGCGTACCTGTTGCGCTGCAAGGCGCAGAACGTGATTCACACCGAACCGTTCTTCGACCCGCAGACCCACACCGATCGGGGCATTCCGTTCGAAGTGGTGCTCAACGGCATCGCCGCGGCATTGAAGGATGGCGAGCAGCAACTGGGCATCACCAGCGGTTTGATCCTCAGCTTCCTGCGCCACTTGAGCGAAGAAGAAGCCGAGAAAACCCTCGATCAGGCGCTGCCGTTCCGTGACGCGTTTGTCGCAGTCGGTCTGGACAGTTCCGAGATGGGCCACCCGCCGAGCAAGTTCCAGCGTGTGTTCGATCGTGCCCGACACGAAGGTTTCCTGACCGTTGCCCACGCCGGCGAAGAAGGCCCGCCGGAATACATCTGGGAAGCCATCGACCTGCTGAAAATCCAGCGCATCGACCATGGCGTGCGCGCCATCGAAGAC
Organism: Pseudomonas sp. NPDC087690; assembly: GCF_044743175.1. NCBI lineage: Bacteria > Pseudomonadati > Pseudomonadota > Gammaproteobacteria > Pseudomonadales > Pseudomonadaceae > Pseudomonas > Pseudomonas sp. NPDC087690. The sequence goes on from NZ_JBIUVX010000040.1 coordinate 18,956, forward strand.
GAACGTCTGATGCAGCGGATCATCGACGAACAGATCCCACTGACCGTGTGCCCGCTGTCGAACACCAAGCTTTGCGTGTTCGATCACATGTCGCAGCACAACATTCTCGACATGCTCGAGCGTGGCGTGAAGGTCACGGTGAACTCCGATGACCCGGCGTACTTCGGTGGTTACGTGACCGAGAACTTCTACGCGCTGCATGAGCATTTGGGCATGACCCAGGATCAGGCCAAGCGTTTGGCGCAGAACAGCCTCGATGCGCGCCTGGTAAAACCGTAAGCAACACTGCAAAACCCTTGTAGGCCTTCGCCTGCTCGCGATGGCGGAGTGTCAGACACAGATGTGTTAGCTGACAGAACGCAATCGCGAGCAGGCTCACTCCTACATTGGATCGGTGTTAGCCGATGGATTGGGCTTCTGTCAGCTCTTCCAGGGTTTTACCGCGCGTCTCCATCCCGAACAGCCACACCACCCCCGCCGCAATCGCAAAGCACGCCGCGCCCAGCGCAAACACCCCGCCCTGCCCGGTTATCGGGAACACCAGCCCGGTCACCAATGGCCCGAGCAACGAGCCGACGCGGCCAATGGCCGAGGCGAACCCCGAGCCCGTCGCGCGTGCCGAGGTCGGATACAGCTCCGGCGTGTAGGTGTAGAGCACCGCCCACATCCCGAACAGGAAAAACTGCATCAGCAGCCCGGTACTGATCAACAGCGCCACGTTGCCGCCAAACACCGCGCTTTGCCCGTAGAGAAACGCCATCACCCCGCCACCGAGCAACGTGACGATACACACCGGTTTACGCCCCCAGCGTTCGACCAGCCACGCGGCCATGAGAAACCCGGGAATGCCCCCCAGCGAAATCAGCACCGTGTAATAAACCGACTGCGTCACGGCAAAACCCGACTGTTGCAACAGTGCACTCAGCCACGACGTCAGCCCGTAAAAACCGAGCAGCGCAAAAAACCACAGACTCCAGATCATCGTCGTGCGCTGGCGATACTGCGGTGACCAGATCTGCTTGAGCGCCGAAAAGAAATTGCCCGGTGGCGTCACCGTACGCGGCAAGCGAATCGGTTCCGGCAGCGCCGCACCGCCGATCGAAGCACGTACCCGCGCTTCGATGCCGCTCAGCACCTTGTCCGCCGCGTCATCTCGCCCGGCCTGCTCCAGCCAGCGAGGTGACTCGGGAATGAAGAAGCGGATCGCCAGAACAAACACCGCCGGTACCGCCAACACGAGGAAGATGTCACGCCAGCCAATCAGCGGCAGCAGGAAATACGAAAGCACGCCGGCAGCGACAAAACCCAACGGCCAGAAACCATCCATCAAGGCGATGTAGCGCCCCCGTCGCTGGGCGGGAATCAACTCGGACAACATCGACTGCGCAATCGGAAACTCCATGCCCATGCCGATTCCCAACAGAATGCGAAACAGTGTCAGTGTCTCGACCGTTTGCGCCGTCGAGCACAGGTAACTCGCCACCCCCCACAGGACGATGCTCCACTGGAACACCGGTTTGCGCCCGAAGCGATCGGCGAGCATGCCTGACAACGAGGCGCCCAGTACCATGCCGAAGAAACTCGAGCTGGCGAGCAGCCCAGCCTGGGCGCTGCTCAGGCCGAACTCGGCTTTGATCGAGCCGAGGAGGAAAGTCATCATCGCCAGATCCATGGAGTCGAAGAAAAACGCCAAGGCAATGATGATGAAAATGATCCGGTGATAACCACTGACCGGCAGTCGTTCCAAGCGTTCTGCCGCACTGAAGCCCTGAGTGTCCATGCCGCCTACCCCATCCGAAAAGTCCCCGGATCGAGTGTGCGCGATAGCGTCCCTGCGTTCGTGCTGGATGCGACCTGTTCGCAGTCGTAGGCGACAGCCCCGAACGGTGGTGACGCACGGCTCTACTACGCCATTTGTAGAGCGGTTTCTTTGGCGAAGCGCAGCAATTCTCGCTCCCCGGTGGCCGACAGTTGCAGCGCTCTTGAATCATTGGGCAAGGTCAGCCAGCCGGATTGCATGAACAGTTGCAGCAGCGCCGCGCCGAGCGAGCCCCCCATGTGCGGTCGACGTTCGCTCCAGTCCGGACATGCGCAGGCCACCTGCACATTGCGATGGGCCAGCGCCTGGATAAACACCCCACGTCCGGCCAGTTGCTTTGCGCCCTTATGCGTCACTACCACGCGCAGCTCAAACTGCTCGATCCAGCCGGCGTCGAGCAATCGCTGATAAAGATCGGCAGCCAGCGTCCCGCCCAGATGATCATCACAAAAGCGAGCGCGCAACAACGATGACGGCGCGGCCTGCGGTTTCGCCAAGGGCGTGGAGCGTTTGAACATCTCGGGGATTTCTCGCGGGGTGCTGGCGATGGTGGCGCTGGCCAGCGCTTCTATCGCCGCGCCGACCTCCGGTGCCGAGAGGCGGAAAAAACGCTTGCGACCACGGACTTCGACCTTTAACAGACCGCCCGTGGACAGCCGCGCCAGATGCGCGCTGGCCGACGACGGTGACAGCCCTGCCAGTAGCGCAAGCTCCTCGGTTTGCCGGGCCGAACCATCCATCAACGCCCACATCATCGCGCTGCGCTTGGGGTCGGCCAGCAACGTGGCGATCTGGCTGATGCAAGGTGCATGTTCCATGTATTCACTCCCTGTGGAATCGTATCGTCTACTGCTCGCAGACATCTTGACCAGTATTGAGTCGGCGGCCAAGACGCGAAAAACGCCATGAGCCGGGGCAATGCAGCCCCTTGACACAACATCTTCCGGCACCGACGTCGCGGCCTTGCGCAGCCCTGACTTGAACAGGACCCACTCAGTCTGACGGTGTCCGCGCCGGGGTTTCGGTACTGGCATGAGGCGGGCGCTAGTATAAGCGGGATGCAGGCCCCGTCCCGCGCCGGAGCCTGCGCGGGTGGTGATTGTTCCTGACAGAAATTTCTCTATTTAACTGCGACTAATGATCAAGTTTCGAGAAAACGGGAAATTGACTACTCACTGCAGCGCATCGGCTGGCGAGCATTTCCCTCAACAGGTTCACCGGCTTACTCAATTGCGCGCGATGTGCGCACAGTAAATTCAGCGGAGCGCGCTCGCACAGCAACTCCGGCATCAGCACCTTGAGCCGTCCGGCCAGCACATCGGTCGCCACGTCGAGCCAGGATTTATAGGCAATTCCTGCCCCTGCCACCGCCCATAACCGCACGACGTCGGCGTCATCACTGAAGCGGTCGCCACTCACGGTCAGACCGACTTCGCGTTTGCCGTCATGAAAACTCCAATGGTCGTGGATCCGGCTGCCTAGCATGTACAACAGGCAATTGTGCTGGGCCAGTTGTTCGAGCTGATGCGGTTCGCCGTGCCGGGCCAGGTAGGTCGGGGATGCGCAGAGCACGCGGCGGTTGTCCGGAGCGATCGGCAGGGCGACCAGGCTGGAGTCCTCCGGCTCGCCATAGCGCAAGGCGATATCCACTGGCTGGCGAAACAGATCCGCGATGCGGTCACCGAGCAGCAGGCGCACCGTCAGTTTCGGGTGCTCGCGCTGAAACTCGTCGAGCCACGGCAACAGCAGGTTGCGCCCGAAATCCGAAGGCGCCGACAGCTGCAGGATCCCACTCACCTGATCCTGCCCGCTGGCGAGCAGGCGCCGTCCCTCATCGATATTGCTCAATGCTGCCCGCGCGTATTCGAGAAAGCCTTCCCCCTCGGCAGTCAGGCGCAAGCTGCGCGTCGAACGGGCCAGCAAACGAGCGCCGAGTTGCTGTTCGATACGCTTGAGCGCAGCGCTGGCCACGGCGGCAGACATGTCCATCACCCGGGCTGCCGCCGACAGACTGCCCAGATCCGCCGCCCGGACAAACAACTGCAAGTCATCGAAACGCAGCATTCTCAGCCTCGATTATCAAAAAAATATTGAAAGAGACTGCTCTTTTAGCCGGTTTTATCTTGCACAGAAATAGCCAATCATCTGTTCATCGAATTCATTTCGCATCTCTGGAGCCAAACATGTCCCAGCCATTCACCGCCATCGCAACCCTGATTGCCAAACCCGGCCAGCAGGATCTGCTCGAACAGGGCCTGCGCGCATTGGTTGCACCGAGTCGTGCCGAGGACGGTTGCAGCCAGTACGACCTGCATCGTGATCTCGCCGATCCCCAGGTGTTCTACGTAATCGAACACTGGGCCAGTGAAGAGATACTCCAGGCGCACAACGCCAGCGCGCATTTCCTACACTTCCAGGCCACTGCCGGCCAGACCATCGAACACTTCCAGCTCAAGCGCCTCGGCGCGATTGCCTGAACCCTTCTTCCATCAACTCTACGGAGCCTTTCATGAAAGCCATCGCCTATTACGCTTCCCTGCCGATCAGCGACGCCACATCCCTGCAAGACATCGAACTGCCAGAACCGGTCGCCGGCCCACGCGACTTGCTGGTGGAAGTCAAAGCCATCTCGGTCAACCCGGTCGATACCAAAGTGCGGCAGAACGTGGCACCGGAAGACGGCGCGGCGAAAGTGCTGGGCTGGGACGTCGCCGGTGTGGTCAAGGCTGTCGGCAGCGAGGTGACGCTGTTCAAGGCTGGCGACAAAGTCTTTTACGCCGGCTCCATCGCCCGCGCCGGCGGCAACAGCGAGATGCACGTGGTCGATGAACGCATCGTCGGCCATATGCCCAAATCGCTCGGTTTCGCCGAAGCCGCCGCCCTGCCGCTGACCGCGATCACCGCTTGGGAGTTGCTGTTCGAACGCCTGCAAATCTGCGAAGGCACAACCAATGAAGGACAGAGCCTGCTGATCGTCGGCGCGGCGGGGGGCGTGGGTTCGATTCTGACGCAACTGGCCAAGCAGTTGACCGGCCTGAACGTGATTGGCACCGCGTCCCGCGAGCAGACTCGTGACTGGGTGAAGGCGCTGGGCGCCGATCTGGTGATTGACCACAGCCAGCCGCTGAGCGAAGAACTGAAACGTGCGGGCATCAACAACGTGACCCATGTCGCCAGTCTGACCCAGACCGATCAGCATCTCGATCAACTGGTCGAGGCCCTGGCGCCGCAAGGCAAACTGGCGTTGATCGACGATCCGAAGTCGCTCGACGTGAGCAAACTCAAGCGCAAGAGCCTGTCGCTGCACTGGGAGTTCATGTACACCCGTTCGCTGTTCGAGACGCCAGACATGATCGAACAGCACAAACTGCTCAACCGCGTGGCTGAACTGATTGATGCCGGGACGTTGAAGACCACGGTGGGCGAGCATTTCGGCACGATCAATGCGAGCAACCTGCGCCGCGCCCATGAGTTGCTGGAAAGTGGCAAAGCCAAGGGGAAAATTGTTTTAGAAGGTTTCCAAGACTGAAAAATCGAAGCCCTCGCAGCGCTTACACGGGCTGCGAGGGCTTTTTGCCGTCAGTCCGACAGTTGACCCTTGTCACAATTGCGATCGTATTCAGGACTACAATCGAAGCCTCTGCGGTACATCTTTTACGCAAGGGAGGTCAGCAATGAAGATCCTGATAAAAGAAGTGGCAAAGTCTCAATGGCAAGTTCGTCTGGACCAACACGCCGTGACATTTCGCAGTGAAGCCGAAGCACTGGCCTTCACCCGCACCCTCGAAGCACGAATTTGCGCGCCCCATCAGTTTCCCGACCGCAGCCAGCAGCGCGCTGCCGGCTGAGAATTCACGCCTCGGCCTGGGCTTGCGCCAGTGCCCGCGCGTTCTGCAGACGGCGGGTGAGCATTGCGACGCACACCACCAGTACACCGCAAATACTGATGACAATTGCCATCGGTACAGCCGTGCCGTCGTGCAACACGCCCACCAGTGCTGAAGCGCCAGCGGCGACGCTGAACTGCATGCAGCCGAGCAACGCCGAAGCACTGCCGGCGCGCCCGCCCTGCCCGTTCATCGCGCAAGCGGCGGCGTTGGGGCTGATGCAGCCGAGGCTGGACACACAGATGAACAGCGGAATCAGCAGCGGCCACAGGGACTCGGTGTGCAGGGCGCTGACTGCGAGCAACGTCAGTCCCGCCGCCAGATAAACCCACACTGCCCGCGCCAGCAGGAACGCCGGGCCACGCTTGGCCAACAGTCGCGCGTTGACCTGGGCCACCAGAATGAAACCCGCCGCGTTGGTGCCGAACAACCAGCCAAAATGCTCGGCCGGCACGCCGTACAGTTTAATGAAGATGAACGGCGAACCGGCGATGTAGGCGAACATCCCGGCGATGGCGATACCACCGGTCAGGGCATGGCCGAGGTAGACGCGATCCTTGAGCAGTCGCCCGTATTGGCGCAATGCCCCGGACAACGGTTGGCGCGGCATGTGCGCCGGCATGCTTTCCGGCAGACCCAGCGCCACGGCCAGTCCGGCCAGCGCGCTGAAACCGGTCAGCACCAGGAATATCGACTGCCAGCCTGTAGTGTTGACCAACAGACCGCCGAGCATCGGCGCCAGAATCGGCGCCAGGCCCATCACCAGCATCAACTGCGAGAAGACTTTGGCCGAACCGACCGCATCGCACTTGTCGCTGACCACTGCACGGGAGATCACCATCCCTGCGCAACCGCCCAACGCCTGCACGAAGCGCGCGCCGATCAGCCATTCGAGGTTCGGCGCGTAGGCGCAGGCCAGCGAGGCCAAGGTGAACAGCGTAAGCCCCACCAGCAGCGGGACGCGGCGGCCAAAGCGATCCGCCACGGGCCCGTAAAGCAGTTGGCCGATGGACAGGCCGGCGAAATACGCCGCCAGCGTCATCTGCACATGTTTCTCGTCAGTGCCGAACGCCAGCGCCATCGAGGGAAATGCGGGTAAGTAGAAGTCGATTGCCAAGGGCCCGAAGGCGGTCAAGGCACCGAGAATCAGAATGATACGGAAATTCATCAGGCATCCAGTCAGGCAAGTCGGCAGCCCGACAGTCTAGCTGCGGCTGGGCGCCTTGAACATTCCGATAGCTCGCTAACTATAAAAACAGCAAAAGATCGCAGCCTGCGGCAGCTCCTACAGGACGCACTCCAATGCAGGTGCTGCCGCAGGCTGCGATCTTTTGCTTTTAGGCGAGTTTGACCGCGTAGCCTTCTTCGCTGATGACCTCGATCACCTGTTCGGCGCTCAGCGCACTTTCGACGCCGACCTCTTTTGCCGCCAGATCGACGCGTACGCTCGCCGCCGGATCTTTGGCCTGAACCGCGTTGGTGATGGCTTTGACGCAGTGACCGCAGGACATGCCTTCAACGTTGAACACTTGCATGAAGTGACTCCTTTGAGTGAGGTTGCCGGCAGTCTCGAGCTTGCCACGATGGCAAGGTCAAGTTCTGCAATAAACTGCCGGGCTGGCAATCGGCGCCGCGCTCGGCCAAGCTGCGTGCATCAATGACTCGAATTCAGGAGATTCAGCCATGCGCTGGTCAGCTTTCAGCCTGTTTGGCTTCCTCAGCCTTTTTGCCGCCCTCCCCCAAGCGCAAGCCGCCGGCGAGGATTACGCGGTGCTGATCATTTCCCGCGAGCGTCTGGAAGTGTCGACCTCCTGCGAGATCGGCGTGTACATCCAGGATCAACTCTCGGCGCGACTGCTGCAGGAGCAAAGCATCTCCTTCAACCTGCCGCCGGGCACGGTGTCGCTGCGCTTGAAATTGCTGCCGGGCCAGGTCGCCGGGTGCAATCCGGGCATGCTCGCGCCGGGTTCGCAGGAGATCAAGCTGCGTGCCGGGGATGTGCTGAAGTATCGGTTGGCGATGAATTCCGAAGGCGTCTATCTGAAACGCGCCGATCTCGAATACTGATTTATGCGCGTGATCGTTCCCACGCTCCGCGTGGGAATGCAGCCATGGACGCTCCGCGTCCCTATGCGTGACGCAGAGCGTCACAGGAGGCATTCCCACGCGGAGCGTGGGAACGATCACGGTAGGAAGATTGGCGCTTGACCTTGCCCGCATGGCAAGGTTGATCCTTGTAGGCATCTACTACAGGGAGTACGACCGATGTCCGATTCCATCACTTTCGACCTGCCGATTGCCGGCATGACCTGCGCCAGTTGCGCCGGGCGCGTCGAGCGGGCCTTGAGCAAAGTCAGCGGCGCCAGTACCGTCAGCGTCAATCTCGCCACCGAACAGGCCCGCGTGCAGGCACCCGGCGACAGTCTGCCGGCGTTGATGGACGCGGTCGAACGCGCCGGTTACAGCGTGCCGCAGCAAACGATCGAACTGAACATCGACGGCATGACCTGCGCCTCTTGCGTCGGTCGCGTCGAGCGCGCCCTGAACAAAGTCCCCGGCGTGAAAAGTGTCAGCGTCAACCTGGCCAACGAGCGCGCGCACCTCGAACTGCTCGGTCAGGTCGATTCACAAGCCCTGCTCGACGCCGTCAGCAAGGCCGGCTACTCGGCCAGCGTCTGGCAAGCCGAACATCCGCAAACCGATACCCAGCAACAGAAACTCACGCATGAACGCTGGGCGCTGATCTGCGCGATTGCCCTCGCCCTGCCGCTGGTGGCGCCGATGTTGCTGCAACCGTTCGGCATCCACTGGATGCTCCCGGCCTGGGCGCAATTTGCCCTCGCCACACCGGTGCAATTCATTTTCGGTGCGCGGTTTTATGTCGCCGCATGGAAAGCCGTGCGTGCCGGCGCCGGCAACATGGACTTGCTGGTCGCCCTCGGCACCAGCGCCGGTTATGGCCTGAGCCTTTATGAATGGGCCACCGCTGCCGGGCGTATGCCGCATCTGTATTTCGAAGCATCGGCGGTGGTCATCGCCCTGGTGCTGCTGGGCAAATATCTGGAGAGCCGCGCCAAACGCCAGACCGCCAGCGCCATCCGCGCCCTCGAGGCGTTACGCCCGGAACGGGCCATTCAAGTGATCGACGGTCGCGAGCAGGATGTCGCCATCAGCGCTCTGCGCCTGAACGATCTGGTGCTGGTCAAACCCGGAGAACGCTTTCCCGTTGATGGTGAAGTCATCGAAGGCCAGAGCCACGCCGATGAAGCGCTGATCAGCGGCGAAAGCCTGCCGGTGCCGAAACAACCGGGGGACAAGGTCACTGGTGGCGCGATCAACGGTGAAGGTCGTTTGCTGGTGCGCACTCAGGCGCTCGGCGCGGAAACGGTATTGGCGCGGATCATTCGCCTGGTCGAAGACGCTCAAGCTGCCAAGGCACCGATCCAGAAACTGGTGGACAAGGTCAGCCAGATCTTCGTGCCTGCGGTGTTGTTGATCGCCTTGGCGACACTGATTGGCTGGTGGCTGTATGGCGCGCCAATGGAAACCGCACTGATCAATGCCGTCGCGGTTCTGGTCATCGCCTGCCCGTGTGCACTGGGCCTCGCCACACCGACCGCAATCATGGCCGGCACGGGTGTCGCGGCGCGCCACGGCATTCTGATCAAGGATGCCGAAGCGTTGGAGCGTGCCCATGAAGTCAGCAGCGTGGTGTTCGACAAGACCGGCACACTGACCTCCGGCACGCCACGTATTGCCCATTTCAGTGCAGTAGATGGAGATGAAAACAATCTGCTGAAACTGGCGGGAGCGTTGCAACGTGGCAGCGAACATCCGCTGGCCAAAGCGGTGCTGGATGCAGCAGCCGAACGTGAACTGACCGTCCCGGATGTCAGCGACAGCCAATCCCTGACCGGGCGCGGCATCGCCGGCAATCTTGATGGCCGACGCCTTGCACTGGGCAATCGGCGGATGCTCGAAGAGAGCGGCTTGAGCGCCGGCGACCTCACCGAATCTGCCAAAGCCTGGGAAACCGAGGGTCGCACGCTGTCGTGGCTGATCGAGCAAAGCCCGGAACCGCGCGTGCTCGGTTTGTTCGCCTTTGGCGATACCTTGAAACCCGGCGCATTGGAAGCCGTGCAGCAGCTCGCCGCGCGAGATATCCATAGCCATTTGCTGACCGGCGACAACCGCGGCAGTGCTCGGGTGGTCGCCGAGGCACTGGGCATCCGCAATGTCCATGCCGAAGTACTGCCAGCCGACAAAGCCGCCACCGTCGCCGAGCTGAAAAAAACCGGCGTGGTCGCCATGGTCGGTGACGGTATCAACGACGCCCCGGCCCTCGCTGCTGCCGACATCGGCATTGCCATGGGCGGCGGCACCGACGTCGCCATGCACGCGGCGGGCATCACCCTGATGCGAGGCGATCCACGTCTGGTGCCGGCGGCGCTGGAAATCAGCCGCAAGACTTACGCGAAGATCCGCCAGAACCTGTTCTGGGCCTTCATCTACAACCTGATCGGCATCCCGCTGGCAGCGTTTGGCTTCCTGAATCCGGTACTGGCCGGCGCGGCGATGGCGCTGTCGAGCGTCAGCGTGGTGAGCAATGCGCTACTGTTGAAAACCTGGAAACCCAAGGATCTGGAGGAGCACCGATGAACATCGGTCAAGCGGCCAAACACAGTGGCCTGAGCGCGAAAATGATCCGCTATTACGAGTCGATCGGTTTGCTCAAAGCGGCCCATCGCACCGACAGCGGCTATCGCGTCTACGGCGATGACGACCTGCACACGCTGGCGTTCATCAAGCGCTCGCGGGATCTGGGCTTTTCGCTGGAAGAGGTCGGCAAACTGCTGACCCTCTGGCAGGATCGCCAACGCGCCAGCGCCGATGTGAAGGCGTTGGCGCGCCAGCACATCGGCGAGCTGAATCAGAAGATCCGCGAACTCGGCGAACTGCGCGACACCCTGCAAGACCTGGTCGAGCACTGCAACGGCGACCATCGCCCTGACTGCCCGATCCTCAAGGAACTGGCGTCGGGCTGCTGCGCGCAACCCGCCCGCGTCTGAGCGCCAACAGCTTCACCGCCAGCAACGTACCGAGGGGAATGCCGTGGAACAACATGACCACGGCACCCGGCGTCCACCACTCGTAGAACGGCGCGGCGATGAGCATGCCGATGCCGAACCCGGTCATTTGCAGCAGGGTCAGGAAACTGAAAATCGGCAGACGCAGTTGTTCCGGTTCGCGCTGCAGGCGCGACATCAGGCTGACTTCGCTAATGCCATCGCCCAAACCCGCCGGCAGTGAAAACAGCAGCAATCCGTAAAGACTGTGCTGCTGGAACATCAGGATGAAGCCGCAGGACATCAGTGCCACGCCGAGAAAATAGCGGCGCTGCAGATCGCCGTTGTCCGAGTGTTTGAGGCGGCTGGCGATCCGTGCGCCAAGCAGTTTGCCGCTGGCCCACACCGCCAGCATCAGACCCAGCGTGGTGCTCGCAGAATCAGGCGTGAGCAGTCTGGAAATAATCGGGAAACCAACATTGTGTGCGGCGCTGCCCAAGGTATCGGCCATCGTCACGGCGAGCATGGCGGCAATCACTGGTGCACTGCGCAAGCCCTGTTTGAGGGCGGACCATTCGCCGCGCTCCGGCGCGTGGTTGACCGTGGCCGCTTCGAAACGCAGCGGCACGATCAGCAACGCCGCCAGCAAGTAGGTCGCAGCATTCAGGGCGAACACCGTTTCAAATCCAAAACCGGCCACCAGCAAACCGGACACCAGGCTGCCACCGACCTTCGCCGCCGAAGAGGCCGACGTGATCCAGGCGTTGGCCTTGAGCAATTGATCGCAGGGGATCAGACGCGGCAACTGGCTGTTGAGGCCGATGGCGAACATGGAATTGCCCAGACCCAGACCGAAGGCAACCACCGGCAAGAAGATCGACTGCTGTGCAACAGGCACGATCAGCAGCAAACCGAGCAGGCTCGCCCGCAGCAGATCGAAGGCAATCAACGGCACGCGCCCACCCCAGCGGCGGTAAAACGCGGTGCCGATCAGACTGGCAAATATCCCCCCGCCGACACGGCTGGCGAGAAAAATCCCGACGCTCATGGCGCTGTTGCTCAGCAGGTAGACGTAAGTGGCCAGCGCGACCATGTTGAGGAAAGCGCCGAAATCGGAGATCAGCCGAGCGGTGACGATCAGGTGGGTATTGCGCGCAGTGCTCACATTCAATCCTTGAGTGTGGTTGGAGCGGTGGACAGTAGACGTGAATTTGCGTTGATCCGAAAGGGGCCCTCACCCTAACCCTCTCCCAAGGGGAGAGGGAACTGATTGGGGGATGCTTCAAAGATGCGCCGACGTGAAAGAGCCTTACCGAATCCACAATCAACCCGGTAGCCCATTCCATAATCAACTCGGTATTTCAGGTCGATGTAA
>NZ_JBIUVX010000040.1:31198-44090 GCF_044743175.1 Pseudomonas sp. NPDC087690
GGCTTCAAAGATGCGCCGACGTGAAAGAGCCTTACCGAATCCACAATCAACCCGGTAGCCCATTCCATAATCAACTCGGTATTTCAGGTCGATGTAAATCGACAGACAGCGCGGTCGGCCCCCTCTCCCTCTGGGAGAGGGAACTGATTGGAGGTGCTTCAAAGATGCGCCGACGTGAAAGAGCCTTACCGAATCCACAATCAACCCGGTAGCCCATTCCATAATCAACTCGGTATTTCAGGTCGATGTAAATCGACAGACAGCGCGGTCGGCCCCCTCTCCCTCTGGGAGAGGGTTGGGGTGAGGGTGCCTGTGACACAAAAAACCCGGCCGAAGCCGGGTTTCTGTTCAAGTGATCACTGCATCCACGGCGGTGGCGGTGGTTCGTCGGACTTGCCTTTGGGCTCGTCGTCTGCCGCACGGATAGCCTGCTTGCGCTCTTCGTCGAGGCGCGCCGCTTCGATCTCGCGCAATACCCCGCCGACATCGGCGAGGTCTTCCGGATCATCGAACTCGCCGGTCAGCACGCTGGCCGGGTGCAAGGTGCCGGCTTCGTACAGCGCCCACATTTCTTTCGCGTACTTGGTGTTCTTCAACTCCGGCGCGAAGCGGCCGAAATACGAAGCCATGTTGCCAACGTCGCGCTCCAGCATGCTGAACGCGTGGTTGTTGCCGGCAGCGTCGACCGCTTGCGGCAGGTCGATGATGACCGGGCCGGTCGGCGTCAGCAGCACGTTGAACTCCGAGAGGTCACCGTGCACCAGACCGGTACACAACATCAGCACGATCTGCGAAATCAGGAACGCGTGATATTCGCGCGCCTGATCCGGCTCCAGCACCACGTCGTTCAGACGCGGCGCGGCGTCGCCATACTCGTCGGCGACCAGTTCCATCAACAGTACGCCGTCGAGGAAGTCGTACGGCTTGGGCACGCGGACACCGGCACCGGCCAACCGAAACAGCGCCGCCACTTCGGCGTTCTGCCAGGCGTCTTCGGTCTCTTTGCGACCGAACTTGGAGCCTTTGGCCATGGCCCGCGCCTGTCGGCTGTTACGGACCTTACGACCTTCCTGATACTCGGCCGCCTGGCGGAAACTGCGTTTGTTCGCCTCCTTGTAGACCTTCGCGCAACGTAACTGATTACCGCAGCGCACTACATAAACAGCTGCTTCTTTGCCACTCATCAGTGGGCGCAGCACTTCGTCGACCAGACCGTCCTCGATCAGGGGTTCAATGCGTTTTGGAGTCTTCATCAGCTTTTATTGTGGGTCCTTTATTACCAAACACGCGAATGTCACTCGTTATACGGCAATCCTCGCACCACGGGGAGGGGTTGCCGACCTGTGAACCCTATGAATGCATACACTGTGCCGAAAAAAATCGACCGTTGCGAATCATAGCCGAGCCGGGGTCACTTGGCGTTATCGGCCGTCGAGGGCATTTGCGACAGAATCTGACATGCCGATGCACTGAAGATCCTGTGGGGTCAGCGTTCGATGATGGCGGTGACGCCTTGACCGCCGGCGGCGCAGATAGAGATCAGGCCTCGCCCTTTGCCTGCGGCATCGAGAAGCTTGGCCATGTTCGCCACGAGACGCCCGCCAGTGGCGGCAAAAGGATGCCCCGCTGCCAGCGAACTGCCCTTCACATTGAGCCGGCTGCGGTCGATCGAGCCCAGCGGCGCGTCGAGGCCCAAGCGGGTTTGGCAATATTCCGGATCTTCCCAAGCCTTCAACGTGCACAGCACTTGCGCGGCGAACGCTTCGTGAATTTCGTAGTAATCGAAATCCTGCAAGGTCAGCCCATTGCGCGCCAGCAAGCGTGGTACGGCGTACACCGGCGCCATCAACAGGCCCTCGGCACCGTTGACGAAGTCCACCGCCGCCGCTTCGCCATCGCGCAGATAAGCGAGAATCGGCAGGCCGCGTTCCTTCGCCCACGCTTCACTGCCCAGCAGCACCACCGAGGCGCCATCGGTCAGTGGCGTGGAGTTACCCGCCGTCAGCGTGCCTTTGGCGCTTTTCTCGAAGGCCGGTTTCAACGAGGCGAGTTTTTCCAGGGTCAGGTCCGGGCGCAGATTATTGTCGCGGGTCAGGCCGAGAAACGGCGTCATCAGATCGTTGTGCCAGCCCTCGGCATAGGACGCTGCCAGTTTGTGATGACTCTCGAGTGCGAGCTGATCCTGATCTTCGCGGGGAATGTTCCACGTCTGCGCCATCAATTCACAATGCTGCCCCATCGACAGGCCGGTGCGCGACTCGCCGTTGCGCGGGAATTCGGGGATCAAGTGTTTTGGGCGCAGTTGCAGAAAAGCTTTCAGCTTGTCAGCGGTGGTTTTGCCACGGTTGGCTTGCAGGAGGATTCGGCGCAGGCCTTCGCTGACGCTGATCGGCGCGTCGGAGGTGGTGTCGACGCCGCCGGCAATACCGCTGTCGATCTGGCCGAGGGCGATTTTGTTCGCCACCAGGATCACCGCTTCAAGGCCGGTGCCGCAGGCTTGCTGGATATCGTACGCAGGCGTCGATGGCGACAGACGCGAGCCGAGTACGCATTCGCGGGTCAGGTTCATATCCCGTGACAATTTAAGCACTGCACCGGCCACCACTTCACCGATGCGCTGCCCGTGCAGGTTGTAGCGTTCGATCAAACCTTCGAGGGCGGCGGTGAGCATCGCCTGATTGCTGGCCGTGGCGTACGGCCCGTTGGAACGGGCGAAAGGGATACGGTTACCGCCAATGATCGCGACGCGGCGCAGCTGACTCATGCATAACTCCTTTTCAGATTGATCGGTTTCACGCTGGCCCCTTGTAGGAGTGAGCCTGCTCGCGATCGCGGTGTGTCAGTCAGCAAATGTTCATCTGATACACCGCGATCGCGAGCAGGCTCGCTCCTACAGGGTTCTGCTGTGTTACTGAATTTGTGCTCCGCAACAAAACCGTCGGGGGCAAACTACTCTGCTGTTCTAGCGTAGGCCGTATTGCGTGGATCGAACGATTGATTGCCGTCGATAGTCCACACTTTGAACCCCAACTTCTGGAGAGCGTTCCATGTCTGACCGCTATATCGACTTCGCCAACTCGTCCATCGGCCATCGTCTGGTCGGGGCACTGGGCCTGCCGTCGCCGGTGCGGCTGGAACGCTGGCAGGCCGGACGTCTGCGTCCGGTGGAGGGCGCGCTGCTGATCGGTGGCGGGCCGCTGGCCGAGCGCATCAGCCGCTTCGCCAACCGTTTGACCGACGGCATCTATCGCTACGGCGAACAGCCTGCGAGCGCCAGCGAGTGGATTGCCGGCCACGGTCCGAAACTCAAAGCCGTGGTGTTCGACGCCAGTGAGTTGCAGCACACCGACCAGCTCAAGCATCTGCGTGAATTTTTCCAGCCGTTGATGAAAAACCTCGAATCCAGTGCGCATCTGGTGATTCTTGGCCGCGCTCCGGAAACCCTGCGCGAGCCTTTCGCCGCCAGTGCGCAACGGGCGCTCGAAGGCTTTTCCCGGTCGCTGGCCAAGGAGTTGCGCAGCGGCGGCACGTTGCAACTGATCTACGTCGGCGAAGGGGCCGAAGATCAACTCGAAGGACCACTGCGGTTTTTCCTGTCGCCGAAAAGTGCCTTCGTCTCCGGCCAGGTGATTCGCCTGACGGCTTGTGCGACACCGGTGACGGACTGGACGCGACCACTGGCCGGGCGCAAGGCGCTGGTCACGGGCGCAGCGCGCGGCATCGGCGCTTCCATTGCGGAAACCCTGGCGCGTGATGGCGCCGAGGTGATCCTGCTCGACGTACCGCCCGCAAAGACCGAACTTGAAGCTCTCGCCGCCCGCCTCGGTGGACGCGCGATCACCCTCGATATCTGCGCCGAAGACGCCGCCAGTCAACTGATCGAACAGTTGCCTGATGGCCTCGACATTCTGGTGCACAACGCCGGCATCACCCGCGACAAGACCTTGGCCAACATGACCCCGGAATTCTGGGACGCGGTGCTGGCAGTGAACCTCAACGCCCCGCAAGTGCTGACCAAGGCTCTGCTCGACAACGGCACGCTGCACGATAACGCACGAGTGGTGCTGCTTGCCTCGATCAGCGGCATCGCCGGTAACCGTGGGCAGACCAACTACGCGGCGAGCAAGGCCGGATTGATCGGTCTGGCGCAAGCGTGGGCGCCGACACTGCTTGAACGCGGCATCAGCATCAACGCCGTGGCCCCGGGGTTCATCGAAACGCAGATGACCGCACACATCCCGTTTGGCCTGCGTGAGGCCGGGCGGCGCATGAGTTCGCTGGGTCAGGGCGGCCTGCCGCAAGACGTCGCCGAAGCCGTCGCATGGCTGGCGCAACCGGGCACCGGCGCTTTCACCGGGCAGGCGCTGCGGGTCTGTGGACAAAGTGTTCTGGGGGCTTAAGGCATGAGCATCGAATGGCACACACTGGATCGCGAACCGGGTTTGCCCGGGCTCTACGCGCGGGCGGCGACGCGACGCAAAATCACCGGCACGCAACTGCCCGACGGCGGATTGCGTTGCTGGGTCGATGTCGATGGCCAACGCCTGGCGGCGTATCGCAAGGTCTGCGGTTTCGCCGATGACGGCCTGTTGCCGCCGACTTATCCACACATCCTCGCCTTTGCCTTGCAGATGCAGTTGCTCACGGCCAAGGACTTCCCGTTTCCGTTGCTGGGGCTGGTTCACCTGAGCAATCGCATCCGCGTGTTACGGCCGATGGGCGGGATCAGCCGCGCGCACGTCAGTGTGCGGGTGCACAACCTGCAGCCGCATCCCAAAGGCGCGACGTTTGATCTGCTGACCACCCTCGATGATCAACTCGGGCCGTTATGGGAGGCCGAAAGCCAGATGCTCTGTCGCGGGGTGAAACTCGAAGGCGAGGCGCTCGAGCAGGAGTGGCAGCCGAGCCAGGCGCTGACGGAAGTGGCGCACTGGCAAGCCCCGGCCGACATTGGCCGGCAATACGCCAAGGTGTCCGGCGACTACAACCCGATTCACTTGAGCGCGGCGAGCGCAAAACTGTTCGGCTTCCCCACCGCCATCGCCCATGGTTTGTGGAACAAGGCACGCACGCTGGCAGCGCTGGCGGATCAGTTGCCCAAGGCCAATCTGGAAATCGCTGTGCATTTTCGCAAACCGGTGCGCCTGCCCAGCGAGGTCAGGTTATTGGCCAGCGCCGCAGGCTCCAGTGGCGAGTTGCAGTTGATGGGCGCTGGCGACCTGGAGCACATGGTCGGTCTATGGCAACCGATTGCCTGACGCTCTGGCAGAGCAGAAACAGCCCGTAAATTGTGTATATATCACTTAAGTTTTCCTCGCGTTCTTCGCCCTTCCCGTAAAACCCCAGGCCTTGATTTTCAAGGCCTTTTTTTGCCCGTGTATATCTTGGGTATTAGTCGTTAGGCACTGCACTGGCGCTTATATATAAAGGCGTTAATACCAACTTGAGAATGGTTGAAATCCGCGCACCGACTGAAATTACAGCCACGGACGAGGCATCACCGGCGACAGATCGGTGAGCCATCGAAGGCAACGAACGTTGTGACAGGTGCAAGGAATCTCGATCATGAAAACTCAAGACGTATGGTGCAAATCTGCAATCGCTCTGGCATTGATTTTCTCCCTTGGCCTCGCTGGCTGCAGCAGCGGCGGTGGCGGCCATCACAGCAGTTCCGGCAGCGCTTCGCCGTCCAGCGACACCGCTGGAACAGGTGGCACCGGTGGTACTGGCGGCACGGGTGATACCGCAGGCACCGGCGGAACCGGTGGTACTGGCGGTACTGGTGGCACCAACCCAACCGATCCAACCAATCCAACCAATCCAACCAACCCGACAGATCCTACTGATCCAACCAACCCGACCAATCCGACACCGACGCCGCTGGTGACCACGACGCTGGTGCAGGATGTCGGTACTACCGTGGCCGGCGTGGGCGATGGTGTCGGTCAGGTTGGCGACTCTTTAAGCACCGTTCCCGTGGTTGGCGGCGTCGTGCAAAGCGCGGCCAACACTGCCGGCAACGTCGTCAGCACCTTGGGTAATGGTGTGGCCGACGGCATCGGCAAACTGGCCACCGACCCTAACGGCCTGACTACCACCGTCGCCTCGGTCGGCGGCGTGGTCACGGATGTCGGCAACGGCGTCTCCGACCTCAGCGGCAAACTGGCGACCGCCACCGGCAGCGTGCCAGTGGTCGGAGGTGTGGTCACTCGAGTGGCGCCACTGCTCGACGGCGTTGGCGAGAAAGTCACCATGCTCGGCAATACCCTCGACACCACGCTGACCAATGGCCCGACAAGTCAACTGACCAATCAGCTCGGTAAAAATCTGGTGCCGGTGATTGCGATGGTCGAAAGCACCACCGACAAGGTCGGCAGCGCGACAGGTCTGGGCGATCCGCTCAAAGGCGTGATCCAGAAAGTCGGCGATACCGTCAACGGCGTGGGTGACAAAGTGACCGACGCGGGCAATGGCAATGCGCTGACCAATACCCTCGGTGGAGCACTGAGCAACGCCGGGACTGCAGTCGGCAAGGCCGGCGGTCTGGTCTCCAACGGCACCGGTTCAGGTACTGGCGGCGGTATTGGCGGCGGCCTCGGTGGCGGCCTCGGCGGGACCGGTCTGCTGCAAACCGTGGGCGGTGCAGTGGTCAATGTCGGCGCAGGTCTGAATGCCGGCAACACCAATGGCGTGGTCAGCGCCGGTGGCGTCAGCGCTGTCGGCCTGGGTAATACCGTCGCTTCGCTGAACACTGTGCTGGGCGGCTCGGGCTCACCGATCACGGCCACTACCTCACCACTGGCCACCGTGGGCGCCACTTTGGGCACAGCGCTGAATCCGGTCACCAGCGGCGTCACCAACGTGACTCAACAACTGGGTGCCGCTACCGGTCTCGGTTCGCCAGTCGCCGGTCTCACCAGCCAGGTTGGCGGTGCGGTGGGCAACCTCGGTGGCGCGATTGCCGCCACCAACAATCCGGTCACTACCGCCGTCGGTGGGCTGGTAACCAACGTCGGCAGCACCGTCACGGCGGTCGGCGGGCTGGTCAACGGCGGCACCAGCGGGGGCACCACCGGTGGCGGTCTGGGCGGTGTGCTCGGTGGTCTGACCGGCGCCCTTGGTGGCAACAAACGCTAAATTGCACCTGGCCGATTCGACGGCCTTACCTACAGCGCCTACGCTTGGTTGAGGGCGGAAGATTCCCACGAGTCTTCCGCTTTTTTCTTAGGAAAAAACAGCCTCAAGCTGTGACCTGACCATGGAGTGTCCTATGCGCGTTATGGCGTCCCTGCTGTTCCTCAGCCTCAGTTCTGCTGCTCTCGCCGACACTCTGCCCAGCTTCCTCAACAGCAACGAAACCATCCGCAACCTGCCCGTGCCCAACTTGCCGGCCGATGCCTATCGCCCGAGTGCCGCGCCGGTGCAAGTACCGGATGCCGGGGCGACCGCTGCGCAGCCGTTGATGATGAGCACCAAGGTCAATCTGAAAACCGTGCAGATCGAAGGCGGCACGATCTACCCGCTGACCGAACTGGCGCAGAATTACCAACCGCTGATCGGCCATGAGACCAGCCTCGCCGAGCTGATCGAAGCCACGCGCAACATCACCCGGCGCTATCAGCAGGACGGCTATCTGTTGTCGTACGCGTTCCTGCCGCAACAGAATTTCGAGGACGGTGTGGCACGGGTGGTATTGGTGGAAGGCTACGTGCGCGACGTGCAAATGCAGGGCGACATCGGCCGAGTCAAAGGCCTGATCGATGAACTGGCGGCGAAAATCCAGGCCGAACGCCCGCTGACCCGCAAGACGTTCGAGCGTTACACGACGCTGATGACGCGCATCCCCGGCGTGACGATTCAGGCCCAGGTGCCGCCGCCGGGCACCACCGACGGCGCGACCACGCTGGTCGCCGAAGCCAGTCGCAAACCGTTCACCAGCACCCTGAGCACCACCGAAGACAACCGCAACGGTACTCAGGCCTTGCTCGGTGTCAGCAGCAATTCGCAGACCTCGATGGGCGAGCAATTGACCCTCAGCGGCTTATTCCCGCCGGGCGATGATCACGAGCATTACTACCGCCTGGACTACAACCAGTTCATCAACAGCGAAGGTGCACAACTGGCCCTGTCCGCTTCGCGCTACCGTGCTGACCCGGGCACCAGCCTGTTGCTCGACAACGGCCTGGAGCTCAAACCCCATCGCGAGAACGACCGCTATTCGATCGGTTTCACCCTGCCGCTGATTGCCGCCTCCAACGAGCTGCTCACCGCCGGCTCACGGCTTTACGCGGTCAACGACAAAACCCGCTACAAGGTCATCGGCTACCCGTTGAGCGTCGAAGAACGCACCGACATACGCGCCCTCGCCTTCGAAAGCGACTGGCGCAAGGCTGATGCCCGACAACTGCGGATTTTGAGTGGCGGTGTGTATCAGGGCGTCGACAGCATGGGCGCAAAAACCAACAACAGCGCTATCGATCTCGACTTCTTCCGCGTGCGCCTGTCCGGGGTGCAGAGCAACAAATTCCTCGACAACTGGCAGGGCGTGCTGTCGGCTGCGCTGTACTGGAGCGACGACAGCTTGCCCGACAGCGAACGCGCGGTGTTCGGCGGGCAGAATTTCGGTCGTGGTTATCCTGACGATCAGGCATCCGGCGACAAGGGATGGGGGGTGGCATACGAGGTCAACTACAGCTTCAACCGCGACGGCAATTGGGTGCGCATCCTGCAACCGTACTTTGTGCTGGACCGCTCGCGCAGCTGGTTCAACGAATTGCCGGTACAGGCCAACAGTCTGTCGTCAGCGGCGATCGGTCTGCGTTTCGGCGATGCCAAGTACTACAACATTGCGCTGGAGGCGGCGAAGGCGATGTCCGATGAAGCGCTCGACACGTTCAACCGTCGAGCGCGGTATAGCATCAGTTTCAGCTACCAACTCTAAAACCCTCCACGTGCAGGAGCTGCCGCAGGCTGCGATCTTTTGATGTTGTTTTTTTACAAAGCCAGATCAAAAGATCGCAGCCTGCGGCAGCTCCTGCACCGGTCAGAAGGCGTAACGCACTTTTGCAGTGAAACCGTCGGAATCAAAGCCGCTGGCCGTCACGTAGTTGTACGACCCGCCGACACTCCAGGCGCCCATGCGGTAGTTGGCGCCCAGCCCCAGTTCATAGCTGTCACGCACCGGCGTGGTGCCACGGCTGGTGAACGAATCGCCGCCCAGAACGAACGATGACGTTGTGTCGACCTTGTCGCCGATAAAGTCGTGCCATGCCATGACTTTCGCTTCCGGCTCAAGACTGCCGGTGCCAACCGCAAACGCAGCGGCCAGACGTGCACCCACGCCTATTTCACCGACTTCGTAACGCTGGCTGCCGACATTCAACGACGCCGAACTGCCCTTCTCGCGATACGCATCCATGCCGACATTGGCATAACGGGCACCGACCTGGGGCTCGAGTACCACAGCAGGCAGCAGGTGCCAGCTGTAACCGGCCAGCGCGCTCACACCGAAAACATCACTGTCGTAATCGGCCTTGGCGCGCGTGCCGGCGATGTAGCGTTTCGACTCGTTGTCGTTCCAGCCATACATCAGCGAAGAATCGACGAACCAGTTGTCGTGCAGCCAATTGCTGTACAGGGTCAGCGCATGTCCGGTGACCTGGGTCTTGCTGCCCAGATCGGATTTCACGTCGGTGTCGAGGTAGCTGTAGGCCAGGCCCAGGGTCGTATCGGCGTTCAACTGGCCGTCGGCCCCCACCGCGATCCCGTGGCTGTCAGCGTCATAACCGCTCACGCCACGGCGCTCGTCCTGGTTGGCATCACTGCTCAAGGCTTGCAGCCAGACACCTTTTTCATTCGAGCCCGACTGTGCCCGAGCGCGCGCCGAGCGCTCGTTGATCACACCGGAAACCAGCGTCTGACTGTTGGTTGCTGCATGCAGAACGCCACGGCTGACATCCGGGCTGAGGGTCTCGGACAAGCGCGCCAACTCAGCATCGGTGCTGGCATTGGCGAAGGCTTGGTACACCGGATCCTGCTCGTCGAGGCGACTCATCAGCGATCCGGACAGACGACCGATCGCCCTGGCTGCGTTGACACTGCCGCCGACGGCCAGCGTGTTGTCTGCCAGTTCTTCAGCGGACTTGGTCGCCACCACCGTGATGATGTCATTGCCTTGGACACCGAAGCTTTTTACATCCAGCAGCGCGGAGCTGGAAGTCACGGTCAGGTTATTACCGCCGACCAGATTACCCGAGCTGATCAAGGTGTAGCGCGTGCCGCCGGGTGTGACCCGGAAGTCGCTGGAGCGCGCCAGCAAACGCAATTGCCCGCCGGGTGCAATGTCGGTGGTGCCGGTGACTTTCAACACCGGCAGCGCCGGGTTGGTGTCATTGCCCAGATACAACTCCAGTACCGAATTGGCTTCTTCCATGTCGAAGTCGCCGATGATCGTGGTGTGCGGGCGCACCAGCGTCAGCGTGCCTTCTTCGATGGTGACGTAACCGGACCTGATGGTCGAACCGTCGAACGTTGCATCGCCATCGACCAGCACGCCAGCCAAACCAAGCATATCGCCCTTGACCGTGCCGCCGAAGAAGTCGAAATACGTTTGCCCGTCATCAACCTGAATCGCCGCCGTACCGCCCTCGATCAACCCCGTCAGTTGATAAATTCTCGACAGACCGCTGCCGGCTGTCTGGTCACTGACGTGAACACCAATCGACTCACCGGAAATCGTACCGCTGTTGCTCAGCATTGCGCCGGAAGTGAACTTCACACCCTCCAGCGTCAGCGCCTCGGCATCAGTACCGCGAGCACGAATGACCCCGCTGTTATTGATTGAGCCTTTGAGTGTGGCACCGTCGAGAAACACGCCGAGTGCATCAATACCACTGGCGTTGATCGTGCCGCTGTTGCTGATCCCGCCCAAGGTAGTGTGTACAAACATCACACCACCGGCCCGCTCGCCACTGACATCAATGCTGCCGGTATTGGAGAGACTTCCACCTATGGTGCTGCCGGTATCGGAAATACCGGTGGAATCGCCCGAACCGGTCAATCCGTGAACAGCAATAGAACCTTGATTGATCAGGCTGCTGGTAATTTTGCTCGGCACTACGCCAGAGGAACCCAAGAGGATACCTACGCCATGGTTGGCGCCGTCAATGCGGATATCAGCGTTATTGCGCAATTGGTCGGCGGTCAGTCCCATGAACTGAGCAGCGTAAGTAAACGTCGACGGCGACCCGGGAGCGATGGTCCCGTTGCCGTTCAAATCGACCAGCCCCCAAGTCTGCAGGTTACTGTTCAGCGACCCACCGCCGAGGTCATGGTTCAGGTTGGCGGCAACGGCAGTAGAAGCGTGCAGCGTGGCAGCGGCAATGGACAGCGCCAGCAGCGATTGGCGCAAGCGTGCGGTATTCAAGCGAGATTCCCTTCCAAAACTTTATGAAACAGTTTCAGCAGGGCTCACATTCAACTGGCATCCCTACCGACCCTCCAGTTGGCCTGGTTCGGGCGCGGGGAATGTACACGAGCCATCATTTCGACACTACTAAAATGTCAGAATGATGGCGTCAATTTTCACGACCTCATTCCAGGGCCTTCAGAACGGCTCCCACAATGACCGCGCCCAATGTAGGAACTGCCGCAGGCTGCGATCTTTTGATGTTGGTTTTTAAAAAGCCAGATCAAAAGATTGCAGCCTGCGGCAGCTCCTACAGGGGTGGTTCAGGATTGTGGGTCAATCCGGTCGAGTGCGCGGCTCACCTGCCAGTTCGGCGAGCATGACGATTTGCTGAATCGCCAGCGCCGTGTTGCGCTGCGGCCGGCTGAGCTGATCGGCAAAATCACTGGCCATGACGTTGGCCGACGCCAGGGATTCACAGGCATGAGCCAGCAAGCTTTCGGTGTCGATGTTCGGCTGCACGAGGAACATCGTACTGGGCTGGTAAGGTTTTGCAGGTTTGGGGCAAAGGTAGAAATCGAGAGCGCGCTTGATGGCTTCGCGGTTTTTGACTTGATCGTCGATACGTATGGCGTCTTCGAGCGGGGTGCTGGTTTCGGGGGGCGGGTCGGGAATCAGTTTGTCCATTTAAAACTCCTACTTGGCTGTGGAAGCCATCTCTTGTCGTTTCCACACAACAAAAGGTGGCAGCTATGCGCAGGGTGGAAATACCGATAAGTAGGCAACCGGCCAGACCGAAGCCTGCCCACGCACAGCCGCCGCGACACAGTTTGCAGACGAAAGAAGTCGCCGACAACGATTACGGTGGTGGTGCAATGCATCTACTTGAATTTCAGGTTTCCACACCTGGCCGCTGAGCATTCAGCGACAACCCGAAGCCTAGAGAACGCACGTCTGACGGACAACCTGAAAACCTTGTGGGAAGGTTCGTCTATTTTGAAACAACTTTAAACACCCACATGACTCGGTGGCAGGAAGGGCTTCTTCCCGGGCAAGCCAGGCTCTCACAATGACCGCGCCCAATGTAGGAGCTGCCGCAGGCTGCGATCTTTTGATGTTGGTTTTTAAAAAGCCAGATCAAAAGATCGCAGCCTTCGGCAGCTCCTACAGGGGTGGCTCAGGTTTGCCAGTCCATCCGGTCGAGTGCCCGGCTCACTGCCAGTTCGGCCAGCCTCACGATTTGCTGAATCGCCAGCGCCGTGTACATCAGTGGAGAACGGTGGGTGTCAGGGTGGCATTTCTGGCAGGCCAGCTCCCACAGGAATTGCATGCTGCCTGCAAGAAATGGGTTGGCTGGTAGGCGCCATCGCGAGCAGGCTCACTCCTACAAGTGGATCGGGTACATCAGTTGGAGATTGGTCGGCTGTCAGGCCGCCATCGCTGGCAAGCCAGCTCCCACAGGGATTGAGTGAAGTCAGCCAATAG
>NZ_JBIUVX010000041.1:0-12486 GCF_044743175.1 Pseudomonas sp. NPDC087690
ATGCTGCGCCGCTCGGCGGACGTTGCCGTCGGTGGCGTACAGGTGATGAAGTTCGGCGAATACGTGCACTCGCTGTACGTACCGACCAGCCTCAATCTGGTCAAGATCAAGCCGTTGCGCGGCACCGCGCTGTTCATCCTTGACGCCAAACTGGTGTTCAAACTGGTGGACAACTTCTTCGGTGGCGACGGCCGTCACGCCAAGATCGAAGGGCGTGAATTCACCCCGACCGAACTGCGCGTGGTGCGCATGGTGCTGGAACAGGCTTTCGTCGATTTGAAAGAAGCCTGGCAGGCAATCATGGAAGTCAATTTCGAGTACATCAACTCGGAAGTGAACCCGGCCATGGCCAACATCGTCGGCCCGAGCGAAGCGATTGTGGTGTCGACCTTCCACATCGAACTCGATGGCGGTGGCGGCGACCTGCACGTGACCATGCCGTACTCGATGATCGAGCCGGTGCGTGAAATGCTCGATGCCGGTTTCCAGTCCGACCTCGACGATCAGGACGAGCGCTGGGTCAACGCCCTGCGTCAGGACGTGCTCGATGTCGACGTGCCGATCGGTGCCACCGTCGCTCGCCGCCAGTTGAAGTTGCGCGACATCCTGCACATGCAACCGGGGGATGTGATCCCGGTCGAGATGCCGGACGAAATGATCATGCGCGCCAACGGCGTGCCGGCCTTCAAGGTCAAGATGGGCTCGCACAAAGGCAATCTCGCGTTGCAAGTGATCGAGCCGATCGAGCGTCGCTGAAGCGGCGCCACACCCCTTTTTGCATTAACTGAATTGTTGCCCGCCGAGGACACATGATGAACGACGATATGAACGCCCAGGACGACCAGGCACTGGCTGACGAATGGGCTGCGGCCCTGGAAGAAACCGGTGATGGTCAAGCTGACATCGACGCACTGCTGGCGGCCGACGCGGCCAGCGGCTCGCGTCTGCCGATGGAAGAGTTCGGCAGCGTGCCGAAAAATAACGATCCAGTGACGCTGGATGGTCCGAACCTGGACGTCATCCTCGACATCCCGGTATCAATCTCGATGGAAGTGGGCAGTACTGACATCAACATCCGCAACCTGCTGCAACTCAACCAGGGTTCGGTGATCGAGCTCGATCGTCTGGCTGGTGAGCCACTGGACGTGCTGGTCAATGGCACGCTGATCGCGCACGGCGAAGTGGTTGTGGTCAACGAGAAGTTCGGCATCCGCCTGACTGACGTGATCAGCCCAAGCGAACGCATCAAGAAGCTGCGCTGAGTGAAAAGGTTTCTCTGGGCTCTGTTGGCCTTGCCGCTGAGCGTGCTGGCTGCTGAGCCGTCGACAGCCACGACAGTGCCTGCCGCTACCGCGCCGATGGTGACCAGCGGCGTGGCCGGGCAATTGACGCAACTGGTGTTCGGCCTGCTGCTGGTGCTGGGGGTGATTTTTTTCCTCGCCTGGCTGTTGCGTCGCGTGCAGCAGGCGGGTCCTGCCGGGAAGGGGCAAGTGATCGAGCTGATCGGATCGCGCGCACTGAGTCCGCGTGACCGCTTGCTGCTGGTCCAGGTCGGCAACGAGCAGATCCTGCTCGGGCTCAGCCCCGGCACCATCACCGCGCTGCATGTGCTCAAGGAACCGGTCGACGTGCCTGCGACCAGTGAAAAAGCGACCCCGGAATTTGCCCAGCAGTTGCTGAAGATTCTCGGCAAGGATCAGAAGGATACGAAGTAATGGGTGCGTTACGCATCGTCTTGACGCTGGCCCTGTTGCTGGCCGCGCCACTGGCGTTCGCCGCCGATCCGTTGTCGATCCCGGCGATCACGCTGGGCACCAACGCCGATGGCGCGCAGGAGTATTCGGTCAGTCTGCAGATCCTGCTGATCATGACCGCGCTGAGCTTTATCCCGGCGGCGGTCATCCTGATGACCAGTTTCACCCGGATCATCATCGTCTTCTCGATCCTGCGTCAGGCCCTCGGCCTCCAACAGACGCCGTCGAACCAGATCCTCACCGGCATGGCGCTGTTCCTGACGCTGTTCATCATGGCGCCGGTATTCGACCGGGTGAACAACGATGCGCTGCAACCGTACCTGGCGGAAAAACTCACCGCTCAGCAAGCGGTGGAAAAGGCTCAGGTGCCGATCAAGGACTTCATGCTCGCGCAGACCCGCACCAGCGACCTTGAGCTGTTCATGCGCCTGTCCAAGCGCACCGACATCGCCACGCCGGATCAGGCACCGTTGACCATTCTCGTACCGGCCTTTGTCACGTCTGAGCTTAAAACCGCGTTCCAGATCGGCTTCATGATCTTCATTCCGTTCCTGATCATCGACCTCGTTGTGGCCAGTGTGCTGATGGCGATGGGTATGATGATGCTGTCGCCGCTGATCATCTCGCTGCCGTTCAAGATCATGCTGTTCGTGCTGGTTGATGGTTGGGCGCTGATCATCGGCACCCTGGCCAGCAGTTTCGGGGGTGTCTCGCCATGACGCCGG
Organism: Pseudomonas sp. NPDC087690; assembly: GCF_044743175.1. Classification (NCBI taxonomy): domain Bacteria; kingdom Pseudomonadati; phylum Pseudomonadota; class Gammaproteobacteria; order Pseudomonadales; family Pseudomonadaceae; genus Pseudomonas; species Pseudomonas sp. NPDC087690. The sequence continues at coordinate 2,480 of NZ_JBIUVX010000041.1, forward strand.
AAGTCGCGGTCGATATCTTTCGTGAAGCGCTGTGGCTGACCACGTTGATGGTCGCGATCCTGGTGGTGCCGAGCCTGTTGGTCGGCCTGCTGGTGGCGATGTTCCAGGCTGCCACGCAGATCAACGAACAGACTCTGAGCTTCCTGCCGCGTCTGCTGGTGATGCTGGTGACGCTGATCGTCGCCGGTCCGTGGATCGTGCAGACGTTCATGGAATACATCATCCAGTTGTACAAAAACATTCCGATGGTCATCGGCTAAGCCATGCAATCGCTGCTTCAGCTGACCGACACCCAGATCAGTACCTGGGTGGCCTCGTTCATGTTGCCGCTGTTTCGCGTCGCGTCGATGCTGATGGTGATGCCGGTGTTCGGCACCACGCTGGTGTCGCGGCGGATACGCCTGTATTTCGCCGTGGCGATCACCGTGTGCATTGCCCCGGGCCTGCCGCCCATGCCGGCGGTCAGCCCTTTGGATCTGAGCGGTTTGCTGCTGATTGCCGAACAGATTCTGGTGGGTGCCGTGCTGGGGTTTTCCCTGCAACTGTTCTTCCAGGCGTTCGCCGTGGCCGGGCAGATTGTCGCGATCCAGATGGGCATGGGCTTCGCCTCGATGGTCGACCCGGCCAATGGCGTCTCGGTGGCGGTGATCGGGCAGTTCTTCACCATGCTCGTGACCCTGTTGTTCCTGTCGATGAACGGCCATCTGGTGGTCTTCGAAGTCCTCACCGAAAGTTTCACCACGCTGCCGGTCGGTGGCGGATTAATGACGGCGCAGTACTGGGAATTGGCCGGCAAGCTCGGGTGGGTGCTGGGCGCAGCGTTGTTGCTGGTGTTGCCGGCTGTCACCGCGTTGCTGGTGGTCAACATCGCATTTGGCGTGATGACCCGTGCAGCGCCGCAATTGAACATTTTCTCCATCGGTTTCCCACTGACCCTGGTGCTCGGGCTGTTCATCGTCTGGGTGGGGCTGGCGGACATTCTCAATCAGTATCAGCCGCTGGCCACCGAGGCCTTGCAGTTGTTACGCGAACTGGCACGGGCGCGCTGAGTCATGGCTGAGAGCGAAAGCGGTCAGGACAAAACAGAAGACCCCACGGAGAAACGTAAAAAGGACTCCAGGGAAAAGGGTGAGATCGCCCGCTCCAAAGAACTCAACACCCTTGCCGTGATGATGGCTGGCGCCGGCGCCCTGCTGGTGTTCGGCGGTATGCTGGCCGAAGACCTGATGGAACTGATGCGCATGAACTTCACGCTGTCGCGTGAGGTGATCATGGATCAGGGTTCCATGGGCGCATTTTTGTTGAAGTCGGGTCAGATGGCGTTGTTGGCCATCCAGCCGTTCATGATCACGTTATTGCTGGCGGCATTGATCGGGCCGATTTCTCTGGGTGGCTGGTTGTTTGCGGCCGGCTCCATGGCACCCAAGTTCAGCCGGATGAACCCGGCGGCCGGCCTGAAGCGGATGTTTTCGTTCAAGGCTGTGGTCGAGCTGCTCAAGGCGCTGGCCAAGTTTCTGGTCACTTTGGGTGTGGCACTGGTGGTGCTGATGTCGGACGTCGATGACCTGATGCGGATCGCCCATGAGCCGCTGGAGATGGCGATCATTCACAGCGTTACGTTGGTTGGCTGGAGCACTTTGTGGCTCGCCTGCGGCCTGATCATCATCGCCGCCGTCGACGTGCCGGTGCAGCTCTGGGAGGCGCACAAGAAACTGCTGATGACCAAGCAGGAAGTGCGCGACGAGCACAAGGATCAGGAAGGTCGCCCGGAGGTTAAACAGCGCATCCGCCAGACCCAGCGCGAAATGTCCCAGCGCCGGATGATGGCGGCGATTCCCGACGCCGACGTGGTCATCACCAACCCGACGCACTACGCTGTCGCGCTCAAGTACGATTCCGAAAAGGGCGGCGCGCCCATACTGTTGGCCAAGGGCAGCGACTTCCTCGCCCTGAAAATCCGCGAAATCGCCGTGGCCAACAACGTCATGCTCCTTGAATCGCCGGGGCTGGCGCGGTCGATTTACTACTCCACCGAGCTGGATCAGGAAATTCCTGGTGGCCTCTACCTGGCGGTTGCCCAGGTGCTGGCCTACGTCTACCAGATCCGCCAGTACCGTGCGGGCAAGGGCAAACGCCCGGATCCGCTCAAGGACGATTTGCCGATTCCACCGGACCTGCGCCGCGATTCCTGATTTCTCCCCTCATACCTTTTGTCTCTGATCGTTCCCACGCTCTGCGTGGGAATGCAGCCCGGGGCGCTCCGCGTCCCTTTCCCAGAGCCGAACGCGGAGCGTCCGTTGAGGCATTCCCACGCAGAGCGTGGGAACGATCTGTGACCGAACTAATTCGGCAACTGCAGATTATCCAGCGCCCGATTCACCGCCAGTTCCCCGAGCATGATCAATTGCGCGATGCCCAGCAGCGTTCTGCGCTGCGATGCTGGTATGAGATTGGCGAAGTCGTTGGCGATGGTTCTGGCGCAAGCGAGGGTTTCGCAGGCGTCGGCCAGCAGTTCTTCATTTTTGAAGTCTGCGGTTACGGCATACATCGAGCGGGTTTTGCGTGGCGGCGGCGTGGCGCCGGGTGGGCAGAGGTAGTGGTCGAGGGCGCGGTCGGCGGCTTCGTGGAGTTTTTTCGAATCGAGGGATTCGTAGGGGGAGGTGGGGTCGGTTTCGGGCGGGTTGGGTGTTGGTTTGATCATGGTGAAGCTCCTTTGAGGTGGAGCCGCTACAACCTGTCGCTAAACAGGAGGGGTGGCGGCTGTACGCAGGTTAGCGAACCGGTCAAAGGCACCCGGCAGACCCGAAGGTCTCCCGCATACAGCCACCATGACGAAATCGCGAAAATACAGATCCGCAACGAAGCCTGGAACGCCGATGCACCTTTGACTTGAGTTCGAGTCGCTAAACCCGATCGCTGATTCGTCAGCGACCGACCCACAATAGAACCCGACCCCAAAGCGCACAAGCCGGCGGATTCTGGCTTGGCTGTAGGCAAAGGCGCAAGGATTTGTAGCCTCAAAGGCGTGTCTGGAGGTGTCTTTTAAACGCCAGAGTTTAAGAAGCGCATTGCGCTGACTGCACTGGCCCCTTCCCGAGCAAGCTCGCTCCCACATTTGGAATGCGGTCCCCCTGTAGGAGTGAGCCTGCTCGCGATGGGGCTTTTTCAGTCGATGGATTCGAACCAGACAGACCGCTATCGCGAGCAGGCTCACTCCTGCATGAGTCATGTTTTCTCTCCCGATTTCACTCCCCGGCAAAAGTTGGAAAGCTTCTTGCAGTACCCGCCGTGAGCCCGCTCTGGGCGTCAAAAGTTTGCTTTAAAGGAACGGGGAAAACCGGTGGATCGCTCTCAGTTATTCAACACTGCTCGCACGAATGTTGCCGACCTCAGTCGAGGCAATCTGGGCGTGCCGTTGTTGCTGCTGGTTATGTTGGCAATGATGATGTTGCCGATTCCGCCGTTCCTGCTCGACGTGTTCTTCACCTTCAACATTGCCCTGTCGATCGTCGTCCTGTTGGTCTGCGTGTACGCACTGCGGCCGCTGGATTTCGCCGTGTTTCCGACCATTCTGCTGGTCGCGACCTTGCTGCGGCTGGCGTTGAACGTAGCGTCGACGCGCGTTGTGATGCTCCACGGTCAGGACGGCCACGCCGCTGCCGGTAAGGTGATCCAGGCCTTCGGTGAGGTGGTGATCGGCGGTAACTACGTGGTCGGTATCGTGGTGTTTGCGATCCTGATGATCATCAACTTTGTCGTGGTCACCAAGGGTGCCGGGCGGATTTCCGAGGTGAGCGCGCGTTTCACCCTCGATGCAATGCCCGGCAAACAAATGGCGATCGACGCCGACCTCAACGCCGGCCTGATCGATCAGAATCAGGCGAAGATGCGCCGTCAGGAAGTTGCCCAAGAGGCCGAGTTCTACGGTTCGATGGACGGTGCCAGCAAGTTCGTCCGTGGTGACGCCATCGCCGGCCTGCTGATTCTGTTCATCAACCTCATCGGCGGTATGGCCGTCGGTATCTTTCAGCACAACATGAGCTTCGGTGATGCCGGCAAGGTTTACGCTTTGCTGACCATCGGTGACGGTTTAGTGGCGCAATTGCCATCACTGTTGTTATCTACAGCTGCAGCGATCATGGTGACCCGTGCTTCCGGCTCGGAAGACATGGGCAAACAGATCAACCGCCAGATGTTCGCCTCGCCGAAAGCGCTGGCCGTGGCCGCCGGTTTGATGGCGGTGATGGGCCTGGTGCCGGGCATGCCGCACTTCTCGTTCCTGAGCATGGCCGCGCTGGCCGCCGGTGGCGCCTACCTGTTCTGGAAGAAGCAGAACGTCGCCAAAGTGGTCGCGCTGGAAGAGGTCAAGCGTCAGCAGGAACTGCTGCCGTCGCCGGCCCGCGCCATGGAAACCAAGGAGCTGGGCTGGGATGACGTGACGCCGATCGACATGATCGGGCTGGAGGTCGGTTATCGCCTGATCCCGCTGGTGGATCGCAACCAGGGCGGGCAATTGCTGGCGCGGATCAAGGGCGTGCGCAAGAAGCTCTCGCAGGATCTGGGCTTTCTGATGCCGACCGTGCACATCCGCGACAACCTCGATCTGGCGCCAAGCGCCTATCGCCTGACCCTGATGGGGGTGATCCTCGCCGAAGCCGAGATCTACCCGGATCGCGAACTGGCGATCAACCCGGGCCAGGTCTACGGCACGCTCAACGGTATCAACGCCAAAGATCCGGCTTTCGGTCTGGAAGCGGTGTGGATCGAAATCAGCCAGCGCGCCCAGGCACAATCCCTCGGTTACACGGTGGTTGACGCCAGCACCGTGGTTGCCACGCACTTGAACCAGATTCTGTACAAGCACTCCAGTGAGCTGATCGGCCACGAGGAAGTGCAGCAACTCATGCAATTGCTGGCCAAAAGCTCGCCGAAACTGGCAGAAGAGCTGGTGCCGGGCGTGGTCACGTTGTCGCAGTTGCTCAAAGTGCTGCAAGCGTTGCTCGCTGAACACGTGCCGGTGCGCGACATCCGCAGCATCGCCGAAGCCATCGCCAACAACGCCGCCAAGAGTCAAGATACTGCCGCGTTGGTGGCTGCGGTGCGGGTCGGCGTATCCCGCGCCATCGTCCAAAGCATTGTAGGCACTGAGTCGGAGCTGCCTGTGATCACCTTGGAGCCAAGGTTGGAACAAATATTGCTCAATAGTCTGCAGAAGGCAGGACAAGGCTCGGAAGAGGGCGTTCTGCTGGAGCCAAGCATGGCCGAGAAGCTGCAGCGTTCGCTCATCGAAGCGGCGCAGCGTCAGGAAATGCAAGGTCAGCCGGTTATCCTGTTGGTAGCAGGCCCGGTGCGCGCGATGCTCTCGCGCTTTGGCCGCCTCGCAGTCCCTGGATTGCATGTGCTGGCCTACCAGGAAATACCGGACAACAAGCAAGTGACCATCGTTGCGACAGTAGGGCCCAACGGCTGAGGTAGTGGTTTATGCAAGTTAAGCGTTTCTTTGCCGCCGATATGCGTCAGGCCATGAAGCTGGTTCGTGATGAGCTGGGCGCTGATGCCGCCATCATTGGCAATCGCCGCATTGCCGGCGGTGTCGAGCTGACGGCGGCACTGGATTACAAACTGTCGGCGCTGGCGCCACGGGTTCCGAACATGGAACTCGAAGACGAGCTGCGCAAGACCCAGTCGCGCATCGTCACCGCCCAGGCCGAGTTGAGCCTGCGTGGCGAAGCCGACGGCAATAGCAATCGCCAGATCTTTGCCGGGCTGCCGTTGACGGCTGGCCTGCCACTGACCGCTGCCGAACCGCTGAGCGAGCCGACCTACGCCGCTCCGGCGCGCCCGGCGCCTGCGCCTGCGCAGTCCTCCGGCGGCGTGGATCCGCGTGCACTGGATTCGATGCGCTTTGAATTGAACAGCCTGCGCGAGCTGATGGAAGTTCAGCTCGGCACCCTGGCCTGGAATCAGCTGCAAGGCAGCCGTCCGGCGCAAGCCAACCTGTATCGCCGTCTGCAACGTATCGGTCTGTCCGGGCCGTTGTCGCGCGATCTGCTGGCGATGATCACCGATATCGAAGAACCGCGTCAGGCCTGGCGCATGTTGCTTGCGCACCTGGCGCGGATGATTGCCGTACCGGAAGTCGAGCCGCTGGAAGAGGGCGGTGTGATTGCGATGGTCGGCCCTGCCGGCATGGGCAAGACCACCACGCTGGCCAAACTGGCTGCGCGTTATGTGCTCAAGTACGGCGCGCAGAATGTCGCGCTGGTGAGCATGGACAGCTTCCGTATTGGCGCGCAGGAACAACTGAAGACGCTGGGCCGTATTCTCAATGTGCCGGTGACTCACGTCGATCCGGGCCAGTCGCTGGTGCAGGCACTGGATCCATTGCTGCGAAAACGCGTGGTATTGATCGATACTGCCGGCCTGCAAGCCAGCGATCCGGCCTTGCGCATGCAACTCGAAAGCCTCGCCGGTCGTGGCATTCGCTCAAAAAATTATCTGGTCTTGGCAACCACCAGCCAGAAACAGGTTCTAACGGCCGCTTATCACAGTTACAAGCGTTGTGGGCTAGCTGGCTGCATCCTGACTAAACTGGATGAAACGGCAAGCCTGGGCGAAGTGTTGAGCCTGGCGATCAGTCATGAATTGCCGGTCGCGTACCTGACCGATGGCCCACGGATTCCGGATGATTTGCATCTGCCGCGCCGTCATCAACTGGTCAGCCGCGCCGTCAGCGTGCAAATGCAGGAAGAACCCAGCGAAGAAGCCATGGCTGACATGTTCGCTGATATCTATCACAGCCCGACCAAGCAGGTAGGCTGAGGTATTCATGAACAGTTTTTGTACCTACATCGATGGTCTGCCATGCATTGTTCCGGTTGTGAACGCGCAGCCAGTAATGTGGCCTCCGTCTATGCAAGACAAGGTAAAGAAATAACATGGGCAGCATGCATCCCGTACAGGTGATCGCGGTGACCGGCGGCAAAGGTGGCGTCGGCAAGACTAACGTGTCAGTGAACTTGTCCCTGGCGCTGGCAGAGCTTGGCCGTCGGGTCATGCTGCTGGACGCCGACCTGGGACTGGCGAACGTCGACGTTTTGTTGGGTCTGACCCCTAAACGCACGCTGGCTGACGTCATCGAAGGCCGCTGCGAGCTACGCGACGTCCTGTTGCAAGGCCCCGGCGGCATTCGCATCGTCCCGGCCGCGTCCGGCACGCAGAGCATGGTCCACCTGAGCCCGGCGCAACATGCCGGTCTGATTCAGGCGTTCAGCGACATCGGCGACAATCTCGACGTACTGGTGATCGACACCGCTGCGGGTATTGGTGACTCGGTAGTCAGTTTCGTGCGCGCAGCGCAGGAAGTGTTGCTGGTGGTCTGCGACGAGCCGACTTCGATCACGGACGCCTACGCGCTGATCAAGTTGCTCAACCGCGACTACGGCATGAACCGCTTCCGCGTGCTCGCCAACATGGCGCAGAGCCCGCAGGAAGGGCGCAACCTGTTCGCCAAGTTGACCAAGGTCACGGATCGTTTCCTCGACGTCGCTCTACAATACGTCGGCGCCGTGCCTTACGACGAAAGCGTACGCAAAGCGGTGCAGAAGCAGCGTGCAGTCTACGAAGCCTTCCCGCGCTCCAAGTGCGCGCTGGCGTTCAAGGCCATTGCACAGAAGGTCGACACCTGGCCGCTGCCCGCCAACCCGCGCGGCCACCTTGAATTTTTCGTCGAGCGTCTCGTGCAGCAAACGGCAGGGCCCGTGTTATGACCGCTAGCGGTATGAATTACTACAAGAAGTCGGCACGCGACGCTCAGTACGAGCTGATCGAGCGTTACGCGCCACTGGTCAAACGCATTGCCTATCACTTGCTGGCGCGGTTGCCGGCGAGTGTGCAGGTCGAAGACCTGATCCAGGCCGGGATGATCGGCCTGCTCGAAGTCTCGACCAAGTATGACGCCAGCAAAGGCGCCAGTTTCGAAACGTACGCGGGCATTCGAATCCGCGGCGCGATGCTCGACGAAGTGCGCAAAGGGGACTGGGCGCCACGCTCGGTTCACCGCAATACCCGTATGGTCAGTGACGCAATTCGCTCAATTGAAGCTAAAACCGGCCGTGACGCTAAAGATCACGAGGTTGCAGCCGAACTCCAATTGAGTCTCGACGATTACTACGGGATTTTGAATGACACCTTGGGCAGCCGCCTGTTCAGTTTCGACGACCTGTTGCAGGACGGCGAACACGAAGGGCTGCACGAGGATGGCGCCAGTGCTCATCTTGAGCCGTCGCGCGATCTGGAGGATGAACGCTTCCAGGCAGCGCTGGCGGACGCGATTGCCAATTTGCCGGAGCGTGAGCGACTGGTGTTGGCGCTGTACTACGACGAAGAGCTGAACCTCAAGGAAATCGGTGAAGTCCTTGGCGTCAGTGAATCGCGGGTCAGCCAGTTACACAGCCAGTGCGCGGCCCGTTTGCGGGGGCGTTTGGGGGAGTGGCGAGCGCGCTGAAGGCAGTGTGGGGACACTGCGAACGAGGCTGGTGCGGTGATGAACGGCACCGGTCTTGCTCTGTTGTGCTCCAGACAGTCTTTGAGTGCTGCGCCGATTGATTGAAGTGGCGCGTCCAGGTGCTGGGCGCGTTTAAGACTGCTTGGAGGTCGAATTGAACAAAGACATGAAAATCCTCATCGTTGATGACTTCTCAACGATGCGGCGGATCATCAAGAACCTGCTGCGTGATCTTGGGTTCACCAACACCGTCGAGGCCGACGATGGCACTACCGCCATCCCGGTGCTCAACAGCGGAAGCATCGACTTTCTGGTAACGGACTGGAACATGCCGGGCATGACCGGTATCGACCTGCTGCGCCACGTGCGTGCCGATGAAAAGCTCAAGCACCTGCCGGTACTGATGGTGACGGCTGAAGCCAAGCGCGAGCAGATCATCGAAGCCGCTCAGGCCGGTGTGAACGGCTACGTAGTCAAACCTTTCACGGCTCAGGCGTTGAAAGACAAAATCGAGAAGATTTTCGAACGCATCGGCTGATGAACGCGCGGGGGAGCTATGGAGCATAACGAATCTTCACAGGGCGATTTCGAGTCGACCCTGAAAAAACACGCGGTCGAACTGGTCGAGAGCCTTGAAAAAGGCAGGTTCGGCGACGCTGTGCAACTGATCCATGAGCTCAATCAGACCCGTGACCGTGGCCTGTACCAGGAAGTGGGCAAGCTCACACGTGAACTGCACAGTGCGATCGTCAACTTCCAGATCGATCCGAACATGCCGCAGGCCGAGGAAGTGTCGCAAATCACCGACGCCACCGAACGCCTGGGCTATGTGGTCAAGCTGACAGAAGCCGCGGCCAACCGCACCATGGATCTGGTGGAAAGCGCCACGCCGGTGGTCAACAGTCTGGCTGATGAAGCCCAGACCTTGAGTGCCGATTGGGGTCGCTTCATGCGTCGTGAAGTCGGAGCTGAAGAGTTCCGCGAACTGGCGCGCCGGGTCGACGGTTTTCTGTCACGCAGCAGCACGGACAACCGTGCGGTGTCGAGCAATCTCAACGACATCCTGCTGGCCCAGGATTACCAGGACCTGACCGGTCAGGTGATCAAGCGTGTGACCCAATTGGTCACCGAAGTCGAAAGCAATTTGCTCAAACTTGTCCTCATGGCCAGTCAGGTTGACCGCTTTGCGGGCATTGAACATGACCGTGCCGCGATGCTTGCAGAAAAAGATCCACAAAAACATCTCTCGCAGGGTGAAGGTCCGCAGATTCATGCCGATAAACGAGAAGACGTTGTGTCCGGTCAGGACGATGTGGACGATTTGTTATCCAGCCTTGGATTCTAGAGTTTTGGAATTTGGGTTTTTTGGGTTTTTAGACCTGTAGGAGCACCCCATTAATGAGCTTCGGCGCCGATGAAGAGATCCTTCAGGATTTCCTGGTTGAGGCCGGCGAGATTCTTGAGCAACTGTCCGAACAACTGGTCGAGCTGGAAAGCCGTC
>NZ_JBIUVX010000041.1:12496-42789 GCF_044743175.1 Pseudomonas sp. NPDC087690
GACGCAGATCTGCTCAACGCAATTTTTCGCGGTTTCCACACTGTAAAAGGGGGCGCCGGCTTCCTTCAGCTCAATGAGCTGGTGGAGTGCTGTCACATCGCCGAAAACGTGTTCGACATCCTGCGCAAGGGTGAGCGTCGCGTTGATGCAGAACTGATGGACGTTGTCCTCGAAGCACTGGACGCGGTGAACAGCATGTTCAGCGAAGTCCGCGAGCGTGCGCCGATCACTGCTGCCACCCCGGAACTGCTGGCCGCCCTGGCGCGCCTGGCCGAACCGCAATCGGCAGACGCTGCTCCGGCTTCGCCGGTGGCCGAGATGATCGAAGAACTGGTCGTCGAAGGCGACGCGTCGGGCGACATCACCGATAACGAATTCGAACAGCTGCTGGATTCGCTGAACGCCGTCAAGGCCGAAGCCGAAGCCCCGGCCGCTGCTGCACCTGCGCAAACGGCCAATGAAGCCGCGAGCGATGAAATCACCGATGCCGAGTTCGAGTCGTTGCTCGATCAGTTGCACGGCAAGGGCCAGTTCGCCGTGGACGCGGTTGCGCCAGTTGCAGCAGCCCCTGCGGTACCGGCCAAGGGCGACAGCTCCGACATCACCGACGATGAATTCGAAGCCTTGCTCGATCAGTTGCACGGCAAGGGCAACTTTGCCGTGGATGCGCTGGAGTCGGCGATTGCCTCGGCACCTGCGCCAGCCGCACCGGCTGCGGCGGCGGCCGGCAGCGATCTGATCAGCGATCACGAGTTCGAATCGCTGCTCGACGAATTGCACGGCAAAGGCAAGTTCACCGAAGTCGGCACCGCCGCTGCTGGCAGTGCTTCGACCGTCGCCACGCCTGCTGCCAAGGCGCCGGCCGCAGCGCCAGCGCCCAAGCCTGTTGCCAAGCCTGAACCGAAAGCCGAAGCGCCAAAACCGGCTGCCGCTGCTGCACCGGCTCCGGCCCGTGCGCCGGCGACACCGCCAGCGGAAAAACCGGCGAGCGAAGCCGAAACCACCGTGCGCGTCGATACGGCACGTCTCGACGAAATCATGAACATGGTCGGCGAACTGGTACTGGTGCGTAACCGTCTGGTGCGCCTGGGCCTGAACAGCGGCGATGAAGCCATGCAAAAGGCCGTGTCGAACCTCGACGTGGTCACGGCTGACTTGCAGACCGCCGTCATGAAGACGCGGATGCAGCCGATCAAGAAGGTCTTCGGGCGCTTCCCGCGTCTGGTTCGAGATCTGGCGCGTCAGCTGAAGAAAGAGATCAACCTGGAACTGGTGGGTGAAGAAACCGACCTCGACAAAAACCTTGTCGAGGCCCTGGCCGACCCGCTGGTCCACTTGGTGCGCAACGCCGTCGACCACGGCATCGAGTCGCCGGAAGAACGCGAAGCGTCGGGCAAGGCCCGTGGCGGTCGCGTGGTGCTGGCGGCCGAGCAGGAAGGCGACCACATCCTGCTGTCGATTTCCGATGACGGCAAAGGCATGGACCCGAACGTCCTGCGTGCCATCGCGGTAAAACGCGGTGTGATGGACAAGGACGCGGCCGATCGCTTGAGCGATACCGAGTGCTACAACCTGATTTTCGCCCCGGGTTTCTCGACCAAGACCGAGATCTCCGATGTGTCCGGCCGTGGTGTCGGCATGGACGTGGTGAAGACCAAGATTTCCCAGCTCAACGGTTCGATCAACATCTACTCGACCAAGGGCCAGGGCTCGAAGATCGTCATCAAGGTGCCGCTGACCCTCGCGATCATGCCAACCCTGATGGTCATGCTCGGCAATCAGGCGTTTGCGTTCCCGTTGGTCAACGTCAACGAAATCTTCCACCTCGACCTGTCGACCACCAATGTCGTCGACGGTCAGGAAGTGGTGATCGTGCGGGACAAGGCGCTGCCATTGTTCTACCTCAAGCGCTGGCTGGTCAGCTCCGCCGCTCACGAAGAGCAGCGCGAAGGCCACGTGGTGATCCTTTCGGTGGGCACGCAGCGGATCGGCTTCGTCGTCGATCAACTGGTCGGCCAGGAAGAAGTGGTCATCAAGCCATTGGGCAAAATGCTGCAGGGCACTCCGGGCATGTCCGGCGCCACCATTACCGGTGACGGCCGCATCGCGCTGATTCTCGATGTTCCAAGCATGCTCAAGCGTTACGCCGCACGGCGTATTTGAATCCGGGGCGGCGGGGCGATGACGTCCCGCTGCACCTAATGGAGTGTTTATGGCAGTCAAAGTCCTGGTGGTGGACGATTCGGGTTTTTTCCGCCGCCGCGTCTCGGAAATTCTTTCTGCGGATCCGAGCATTCAGGTGGTCGGCACCGCAACCAACGGTAAAGAGGCGATCGATCAGGCGCTGGCGCTCAAGCCGGACGTGATCACCATGGACTACGAGATGCCGATGATGGACGGCATCACGGCGGTGCGGCACATCATGCAGCGCTGCCCGACCCCGGTGTTGATGTTCTCCTCGCTGACGCACGAAGGCGCCCGGGTCACCCTCGATGCGCTGGACGCCGGCGCGGTGGATTTCCTGCCAAAGAATTTCGAAGACATCTCGCGCAATCCCGAGAAGGTCAAGCAACTGCTGTGCGAGAAGGTCCATAGCATCTCGCGCAGTAATCGTCGTTTCAGTGCTTACAGCGCGCCGGCTCCAGTGGCTGCGCCAGCACCGACGCCTGCTCCGGCGCCGTCGAGTTTCGGCAGCCACGGTAGCAGTCACAGCACCAGCGCGCCGGCACGTCCGGCTCCAGCGCCGGCACCGACTCGCGCCCCGGCCGCCAGCGCTTCGTCGCCCGCGCCGAAACGCAAAGCCTACAAACTGGTTGCCATTGGTACGTCGACGGGCGGCCCGGTTGCGCTGCAACGCGTGTTGACGCAGTTGCCAGCGAACTTCCCGGCGCCGATCGTGCTGATCCAGCACATGCCGGCGGCGTTCACCAAGGCTTTTGCCGAACGTCTCGACAAGCTCTGCCGCATCAGCGTCAAGGAAGCCGAGGATGGCGACATCCTGCGTCCGGGCCTGGCGCTGTTGGCACCGGGTGGCAAGCAAATGATGATCGACGGCCGTGGCGCGGTGAAGATTCTGCCGGGTGACGAGCGTTTGAATTACAAGCCGTGCGTGGACATCACCTTCGGTTCCGCAGCCAAGTCCTACGGCGACAAAGTTCTGGCGGTGGTGTTGACCGGCATGGGCGCCGATGGCCGTGAAGGCGCGCGCCTGCTCAAGCAGGGTGGCAGCTCGATCTGGGCGCAGGATGAGGCCAGTTGCGTGATCTACGGCATGCCGATGGCTATCGTCAAAGCTGACCTCGCCGACGCGGTGTACAGCCTCGACGACATCGGCAAGCACATTGTCGAGGCGTGTATCTGATGGATGTTTTAAGCCTTATCGGGATCATCATGGCGTTCGTCGCCATCATCGGTGGTAACTACCTTGAGGGTGGTCACCTCGGTGCGCTGGCCAACGGCCCGGCGGCATTGATCGTACTGGGCGGCACCATCGGTGCCGCACTGCTGCAATCGCCGATGAGCGCGTTCAAACGCGCCATGCAGATTCTGGCGTGGATCTTCTTCCCGCCGCGTGTGGACTTGGCCGGCGGCATTGATCGCGTGGTCAACTGGAGCCTCACTGCGCGCAAGGAAGGCCTACTCGGTCTGGAAGGCGTGGCGGATGCCGAACCTGACAACTACTCGCGCAAAGGCCTGCAACTGCTGGTCGACGGCGCTGAGCCGGAAGCGATCCGCAGCATCCTTGAAGTGGATTTCTACACCCAGGAAGCGCGCGACATTGAAGCGGCGAAAGTCTTCGAAAGCATGGGCGGTTACGCGCCGACCATCGGCATCATCGGTGCGGTGATGGGCCTGATCCACGTGATGGGCAATCTTGCTGATCCGACCCAGTTGGGCAGCGGCATTGCTGTGGCTTTTGTCGCGACCATCTATGGCGTGGCCAGTGCCAACCTGATCCTGCTGCCGGTGGCAGCCAAATTGAAGTCAATCGCGTTGCGGCAGTCGCGTTATCGCGAAATGTTGTTGGAAGGCATTTTGTCGATCGCCGAAGGTGAAAACCCTCGCTCCATTGAGTTGAAGCTGCAAGGCTTCATGGATTAAGGGAATAACCTCATGGCTCGTCGCAGGCATCAGGAAGAACACGTCAATCACGAGCGCTGGCTGGTGTCCTACGCGGATTTCATCACGTTGCTGTTCGCGTTCTTCGTAGTCATGTACTCGATTTCGTCGATCAACGAAGGCAAGTACAAAGAGATTTCCGAAGCGCTGGTCGGCGTCTTCAAAGACTCCGATCGCGCGCTCAAACCGATCCAGATCGGCGACGAACGACCGAAAACCGTGACCCCGGCCAAGCCACTGGTCAAGGACGCCGAGCAGATCGACGCCGGTATCGCCGGCGCCAGCGATCCGCTGAAAAGCATCGCCGATGACATCAGCGCCGCCTTCGGTGACCTGATCAGCTCCAACCAGATGACTGTGCGTGGCAACGAGCTGTGGGTCGAGATCGAACTCAACTCCAGCCTGTTGTTCGGCAGTGGCGACGCCATGCCGAGCGACATCGCCTTCAACATCATCGATAAGGTGGCGGCGATTCTGAAACCGTTTGATAACCCGATCCACGTTGAAGGTTTCACTGACGATCAGCCAATCCGCACCGCGCAGTACCCGACCAACTGGGAGCTGTCTTCGGCGCGTTCGGCGAGCATCGTGCGCATGCTGGCGATGCAGGGTGTGAACCCTGGCCGATTGGCATCGGTGGGTTACGGCGAGTTTCAACCGGTGGCCAACAACGCTACCGCTGAAGGCCGGGGGAAAAACCGCCGGGTGGTTCTGGTGGTCTCGCGCAATCTCGATGTACGTCGCAGCCTCACGGGCACCGGAACCGCTAACGCGCAACCGGACGCTGCGTTGAAGCGTGCTGGCACACAAACTGCACCGACCCCGGTCAAGACGCCGGGACGCGAGAGTGCCGTCAATTCTCCGTCACCCGCATTAACACGCTGAGCTATGTCTCGGTCGAGCATATCGGCCGGGAGGAACGAACTGAATGAGAGTCTGGGCAGTCGCCAATCAAAAGGGTGGTGTCGGTAAAACCACATCTTCCATCGCTTTAGCCGGATTGCTGGCCGAGGCGGGCAAGCGCGTGGTTGTGGTCGATCTCGACCCCCACGGCTCGATGACCAGCTATTTCGGCTACGATCCCGACAGCCTGGAACACAGCAACTACGACCTGTTTCTGCACAAGGGCAGCGTGCCGCAAGGCCTGCCGGGGCAGTTGCTGTTGTCGACCAGCGACGAGCGAATTTCCCTGCTGCCATCGAGCACCGCACTGGCGACCCTTGAGCGTCAGTCGCCGGGGCAGAGTGGCTTGGGTCTGGTGATCGCCAAGAGTCTGGCGCAACTGTGGCAGGACTTCGATTACGCGGTGATCGACAGCCCGCCGTTGCTCGGCGTGCTGATGGTCAATGCGCTTGCGGCGAGCCAGCAGCTGGTGATCCCGGTGCAGACCGAACACCTGGCCGTCAAAGGTCTGGAGCGCATGGTCAACACCCTGGCGATGATCAACCGTTCGCGCAAACAGGCGCTGCCGTTCAGCATCGTGCCGACCCTGTTCGACCGCCGTACACAGGCATCGATGCATACCTTGCGCGTGCTGCGGGACAAATTCCCCGAGGAGATCTGGCAGGGTTACATCCCGGTCGATACTCGTCTGCGCGATGCCAGCCGGGCCGGTGTCACGCCTTCGCAATTCGACGGCAAGAGCCGTGGCGTGCTGGCGTATCGCGCGCTGCTCAAGCACCTGTTGGCGCAACAACTTGTTCCGCAGGTGGCTTGAATGACGTTGAACCTTGTAGGAGCTGCCGCAGGCTGCGATCTTTTGATCTTGCTTTGTGGCGTTCCTGAAAAGATCAAAAGATCGCAGCCTGCGGCAGCTCCTACCTGGGGTTGCGTATGAATCGGCCGCTCAAGTTGACGTCGAAGCCGCAATTGGCGTTGCAGTCTTATCTGGATAATTTGCTGCAGGAAATTCCTGAGGAGCTGCCGCCGGTCATTGAGGCGCAGCCTGAAGTTGTCGAAAGCACTGAGGCGCTGGACGAGTTCCAGGCAGCGGTGCTGGAAGAGCAGGCGCGTGATGCGCAGAAGGCTGCCCGGCCTGCTGCGCCGGTTGCCGCGCCTGCCGCCGCAGCGGTGACCAAAGCACCGATTGCATTGATCGAAGCAGCCGAGCCGGTTCGCGCATCGGTGTCGACACTGGCACCGCTGCTGCAAACCCAGTTACTGAAAACCGCGCCGGAACCGGTAGCGGTCGAACCGGCACCGATTGCACCCGCACCGATCGAGCAGACGCTGGTCCCGCCGCTGGTCGAAGTGCATCTGCCGCCGAACAACACGCCGCCACCGGTGGAAACCGATGGTCGCCCGGCCTGGGCCTCTGAAGCCTTCGAATGCCTGCTGTTCGACGTCGCCGGCCTGACCCTCGCGGTGCCGCTGGTGTGCCTCGGCTCGATCTATTCGCTGGCCGGCCACGAGCTGACGCCGCTGTTCGGTCAGCCGGAATGGTTCCTCGGGATCCTGCCGAGCCAGGCCGGCAATCTGAAAGTCTTGGACACCGCGCGCTGGGTCATGCCGGATCGCTATCGCGATGACTTCCGTCAGGGCTTGCAGTATGTGATTTCGGTACAAGGTTACGAGTGGGGGCTGGCGGTGCATCAGGTCAGCCGCTCGTTGCGTCTGGACCCGAATGAAATCAAATGGAGAAGTCACCGGGGTCAGCGGCCATGGCTCGCCGGCACCGTGATTGAGCACATGTGTGCATTGCTTGACGTTTCCGCACTGGCCGAGTTGATCGCCAGCGGTGGGGCAAAGCACCTCGGCGGCCACAAGCCGCTACATAAACCGACATAGCAGCCGACATAACAATCAGGCGACGGCATTGTTGAATGCCGCCACACAGAACACACACCGCCCAGCGCGGTTTTTTCGAGGGGTCAGGGTATGAGTAGTCAGGCGACGAATGCAAAAGGTTCTGAAGATCCGATCCTGCAATGGGTTACCTTCAAACTGGATAACGAAACCTACGGCATCAACGTGATGCGCGTGCAGGAAGTGCTGCGCTACACCGAGATCGCTCCGGTGCCGGGCGCGCCAAGCTATGTGCTGGGCATCATCAACCTGCGCGGTAACGTGGTCACCGTGATCGACACCCGCCAGCGCTTCGGCCTGAACAGCGGCGAGATCAGTGACAACACCCGTATCGTCATCATCGAAGCCGACAAGCAAGTCGTTGGCATCATGGTCGACAGCGTGGCCGAAGTGGTTTACCTGCGTCAGTCGGAAATCGAGACTGCGCCGAACGTCGGTAACGAAGAGTCGGCCAAGTTCATCCAGGGCGTGTGCAACAAGAACAACGAGTTGCTGATCCTGGTCGAGCTGGACAAGATGATGAGCGAAGAAGAATGGTCGGACCTGGAGAATATCTGATTGATTCTCGAAGTTGCGGTCATTGTCCTGTTCCTATTCTGGGCAGGCACACTGGCAATGTTTGTGTCGTACATCAAGGCGCAGCGGGTAATCGCTGCGCAACAGGCTCAGGGCGATGCGCTGCGTGATCAGCGCATCAAGGACCTGGCCAAGCGTGTCGACGATTACCAGAACGGCAACGTGCGCATGGGCGAAGCCCTGCACGAACTGCGCGCGGTAGTCAGTCCGTTGCCGGACAAAATCGTTCAGCTGGAACAGCGCGATCCATCGAGCCTGTCATTCGCCCAGGCGGCGAAACTGGTGGGCATGGGTGCGAGCGTTGATGAGCTGACTCAGTCGTGTGGGTTGACCCAGGCTGAGGCGGAATTGATGCGCAAGCTTCACAAGAACTAGCAGCAAGATCAAAAGATCGCAGCCTTCGGCAGCTCCTACATTGGAATGCGTTTTCCTGTAGGAGCTGCCGAAGGCTGCGATCTTTTGCTTTCAGGGCTTAATAATCATCCCCACGCTCGGTGACGTCCTTCTCGACCATCGGCGCATTCGGGTCCTGCCCCTCAGGGAATTTGCCCTTCAGATTCCACGCAAACGCGATGATCTCGGCGATCGTCCGGTACAGCTCCTCGGGAATGCTGTCGCCCAGTTCCATCCGCGCCAACAAGCGCACCAACTCGGCGTTCTCATAGATCGGCACTTCGCAATCGCGAGCAATGCGCAAAATTTCTTCGGCCAGTTCTTCGTCACCCTTGGCAGTGAGCGTCGGCGCGTGGTTGCCGTCATATTTGAGGGCGATGGCCTGGCGTGGGGCAGTGGAATCGTTCATGCGGTTTCGTCGACCCAGCGATGTTCGAGACGGGTTTGGTTGCCTTGCGGCGGGGTGCCGAGATGGCAGTCGATGTCGCCGACGTTCAACCCGCGATCAAGCAGGCGCTGGCGCAGGGCGAACAGGTTGTTTTCGATCAGGTCAGCGGTGTACGGCCGTTCGGCCCACAGTTGGCTCGACAGGCTGCCGGCAATCAACTGCGCCTGAATCTGCATCGGCCCGAGCGGCTCCATGTCGAATGCGAGGTCTACACGCCACAGTTGCTGTTTCGGCTCGCGCTCATCGCGACGCTCGTTCGGTTGCGGTTCGCGCTCCGGCGCTTCTTCACGCTGGAACTTGACCTGCAGCGGCACGATGTCTTGCAGGTTGCGCATGGGGATTTCCAGTTGCCAGGTGCTGAGCAGGCGTCCGTCGTCGGTGACGCCGGTCTGTTCCAGGCTCGACAGCTGATGGCTTTGCAGGCGCGAAACCGCTGCGGCGGCGAGGCGTAGTAACTGTTCCAGATCACCTTCGCCGCCCAGGCTTTGCAGCAAACGCTCGGGCAGCGGGAAGCTGCTCGGTACCGGTTTGGCGCTGACCTGGCCGAGCATGCCGAGGGCGTTGCGGACGAAACTCGGCAGCGCTTGCGCCAGGGTGTTGGCGGCGATGATCGCGTTGAAACTGGTGCTGCTCGGCAGGCCCGGGGTCAGTTGCGCGATCAGCTTGAGCAGATCGGCTTTCATGTCCGGGGCCAGCGTAGGGTTCTGCCCGGTCAGCAGTTTGGCTTCGAGGAACGCGCCGCTGTTGGCCAGCGCCAGTGCGACGCCTTTGGCGGTGCTCAGTTGTTGCACGTCCGGGAGGCTGGCAAGGAGTTTGTCGACCACCGCGCGTAAATCCTGCGATGTCTGATCGGTATCGCTCGGCAGATTCTGCAAAGCACTCAGCAACCCTGTCAGGGATGCCTGACGACTTTGCTGGCCGAGCAGTTGCTGACTGACGGCCAGTTGTTCCTGACGGCTGCTCATGGGCAGAAACTTGAGAGTTTGTGAATCTTCCACCAACGCCGAAAGCAAAGTGCCGATGCGCAGCGGCTGCGGGCTGTCGATGGTCAGCGTGCTGCCGCTCTGTGCGGTGTTGAGCAGACTGACCAATGAGCGAAACACTGCTGCTTGCCCCGGCGTCTGTGGCAGCGCCTGCGAGGTCAGCACTTTGCCTTGCAGCAGCGTGCCGACCGGCAATTGCGCGGTGTCAATGCGGGTGAGGGCGGCGACGCTGCTGGCAATCGCTTGCTGCACGGTAATCGCCAGGTTGCCCGCCGAGGGCTGAGTGATCGCCAGACTGGTGCCTTGCGGCAACGGCAGGTTGCTGGTCGCTTGCACGGTGGTCTGACGGCCGCCGTCGACAGTCACCTTGAGCAATAACTGAAAGGTCTGATCCGCCTGTTTGAGCGACAACACCTCAGCCTTGGCGCTTTGCCCGGCGCCGATCAAGCCCTCGACCGGAGTCAGCAGCTTGAGCAGTTCACCCACCTGCGGGCGAACTGTCGCCGGGGTGGTGGGCGGGAGCGGGAGGATGTTCATTTCGCCTGTCATACGCGGACACAACCTGAGGAAAATGCACTCTTGAGAGTAAGGCACGCCATGTATAATGCCGCCCGTCTTGCGCTTCGAATAAAAAACATAGCAATTGTTTGACCCAGCTCTCTGGATCGAGCCGTCAATGCATTTATGCTGCACCTCTTTAACGGCCGCGCCAGAGCCGACTTGAACCGTATAAGGCCCGTGATCCCTTGACCAGTCCTGTCCTGCAAACCGTTGCCCTCGCGTGTGAGCGTGATCTGCGGCTGCTCTTCGAAAATCTCGAATTGAGACTCGCCAGTGGCGATATGGTGCAGATCAGCGGGCCCAACGGCAGCGGTAAAACCAGTTTATTGCGTTTGCTGGCCGGGCTGATGCAGCCGACCGACGGTCAGGTCCTGCTCAATGGCCGGCCGCTGACCGAACAGCGCAGCGAACTTGCACGCAACCTGCTGTGGATCGGCCACGCCGCCGGGATCAAGGATCTACTGACCCCGGAAGAGAACCTCTCCTGGCTCTGCGCCCTGCATCATCCCGCCGAACGCGACGCCATCTGGCAAGCCTTGGCAGCAGTAGGATTGCGCGGTTTCGAAGATGTTCCCTGCCACAGTCTTTCTGCCGGTCAGCAACGCCGCGTGGCGCTGGCGCGCCTGTATCTGGACAGCCCGCCGCTGTGGATTCTCGATGAGCCGTTTACCGCCCTCGACAAGCAGGGCGTGGCGCAACTCGAAGAACATCTGGCCGGACACTGTGAGCGCGGCGGTCTGGTGGTCTTGACCACGCACCACACACTGAGCCGGATGCCGGCCGGTTATCGCGACATCGATCTGGGGAACTGGGCAGTATGAGTGT
The DNA here is from genome assembly GCF_044743175.1 of Pseudomonas sp. NPDC087690. Taxonomy (NCBI): domain Bacteria; kingdom Pseudomonadati; phylum Pseudomonadota; class Gammaproteobacteria; order Pseudomonadales; family Pseudomonadaceae; genus Pseudomonas; species Pseudomonas sp. NPDC087690. The sequence continues at coordinate 23,207 of NZ_JBIUVX010000041.1, forward strand.
GTTTGGCCTGCTGGTTGCCCGTGAATCCCGACTGCTGTTTCGCCGCCCGGCGGAACTCGCCAATCCGCTGATTTTTTTCGCTATCGTCATTGCTTTGTTCCCGCTGGCCGTCGGCCCGGAAACTCAAGTGTTGCAAAACCTGTCCCCCGGGTTAGTCTGGGTGGCGGCGCTTTTGTCGGTCCTGCTCTCGCTGGACGGGCTTTTCCGCAGTGATTTCGAAGACGGCTCCCTGGAACAGTGGGTCCTTTCGTCGCACCCGCTGCCACTTCTGGTCTTGGCCAAGGTGCTGGCACACTGGCTTTTCTCCGGTCTGGCTCTGGTTTTGCTCTCACCCTTGCTGGCGTTGATGCTCGGTTTGCCCGTCGCCTGCCTGCCGGTTTTGCTGCTTTCGTTGTTGTTGGGCACACCAGTGCTGAGCTTGCTCGGCGCGGTGGGCGCGGCATTGACGGTCGGTTTGAAACGTGGCGGCCTGTTGCTGGCGCTGCTGATTCTGCCGTTGTACATCCCGGTGTTGATCCTCGGCAGTGGCGCCTTGCAGGCCGCCCTCCAAGGCATGCCGGCGACCGGGTATCTGCTGTGGCTTGGTAGCCTGACCGCTCTGGCGATCACCCTGACACCCTTTGCAATAGCCGCTGGCCTGAAGATCAGCGTCGGCGAATAATGAGGTCTGATCATTTTTTGATCAGTAAAGACCCTGGCTCTTCATAGCGAAGAGCATCCGTGATGGAAACAGTATGAACTGGACCTGGTTTCACAAGCTCGGCTCGCCCAAGTGGTTCTACGGCATCAGCAGCAAGTTCCTGCCGTGGTTGAGCATCGCAGCGTTGCTGCTGATTGGCGTCGGCGTCGTTTGGGGCCTGGCCTTCGCGCCGCCGGATTATCAGCAAGGCAACAGCTTTCGCATCATCTACATCCACGTACCCGCCGCGATGCTCGCTCAGTCGATCTACGTGATGCTGGCGGTTTGCGGTGTGGTGGGGCTGGTGTGGAAAATGAAACTGGCCGACGTCGCCCTGCAATGCGCCGCACCGATCGGCGCGTGGATGACCGCCGTGGCGCTGGTCACCGGGGCGATCTGGGGCAAACCGACCTGGGGCTCGTGGTGGGTCTGGGACGCGCGCCTGACCTCGATGCTGATTCTGCTGTTCCTGTATTTCGGCGTGATCGCGCTGGGCAATGCCATCAGCAACCGTGACAGCGCCGCCAAGGCCTGCGCGGTGCTGGCCATCGTCGGTGTGATCAACATCCCGATCATCAAATATTCGGTGGAGTGGTGGAACACCCTGCACCAGGGCGCGACCTTCACCCTCACGGAAAAACCGGCGATGCCCGCCGAGATGTGGCTGCCGCTGTTGCTGACCGTGCTGGGTTTCTACTGCTTCTTCGGCACCGTGCTGTTGCTGCGCATGCGCCTCGAAGTACTCAAGCGCGAAGCCCGCGCCAGTTGGGTGAAAGAACAAGTGCAGCGCAGCCTGGAGGCCGCTCGATGAGTTTTGCTTCATTCGGCGACTTCCTCGCCATGGGCCATCATGGCCTGTATGTCTGGTCGGCCTATGGCATCTGTCTGGCGGTGCTGGCTTTCAACGTGGCGGCGCCGATCCTGGCCCGCAAGCGGTATCTGCAACAAGAGGCGCGTCGTCTGCGCCGGGAGAACGGCAAGTGAATCCGCTGCGCAAGAAACGTCTGATCATCATTCTGGCCATTCTGGTCGGGGTCGGCGCTGCCGTCGGTTTGGCCCTCAGCGCCCTGCAGCAGAACATCAATCTGTTCTACACCCCGACCCAGATCGCCAATGGCGAAGCACCGCAAGACACGCGCATCCGCGCTGGCGGCATGGTTGAGGCCGGCTCGTTGCAACGCTCGCCGGATTCGCTCGACGTCAAATTCGTCGTCACCGACTTCAACAAATCCGTGACCATCGCCTATCGCGGCATCCTCCCGGATCTGTTCCGCGAAGGGCAGGGCATTGTGGCGCTGGGCAAGATCAACGCCGATGGCGTAGTGGTAGCCGATGAAGTGCTGGCCAAGCACGACGAGAAGTACATGCCGCCGGAAGTGACCAAAGCCTTGAAAGACAGCGGTCAATCCGCACCAACGCCTGCAAAGGAGGGTTGATCGATGACGTCGGCAATTTTTATTCCTGAGTTGGGCCACCTGGCGATGATTCTGGCGCTGTGCTTTGCGCTGGTGCAGGCCGTGGTGCCATTGGTTGGGGCATGGCGCGGTGACCGTTTCTGGATGAGTCTGGCCCAGCCGGCCGCATGGGGGCAGTTTGCCTTTTTGCTGTTCGCGTTCGGCATTCTGACCTACGCGTTCATGACCGACGACTTCTCCGTCGCCTACGTCGCGAACAACTCCAATACCGCGTTGCCGTGGTATTACAAATTCAGCGCGGTGTGGGGCGCCCACGAAGGTTCTTTGTTGCTGTGGGCGCTGATTCTCGGTGGCTGGACGTTCGCCGTGTCGGTGTTCTCCCGGCAGTTGCCGCAAGTCATGCTCGCTCGCGTGCTGGCGGTGATGGGCATGATCAGCACCGGTTTCCTGCTGTTCCTGATTCTCACGTCCAACCCGTTCAAACGCATCCTGCCGCAAATGCCCAGTAACGGCGCTGACCTTAATCCGCTGCTGCAAGACATCGGCCTGATCGTTCACCCGCCGATGCTGTACATGGGCTACGTCGGTTTTTCGGTAGCCTTCGCTTTCGCCATCGCCGCGTTGATGGGCGGTCGTCTTGATGCGGCGTGGGCACGCTGGTCGCGTCCATGGACCATCGTCGCCTGGGCCTTCCTCGGCATCGGCATCACCCTCGGTTCGTGGTGGGCCTATTACGAACTCGGCTGGGGCGGTTGGTGGTTCTGGGATCCGGTGGAGAACGCCTCGTTCATGCCATGGCTGGTCGGCACCGCACTGATCCACTCGCTGGCGGTCACGGAAAAACGTGGCGTGTTCAAGAGCTGGACGGTGTTGCTGGCGATTGCCGCGTTCTCACTGAGCCTGCTCGGGACGTTCCTCGTACGTTCCGGTGTACTGACCTCAGTGCACGCGTTTGCCTCCGATCCCGAGCGCGGCGTGTTTATCCTGATCTTCCTGTTGTTTGTGGTCGGCGGCTCGCTGACGCTGTTCGCCCTGCGCGCACCGGTCGTGAAGAGTCAGGTCGGCTTCAACCTGTGGTCGCGGGAAACCCTGCTGCTGGGTAACAACCTGGTGCTGGTGGTGGCTGCGTCGATGATCCTGCTCGGCACCCTGTACCCGCTGATTCTCGATGCCCTCAGCGGCGCGAAGATGTCGGTTGGCCCGCCGTACTTCAACGCGCTGTTCATTCCGTTGATGGCGCTGCTGATGCTGGTCATGGCGGTCGGCGTGATCGTCCGTTGGAAGGACACGCCGGTGAAATGGCTGGCGAGCATGCTGACCCCAGTGCTGTTGGGTAGCGTTGCGCTGGTGGTGGTTGCCGGTGTCGCTTATGGCGATTTCAATTGGGCAGTGATCGCGACTTTCCTGCTCGCCGCATGGGTGTTGCTCGCCGGTGTCCGTGACATCGTCGACAAGACCCGTCACAAAGGCCTGATCAAAGGCCTGCCAACATTGACCCGCAGTTATTGGGGCATGCAGATTGCCCACCTCGGCATCGCCGTGTGTGCGCTGGGCGTGGTGTTGTCGAGTCAGAACAGTGCCGAACGCGATCTGCGTCTGGCGCCGGGCGAGTCGATGGACCTGGCCGGTTATCACTTCGTCTTCGAAGGCGCCAAGCACTTCGAAGGGCCGAACTTCACCTCCGACAAAGGCACCATTCGGGTCATTCGCGATGGCAAGGAAATCAGCGTGCTGCATCCGGAAAAACGTCTGTACACCGTGCAGAACTCGGTAATGACCGAAGCGGGCATTGACGCCGGTTTCACTCGTGACTTGTATGTCGCATTGGGCGAGCCGCTGGACAACGGCGCGTGGGCGGTTCGGGTGCACGTTAAACCGTTCGTGCGCTGGATCTGGTTCGGCGGTTTGCTCACCGGGTTCGGTGGTTTGCTGGCGGCGCTGGATCGACGTTATCGGGTCAAGGTGAAAGCCAAGGTGCGTGAAGCGCTGGGCATGACAGGAGCGGCTGCATGAGACGTTGGTTGATGCTGGTGCCACTGGCGATTTTCCTGCTGGTGGCGGTATTTCTTTATCGCGGTCTGTACCTCGATCCGGCGGAGTTGCCGTCGGCGATGATCAACAAGCCGTTCCCGGAGTTTTCCCTGCCAAACGTGCAGGGCGACAAGAGCCTGACCAAGGCCGACATCCTCGGCAAACCGGCGCTGGTCAACGTCTGGGGTACTTGGTGCATTTCCTGTCGGGTCGAGCATCCGGTGCTGAACAAACTCGCCGAGCGCGGCGTGGTGATCTACGGCATCAACTACAAGGACACCAATGCCGACGCCTTGAAGTGGCTTGCCGAATTCCACAATCCGTACGTGCTGGACATTCGTGACGACGAAGGCTCGCTGGGCCTCAATCTCGGTGTCTACGGCGCGCCGGAGACCTTCTTCATCGACGCCAAGGGCATCATCCGCGACAAGTATGTCGGCGTGATCGACGAGCAGGTCTGGCGCGAAAAACTCGCGGCCAAGTATCAGGCGCTGGTCGATGAGGCCACGCCATGAAGCGTTTTTTAGCGGCGCTGGTATTGGGCTTGAGTCTGGCCGGTGTCGCCCATGCCGCCATCGACACCTACGAGTTCGCCAAAGAAGGCGACCGTGAGCGTTTCCGCGAGCTGACCAAAGAGCTGCGCTGCCCCAAGTGCCAGAACCAGGACATCGCTGACTCCAACGCGCCGATTGCCGCCGACCTGCGCAAAGAGATTTTCCGCATGCTCGGCGAAGGCAAGGACAATCAGCAGATCATCGACTTCATGGTTGATCGCTACGGTGATTTCGTCCGCTACAAACCGGCGCTCAACGCCAAGACTGCGCTGCTGTGGTTCGGCCCGGCCGGCCTGCTGCTCGGTGGTCTGGTGGTGATCGCGGTGATCGTCCGCCGTCGTCGCGGCCAGCGCGCCGAAACTCCGCAAGCGCTGTCCAGCGAAGAGCGTCAGCGCCTCGACCAACTGTTGGATAAAAACCAAGAATGATTGATTTCTGGCTTGCCGCAGGGCTGTTGCTTCTGGTCGCCCTGAGTTTTCTGCTGATCCCGGTGCTGCGCGAACGTCGCGCCCAGCGTGAAGAGGATCGGACTGCCCTGAACGTCGCGTTGTATCAGGAGCGTGTCGCCGAGTTGCAAGCGCAACAGGCCGAAGGCGTTCTCGACGCTGCGCAAATGGACAGCGGCCGCGCCGAGGCGGCGCGTGAGTTGCTGGCAGATACCGAAGGGGTTGCCGCACCGCGCATCTCGAAACTGGGTAAACCATTGCCGCTGCTGGCGGCAGTCCTTGTGCCAGTGTTGGGCCTGGGCCTGTATCTGCATTTCGGTGCTGCCGACAAGGTCGAACTGACCCGCGAATTCGCCCAGGCACCGCAGTCGATGGAAGAGATGACCCAGCGTCTGGAGCGTGCCGTCGCGGCACAGCCGGACTCTGCCGAAGGCCTGTATTTCCTCGGCCGTACCTACATGGCGCAAGAGCGTCCGGCGGACGCAGCGAAGATGTTCGAACGCGCTGCCAATCTGGCCGGACGTCAACCGGAACTGCTCGGTCAATGGGCGCAGGCGCAGTATTTTGCTGACGGCAAAAAGTGGTCGGCAAAGATCCAGGCGTTGACCGACGAAGCGCTGAAGGCCGATCCGAAAGAAGTCACCAGCCTCGGTCTGCTTGGCATCGCTGCGTTTGAAGGCGAGCGTTATCAGCAAGCCATCGATTACTGGAACCGCTTGCTGGCGCAACTGCCGCCGGAGGACAGTTCCCGCGCCGCGCTGCAAGGCGGGATCAAGCGTGCCGCCGAGCGTCTGGAAGCCAGTGGCGGCAAAGTCGCTCAGGCACCGGTAGCCGCAAAAACTGCGCTGTTGAAAGTCAGCGTCGATCTGGCCAGCGAGCTCAAAGGCAAAGTGCAGCCGGGTGACAGCGTGTTCATTTTCGCCCGCGCCACGTCCGGCCCGCCGGCACCGCTGGCGGCCAAACGCCTGACCGTGGCCGATCTGCCAGTCACCGTCGAACTGGGCGATGCCGACGCAATGATGCCGCAGTTGAAACTGTCGAACTTCCCTGAAGTCCAACTGGTTGCGCGCATCTCCCGCGCCGGCCAACCGACTGCCGGCGAGTGGGTCGGTCGCAGCGGCCCACTGGCCAGCAGCACCACTGCGCTACAAAAACTGACCATCGACAGCCCGGACAAATAGCCGGACACAACAGGAAAGCACCGCCATGCACACCATCGCCCGAATCACAGTCCTCACACTGGCCCTGGGCTTGAGTGCATGTGCGGTGCAACGACCGGAACCGACCACCAACCTGCCGCCGATTCCGCCGTCGCAACCGAGCCCGACGCCATCGACGTCACCGACCCCAGGCAAAAGCATCCCGGCGAAACCGGCCAAACCCGTGCCGCGCACCTCGGCCAGTTTCGCCCCACCACCGGGCGGCAACAGCCACTGGGATCAGAAACTCGGCGTCTACGTCCTCGACGACCAGACCAACACCTTCTACCGCCAGCGCACCTACTACCGCTGGAACAACGGCTGGAGCCGGTCCGTCAGCCCCAACGGCCCGTGGGAAGACACCAACATCCACGGCGTGCCACCGGGACTGGGCAAGCAGTTCGGGCAGTAAATGAAAACGGCGATCTTCGGATCGCCTTTTTTTTGTCTGTCGATTGCGCTGGTGATTTCACAGGATCGCGCGGTAGCTGCCGAGCGCTTGAATCGACTTCTTCAACCCCTGACGTTGTAGCAAACTCAGAAACGATTCGACGTCCATCGTGGGTGTTTTCAATTGTTTGCGTTGGTGCTGCGCGGCTGCGACAACGGCTGCCGAATCCAGATGAAACAGGTTTTCGACGAACTCATCCGGGTGTTGCGCCTCAATACCGAAAGGGGCGAGGTATTTGTCGGGAAAATCTTTCAAATTAAACGTCACGATCACGCCAGCATTGCAACGAATCGCTGCTGCCAGAACATGGCGGTCATCCAGATCGGGCAATGACAATCCACTGACCAAATTTTCATAGTCGTAGACGCAGGCATCGGGAATCGCCTGATCCATCAGCTCCGAGGTGCGATCCAATTGCTCGATTGTCAGGTCAGTGCGGTTCTTCAACAGATTGCGTTTCCATTCGCCGTGAATCTCCTTGGTCCATCGTGCCCGGAATAGCCCTGAGAGGGCTAACCACATCAAAAAGTCTCTCAATGGGGCTGGGTACAAAACACATGCATCGGCTCTTTATTGGCGAGGCAGCAGTGAAAGAGGAATGCCTCACTCGTAACCTGTCCTTAACGCTTGTGCCTGCTCTGCGAGAAGCATCATTGCCTGCTCGCTGGCGCTGTCACGCCGGGTCTTATAATCCATCAGATCGGCAAAGCGCACACGTCGGTGCTTGCCGGTTTTGTGGTAGGAAATCTCGCCACTTTCCAGCAGTTTAATCATGTGCGGGCGTGAGACGTTGAGCAGGTCGGCGGCTTCTTGGGTGGTCAGTTCGGCGTGTACTGGCACGACTTTAACGGCGTTGCCCTCTGCCAGCGCTGTAAGAATGTCAGCAAGCAAGCGCAGGGCGGACGTTGGCAACTCGACACGATGAGCTTCGTTCTGCTCATCGAAGATATGTATGTGCTGGGTTTCGAATTGGGTAGCGAGGTAAGCGGCCAAGGCACGCTGGCCCTCGATGGCGGCTTTGATCTCGCGCTCTACGGGGAGGGTGACCGGCGGATGAATAACAATCGACATGATGGTTTTCCAGCTTTCTGAAAAGACAATGTCGGGACGTTATTCGAATTAAACGAAAATCGCAATAAACGAAACGTTACGCGTCAATGGTTGCTCACTAGAAGCCCGTGGACACACTCAACAATCGCCCTTGCCTTGGCACTCGCCATCTGCCCCGTCGGAAAAACCGCCCACACATCGTTATCCGGCAGCGTCCACTCCTACAGGGGAGTCGTATTGATTAAAACGAGGCTTTACCGACCTAGGAGCCGCCATCGACGAACAATGTCTGCCCGGTGATGAAGCCACTCTGTTCTGAAGGTAGAAACTGCCATTGCCATAACAATCCCTTCTGGTCTTCCATTGTTCAGGGCTTTGGATGTGAGCCGCTGAGTGTAATCGGGTCCGGTTGCGATGCAATCAATCACATTCTGTAAAACAACCGGGCGTCGCTTCCAGAATTTCTATGCTTGAGTAAAAATAACTCTAGAGTTATTTTTGTGAGGCCAAGGCAAGGAGGCGGTTGGTGCAGAGCAGGCTATTGATCAAGGAGTTGGAGGATGCAGGCTGGACGCTGGATCGGGTCACTGGCAGTCATCACATCTTCAGGCACCGATACAACCCGTACACGATTCCCGTTCCTCACCCGAAAAAGGATTTGCCACTGGGGACGGTCAAAAGCATCAGGAGGCGTGCCGGGTTGTACAACCCGCCAGCCAGTTATGAAGGAGATCCGTAATGCAATATCCAATCTGCATCGAATGGGGTGATGAAAATACCGCCATCGGTATTCAGATCCCTGATATTCCTGGCGCAGTAACGGCAGGGGATAGCTTTGAAGATGCCTACAATGCGGCGGTTGAAATCGCCCACATCATGCTGCAAGAAATTGCGGCGGACGGTGAGTCGATTCCTATGCCGACATCGGCATCTGCTCATCGCAGTAATCCGGAATTCGCCGATATGGGCTGGGGCATGCTGGAACTGGATATCTCGCCGTATCTGGGCAAGACCGAGAAGGTCAACGTGACGCTCCCCGGTTACGTGATTCAGCGCATCGATCGTTATGTGCGCGAACACAACGTCAAAAGCCGCTCCTCCTTTCTGGCGGATGCGGCAATGGAGAAACTGGTTCGTTATTAAGCTTCCTCGCTCCCCCAGGCTCAGTGAATAACCTGTGGGAGCGAGCCTGCTCGCGAAGCTTTTGACGCTTCACGCAGTCGCCAATGAACCACGCTGCGAAACACTCAAAAACCGCAACAATGCCAACAGCGGGAACGCACTGCCGACAATCACGATCCACAACCAGCCGCCATGCTCATACAACGCACTGGCGACCGACGAGCCGAAGGCGCCGCCGATGAAGATGCTGGTCATGTACAGCGCGTTCAAACGACCACGGCTCTTTGCGTCCAGCGAGTAGACCGCGCGTTGGCCGAGCACCATGTTCATTTGTACGCAGAAGTCGAGCACCACGCCGGTTACGGCCAGGCCGATCACGCTGTAGGCGGGGTGGATGAAGGCGGGCAGGAAGCTCAGGCTGGCGAAGATCATGGCCAGCAGCGAGGCGATGCGGGTGTGGCCGGCGTCGGCCAGGCGCCCGCTGATCGGCGCGGCGATGGCACCAATGGCGCCGACCAAAGCAAAGATCGCGATTTCGCTTTGCGACAGGCCATGGTTACGCGCCAGTTCCAGCGGCACAGCGGTCCAGAACAGACTGAACGCGGCGAACATGCAGCCCTGATAAAACGCCCGTTGGCGCAGTACCGGTTGCTGGCGCAGGAGTGTCCACAGTGAACCGATCAGTTGGCCGTAGGTGGCGCTGTGATCCGGTTGGCGCTTGGGAACGGTCAGCGCCAGTACCACGCTGATCGCCGCCATCAATGCGGCAGCAATCATGAACATCGCCCGCCAGCCGAGGTGATCTGCAACCACGCTCGATACCGGTCGCGCCAACAGAATCCCCAGCAACAAACCGCCCATGATCCCGCCGACCACACGGCCACGGGATTCCTCCGGAGCAAGGTGCGCCGCCAGAGGAATCAGAATCTGCACCGACACCGAGCTGAAGCCGACCAACAACGAGATCAGCAGAAACACATTAGGCTGATCGGTAAACGCCGCCGCCAACAGGCTGGCAATCGCCACCACGGTGGTGATGATCATCAACCGACGGTTTTCCAGCAGGTCCGCCAGCGGCACCAAAAAAAACAGGCCCAGCGCATAGCCGATCTGCGTCAGCGAAACGATGAAACTGGCCATGGTGTCGCTCAGGCCAATGTCCGGCGCGATCAGGCCGATGATTGGCTGCGCATAGTAGATGTTGGCAACGATGGCGCCGCAGCAGAAGGCGAACAGCAGCACCATGCCTCGGGTCATTGCGTGAGTCGTGGCGATCATAGGAGTTACTCGATCCAGCGAAAGGAATGCGGTGAGGCTAAGGGACAAACCGAACGGGCAGAAGCAGCCTTCGGTTGATATCAGTTATTACGTCGGGTAATGACGGCCGTGGCCATTCGGGGCGAACCTTGCGTCCGACCGTTGAGGGCTGATGATACATTCACTTACATCTTCTTCGATAGCGTGCTTATGTTTGCATCGGTTGTTCCACGTAGATCACCGGAGGAATGCAATGTTTCGTCAGACGCTTCGCCATACCGCAACGATTGTCCTGATCAGTCTGCTCGGCGCGACGAGCGTGCAGGCCGCTGATGCACCGGGGATGCGCCTCGGCGTACGCGGCGAGATCACCGGGGTCAGCGCAGACAGCTTGAAAGTCAACGTCAACAGCGGCGAGAACGTGGTGATTCACTTGACCGGCGACACCAAAGTCCGCGGCGTTACTCTGGCCAATATCGAAGACATCAAGCCCGGCAGCTACATCGGTTCGGCGGCGATGTCGCAGGAGGATGGCACGCTCAAGGCGCTGGAAGTGCATGTGTTTCCGCCGGAGCTGGCGGGTAGCGGCGACGGTCATCGACCGTTCGATCTGGCCAAGGGCAGCAGCATGACCAATGGCAGCGTCGGCGATCTGGTGGTGAGCAACGGGCGGGTGCTGACGGTGAATTACAAGGGCGGACAGCAAAAGATACTGGTGCCGGAGGATGTGCCGATCGTTAATTTGATGCCGGGGGATCGGAGCTTGCTGAAGGTTGGGGTGAAGATTGTTACGTTCGTGACGCAGAGTGCGGATGGCACGCTGACGGCGCAATCGATTTCTGCGGGGAAGGATGGAGTGACGCCGCCGATGTAGAAGCCCCTCACCCTAGCCCTCCCGAAACGTCGGACCGCCCAGAGGGAGAGGGGACTGACCGAGGTGTCTGGCGCTATACATCGACCTGAAAGACTTGCAGCGATTATGGATTCACAGCAGCACTTTCAGGTCGGAAAATCTTTTGAGCATCCCACGGTTGGCCCCCTCTCCCTCTGGACGGTCCGACGTTTCGGGAGGGCTGGGGTGAGGGTAAAGCGCCCACAAAAAAGGCGACCCTTGCGGATCGCCTTTTTCATGTCAGCTTAAACCTTACTGCCCGCTATAAATCTGATCAAAAACCCCACCATCATTGAAGTGAGTCTTCTGCACCGTACGCCAGTCACCAAAGGTCTTCTCCACCGAAAGGAAGTCAACTTTCGGGAAACGATCGGTGTACTTCGCCAACACCGCGGGATCACGTGGACGCAGGTAGTTCGCCGCCGCAATTTCCTGACCTTCCGGCGACCACAGGTACTTCAGGTATTCATCCGCCGCCGCACGCGAGCCTTTCTTGTCGACCACTTTGTCGACCACCGACACCGGTGGCTCGGCTTCAGCGGAAACACTCGGGTAGATCACTTCAAACTGATCACGACCAAACTCGCGGGCAATCATTTCGGCTTCGTTTTCGAAGGTCACCAGCACGTCGCCGATCTGGTTGGTCATGAACGTGGTGGTGGCGGCGCGGCCACCGGTGTCCAGCACTGGCGCCTGCTTGAACAGTTTGCCGACGAAGTCCTTGGCCTTGTTCTCGTCGCCGCCGTTCTTCAGCACATAACCCCAGGCCGACAGGTAGGTGTAGCGGCCATTACCCGAGGTTTTCGGGTTTGGCACGATCACTTGCACGCCGTCCTTGAGCAGATCCGGCCAGTCTTTCAGGGCTTTCGGGTTGCCTTTGCGCACGATAAACACCGTGGCCGAAGTGAACGGCGCGCTGTTGTTCGGCAGGCGCGTGACCCAGTTTTCCGGGACCAGTTTGCCGTTGTCGGCGAGAGCGTTGATGTCGGTGGCCATGTTCATGGTGATGACGTCAGCGGGCAGGCCGTCGATCACCGAACGCGCTTGCTTGCTCGAACCGCCGAAAGACATCTGCACGGTGATGTTTTCGTTGTGCTCGGCTTGCCAGTGTTTCTGGAACGCAGTGTTGTAGTCCTTGTAGAAATCGCGCATCACGTCGTAGGAAACGTTGAGCAGCGTCGGGGCTGCCTGGGCGATGTTGGCCAAGGCCAGGCCGGCGGCGAGAAGTGAGGCGCCAAAGAGTTTTTTCACTGCGCATTCCTTGTTTTATCTGTGTAGGAGCAGGGGGTGATGTTCAATTGCCACTGACTATAACGGGGCACGCATAGTCGTTTAAAGATTAAAAAGCTCTTTGCTTATTCCAGTTTCTTGAACAAGGCATTGCCACATCGCGAGCAGAACGCCGCGCCATGCTCGTGGCTGTTTTTCTTGCACACCGGGCAGTCGTGTTGCAACTGTTCACCGCGCATGGCGTTGGCCAGTTCGGCGGTAAAAATCCCCGTCGGCACGGCGATGATCGAGTAACCGGTGATCATCACCAGCGACGAAATCACCTGGCCCAACGGGGTCTTCGGCACGATGTCGCCGAAGCCCACGGTGGTCAGCGTGACGATCGCCCAATAGATGCCTTTGGGGATGCTGGTGAAGCCATGTTCCGGGCCTTCGATTACGTACATCAGGGTGCCGAACACCGTCACCAGCGTGCAGACGCTGACCAGAAACACCACGATTTTCTGCTTGCTGCCACGCAGCGCCGACATCAAATAGTTGGCTTGCTTGAGGTACGGGCTGAGCTTGAGCACGCGGAAAATCCGCAGCATGCGGATGATCCGAATGATCAGCAGGTACTGCGCATCGCTGTAATACAGGGCGAGGATGCCTGGCACGATCGCCAGCAAATCCACCAGCCCGTAAAAGCTGAAGGCGTAGCGCAACGGCTTCGGTGAGCAATACAGACGCAGGATGTACTCGCCGAGAAAGATGATCGTGAAGCCCCATTCGATGTAGGCCAGCACGTCGGCGTAGTTCTGGTGAATGCTGTCGATGCTGTCGAGCATCACGATCACCAGACTGGAGAGGATGATCAACAGCAGGATGCCGTCGAAGCGACGCCCGGCAAGGGTGTCGCTCTGGAAAATCATCACGTAAAGCCGTTCGCGCCAATTGTTGCTGCTGTCCATGGATAACGCCTGAATCGAAGATCAGCGCAGCCTAGGTTGATTCTCCCCATGAGCGCAAGGCGCACGCTCAACCGGGGTTTTGCCGAGCATCTGGATGCCGGCGCGGATCAGCCAGCCGGCGAGGATGAACGGCGCGGTCAGGGTGGCGAGGCCAACGGCAGCAAACAGTGGCGTCACCAGCAGCGCCAGGACGATGCCGAGTAGTGGCAGCCACGGTTGTTGGCGTTGCGCACTGAAGGCGAGGGCGGCCAGCACGGCGTTGTAGCTGCCCAAACCTAAAAGCGCAGCGCTGGTTTCGTGGTGCAGCAGGCTTGAGGCCAGACCGATGGCTGACGCCAGCATTGCCCAGCAAAACGCCCGGCGATCAGCCATCAGCAAACCAATGGCGATGAGCGCGCCGGCCAGCGGATGACCGAGAAACATCACTTGACCCAGACCGCGCAGTTCGGCGGCGAGCAGATTCAGCGTGTTCATCTCGATGTGCGCCATCGGCGCTGACGGTTCGGCGAACAGCAGCAGAACCCAGCTCAGCGCCACGAACGGCGAGGTGTAGGCCGGAATCGATCGGCTGCGGTACACATGTTTGAGCCATTGCTGCGTGGCCATCGCGCTCAAGCCGCCGGCGGCGAGAATCAGCGGCGGCAGCAGCGGCGACCAAGGGAAATACAGGCTCAGCAGCAGGCCGAGCAGGATGGCGTTGTAGCTGAACAATCCGGCCTGACGATCAGCCTTGGCGTAGTTGCGGCGTTGCGCGGTGAGCAATCCGGCGACGGCACCGAGCAGCGCACCGGCGAACAGCACCGGTGCGGTCAGCAGGATCGCCAACAGACACAGCAGGCCGCACAGCGGATGGCGCTGGAGGAATATTTGACTGAAACCGTTGAGCAAAGCCTCGGCCCAGTCGGGGCAGTGGGTGTTGAAATGATTGGCAGGCATGGCAGTTCATTCGGTACTGATCGTTCCCACGTCGAACCGTCTGCGTGGGAATGCCTCAAAGGACGCTCTGCGTCTGCTCTTGGGACGCGGAGCGTCCCGGGCCGCATTCCCACGCGGAGCGTGGGAACGATCATGGTGGGCGGTTAAATCAACGTTTCGATCCGCAGCGAGTTAGTCGATCCCGGCTGGCCAAATGGCACGCCGGCAGTGATCAGCAGCGTGTCGCCACGCTCGGCCATGCCTTGGGCCTGGGCGATTTCCAGCGCGGTCGAGCAGACTTCGTCGACCTGACGCAGGCGATCGTTGACCACCGAATGAATCCCCCACGCCACGCTCAGACGCCGCGCGGTTTGCAGGTTCGGCGTCAGGTTGAGGATCGGCGCTTTCGGCCGTTCCCGCGCCGCACGCAAACTCGATGCACCCGACTCGCTGTAGTTGACCAACACCGCCACCGGCAGCACGTTGCTGATGCGACGGATCGCGCAGCTGATCGCATCGGAAACCGTCGCTTCCGCCTTCGGCCGGCTGACGTCGAGCTGAGTCTGATAATCCGGACCGTTCTCCACCTGACGAATGATCTTGCTCATCATCTGCACGGCTTCCAGCGGGTATTCGCCGGACGCGGTTTCTGCCGACAGCATCACCGCATCGGCACCTTCGGCCACGGCGTTCGCAACGTCAGTCACTTCGGCACGGGTCGGGGCAGGGGAGAAGCGCATCGACTCGAGCATTTGCGTCGCCACCACCACCGGTTTGCCCAGTTCGCGGCAGGTGGTGATGATGTTTTTCTGAATCTGCGGCACGCTTTCCGCCGGCACTTCGACGCCGAGGTCGCCACGAGCAACCATGATCGCGTCGCTCAATTCAGCGATTTCGCGCAGTTGCTCAACGGCGGAAGGCTTCTCGATTTTCGCCATCAGAAAGGCTTTGTCACCGATCAGTGCGCGGGCTTCGACGATGTCTTGCGGGCGCTGCACAAACGACAGCGCGACCCAGTCCACGCCGAGTTCCAGACCGAAGCTCAGGTCACGACGATCCTTGGCGGTCAGCGGGCTGAGGTCGAGCACCGCTTGCGGTACGTTGACGCCTTTGCGGTCCGACAGTTCGCCGCCGTTGAGCACGGTAGTATCAATCGCGTCGGCGTATTTGCTGACCACACGCAGACGCAGTTTGCCGTCGTCGAGCAGCAGATCCATGCCCGCTTCCAGCGCTTCGATGATCTCCGGATGCGGCAGATTGACCCGGCGCTCATCGCCCGGTGTCGCGTCCAGATCGAGACGGAAGGCCTGACCACGATGCAGCTGCACCTTGCCGTCGGCGAACTTGCCGACGCGCAGTTTCGGCCCCTGCAAGTCCATCAGAATGCCCAGCGGGTAGTTGAGCTGGCGCTCGACTTCGCGGATCCACTGATAGCGCTTGGCGTGGTCGGCATGATCGCCGTGGCTGAAGTTCAGGCGGAAGATATTCACCCCGGCCTTGACCAGTTCACGGATGTCTTCGATGCCATCGACAGCAGGACCGAGGGTGGCGAGGATTTTGACCTTTTTATCAGGCGTCATGATTTGCAGCTCTCAAGGATCAGAATGGCGCGGAAGTCGTTGACGTTGGTGCGGGTCGGCTCGGTGACGATCAGCGCATCGAGCGCCGCGAAATAGCCGTAGCCGTTGTTGTTATCCAGCTCGTCGCTGGCGCTCAAACCGAGGGCGGCGGCGCGGGCGTAGCTGTCCGGGGTCATGATCGCGCCGGCGTTGTCTTCCGAGCCATCAATGCCGTCGGTGTCACCGGCCAGCGCGTAGACGCCGGGCTGGCCTTTGAGGTTGTCGGTGAGGCTCAAGAGGAATTCGGCGTTGCGTCCGCCACGGCCATTGCCGCGCACGGTCACGGTGGTTTCGCCGCCAGACAAAATCACGCACGGCGCCGCCAATGGCTGGCCGTGGTTGATGATCTGGCGGGCGATACCGGCGTGGACTTTCGCCACTTCGCGCGACTCACCTTCGAGGTCGCCGAGGATCAGCGTGCTGAAACCGGCCTGACGGCATTTCACTGCGGCGGCATCCAGCGATTGCTGAGGACGGGCGATCAACTGGAAGTGGCTGCGCGCGAGGCTCGGGTCACCGGGTTTGACGGTTTCCGACTCCGGGCTTTGCAGCCAGTTGCGCACTGAAGCAGGGATCTCGATGCCGTAGCGCTTGAGGATTGCCAGCGCCTCAGCGGAAGTGCTTGGATCGGCCACGGTCGGGCCGGAAGCGATGACCGTGGCGAGGTCGCCCGGGACATCGGAAATCGCGTAGGTATAAACAGTGGCAGGCCAGCAGGCCTTGCCGAGACGGCCGCCCTTGATCGCCGAGAGGTGCTTGCGCACGCAGTTCATCTCGCCGATGGTCGCGCCGGATTTGAGCAGGGCTTTGTTGATCGACTGCTTGTCGGCGAGGGTGATGCCTGCGGCCGGCAACGCCAGCAGGGCCGAGCCACCACCGGAGAGCAGGAAGATCACGCGGTCGTCTTCAGTCAGGTTGCTGACCAGTTCGAGCACACGTTTGGCCACGGCCAGGCCGGCAGCGTCCGGGACGGGGTGCGCGGCTTCGACCACTTCGATTTTTTCGCACGGGGCGCCGTGACCGTAACGGGTCACCACCAGGCCAGACACTTCACCTTCCCAGCAACGCTCGACCACTTGCGCCATGGCGGCAGCGGCTTTGCCGGCACCGATGACGATCACCCGACCGCTGCGATCGGCAGGCAAATGGGCTTCGAGGACTTGGTTCGGATGGGCCGCGTCGATGGCTGTGGCAAACAGCTCGCGCAGCAGTTGTTGCGGATCGACCGACATGGCGGGCTCCCGGAATTCTTGTTATTCGAAAGGGCAACTCAGATCCCTTGTAGGAGTGAGCCTGCTCGCGATCCAGGCGGCGCGGTAAATCTGACTCACCGCGGTGACTTCATCGCGAGCAGGCTCACTCCTACAGGTTTGATGAAGGCTTATTTGTTGTCGCGAATCGAGAAGTTAGCCATGTGCTCCAGACCTTTGATCAGCGCCGAGTGATCCCAGTTGCTGCCACCGATCGCTGCGCAGGTGCTGAACACTTGCTGGGCGTTGGCGGTGTTCGGCAGGTTGATGTTCAGCTCCTTCGCGCCTTGCAGGGCCAGGTTCAGGTCTTTCTGGTGCAGGCTGATGCGGAAGCCTGGATCGAAGGTGCCTTTGATCATGCGCTCGCCGTGCACTTCGAGGATCTTCGAGGAGGCGAAACCGCCCATCAGCGCTTCACGCACCTTGGCTGGATCGGCACCGTTTTTCGAAGCGAACAGCAGGGCTTCAGCGACGGCCTGAATGTTCAGGGCAACGATGATCTGGTTGGCGACTTTGGCGGTTTGACCGTCGCCATTGCCACCGACCAAGGTGATGTTCTTGCCCATGGCCTGGAACAGCGGCAGCGCGCGTTCGAAGGCATCGGCGTCGCCACCGATCATGATGCTCAGGGTCGCGGCTTTGGCGCCGACTTCACCGCCGGAAACCGGTGCGTCGAGGTATTGCGCGCCTTTCTCGTTGATCTTCGCTGCGAATGCTTTGGTGGCGGTAGGCGAGATCGAGCTCATGTCGATCACGATTTTGCCTTTGCTCAGGCCAGCGGCAACGCCGTCGGCGCGGAACAGTACGTCGTCGACCTGTGGGGTATCCGGGACCATGACGATGATGAATTCAGCTTCCTGCGCGACTTCGCGCGGGTTGGCCAGGGCGACGGCGCCAGCGGCAACCAGGTCGGCAGGGGCGGCGTCGTGGTGCGCCGACAGGAACAGGCTGTGACCGGCTTTCTGCAGGTTCGAAGCCATTGGGTGGCCCATGATGCCGGTGCCGATAAATCCGATTTTAGCCATGAGAAAATCCTCTTGTTTTTGTCTTGCTCAAGCAAATAGGGGAAAGCTGTTGCTTTTATGTAGGAGTGAGCCTGCTCGCGATTCAGGCGCTGAGGTACATCAGGTGTACCGAGGTGAATTCATCGCGAGCAGGCTCACTCCTACAGGGGATCTGCGTCAGATTGCGTTGTGGGTTTTCAGCCAGCCGAGGCCTGCTTCAGTGGTGGTCAGCGGCTTGTATTCGCAACCCACCCAACCCTGATAACCGATGCGGTCGAGGTGTTCGAACAGGAAGCGGTAGTTGATTTCACCGGTGCCTGGTTCGTTGCGCCCCGGGTTGTCCGCGAGCTGCACATGGTTGATCTCGCCCAGGTGCGATTGCAGGGTGCGGGCCAGATCGCCTTCCATGATTTGCATGTGATAAATGTCGTATTGCAGATACAGATTGGCGCTGCCGACCTGCTCGCGAATCGACAGGGCTTGCGCCGTGTTGTTCAGGTAGAAGCCCGGGATGTCGCGGGTGTTGATTGCTTCCATCACCAGTTTGATGCCCACCGCTTGCAGCTTGTCGGCGGCGTATTTCAGGTTGGCGACGAAGGTCTTTTCTACCGTGGCATCGTCAACGCCTTGCGGACGGATACCGGCCAGGCAGTTGATCTGGGTGTTGCCCAGCACTTGTGCGTAGGCAATCGCCAGATCGACACCGGCGCGGAACTCTTCGACCCGATCTGGCAAACACGCGATACCACGTTCGCCCTTGGCCCAGTCACCGGCCGGCAGGTTGAACAGCACTTGGGTCAGACCGTTGGCGTCGAGTTTGGCCTTGATTTCGGCAGAGCTGAAGTCGTACGGGAACAGGTACTCGACACCGCTGAAGCCAGCCTTGGCGGCGGCGTCGAAACGGGCAAGGAAATCCTGTTCGGTGAACAGCATGGACAGGTTGGCTGCGAAACGCGGCATGGTGGTCTCCCGTTGCAAATTAATGTTGATGGCCCTGTGTAGGAGCTGCCGCAGGCTGCGATCTTTTGATCTTGATCTGTTAACAACAAAGATCAAAAGATCGCAGCCTGCGGCAGCTCCTACAGGAGCATCAGGCCATGGCGGATCAGTCGAGCAGCGAAATCGCCGTTGGCGCATCGTTGCCGACCAGCGCCAGGTCTTCGAATTCGTTGACGGCGTTGATCTCGGTACCCATGGAGATATTGGTCACACGCTCCAGAATGATCTCGACGATCACCGGCACCTTGAACTCTTCGATCATCTGTTCGGCCTTGCGCAGGGCAGGGGCGATTTCCGATGGTTCGAATACACGCAGCGCCTTACAGCCAAGGCCTTCAGCCACTGCGACGTGGTCAACACCGTAACCGTTGAGTTCCGGCGCGTTCAGGTTATCGAAGGACAGCTGCACGCAGTAGTCCATTTCGAACCCGCGCTGCGCCTGACGGATCAGACCCAGGTACGAGTTGTTCACCACAACGTGGATGTACGGCAGATTGAACTGAGCGCCGACCGCCAGTTC